>JBAUQH010000050.1:0-42558 GCA_049580605.1 Gallionella sp. | reverse complement strand
GGCGCATGGGACGCACCTGGCTTTCCGGACTGGGCACAGCACTGACCTTTTCGCTGCTGTGGCGTTTCGATTGCGGCCTGAACGCGCTGTCAGGTTTGAGCCTGGCAATAGGCATTGCCCAGATGCGGGTCCTGAAAAAACTCAATGCGCAGGGTGTACGGCTGAAATGGCCGAATGACGTCGTTACCGCTCAGGGAAAACTGGCCGGTGTGCTGGTTGAGGCGCAGGGCGATATGTTCGGTCCCAGCGCAGTGGTGATCGGCATCGGCCTGAACTGCACTTTGCCGGTCAGTCTGGTGCGGCAAATCGGTCATCCCGCCTGCGCGCTGGATGAAATTTGTACCCCAATGCCAACGCGCAATCAGTTGCTGGCGCTGTTGCTGCTGGAACTGGCGCCCGTGCTGGGGCAGTTTGCGAACGGCGGATTCGCGCCGTTCCGCGAGGAGTGGCAGCGATACCATGCTTACCAGGACAGCCAGGTCAGCCTGAAAATGCCGGACGGGAAGACGGTCAGCGGCATTGCACGCGGGGTAAGCGATAACGGCGAGTTGTCGCTGGAAACGGCAATGGGAATGCGGAATTTCAATTCCGGTGAAATCGGGATGTACTAGCGATGCGATGGAAACGGCAAACTGAAGACGCGATGCGGCCGCGCGATCCAATCGGCCTTCGGTGCGATGCGCCGACAATTGACGCGACGGTGACAGAATGAAGCTGCTGATAGACGCAGGGAATATGCGCATCAAGTGGGCGCTGGCGAACGGCGGAGGCTGGCTTTGCGACGGTGCGATCCCGACCGCGCAGGCAAGCAGCCTGGCGCAGGGCATCGCCGAACAGCTTGCCCGGCGGAACCCCGCCTCCGGTTTGCAGCAGATACGGCAAATCTGGGCGAGCAACGTTGCCGGCGAAGCAGGTGCGCGGCATATTCGCGATATCGGGTCGGCTATCTCCGTTCCGCCCCGTTTCATCGGGGCGTGCGAAAATCAATGTGGCGTGCGCAACCGCTATGCCGAGCCCGCGCAGCTGGGCAGCGACCGCTGGGCCGCACTGATCGCGGCATGGCACCGGGTGCAGCGGGCATGCCTGGTTGTGGACAGCGGCACCGCGACCACGGTGGATATGTTGTCCGGCCAGGGTGAATTCATCGGCGGCCTGATTCTGCCCGGCATCGAGCTGATGCAGCGCAGTCTGGCATCCGCGGCAAACCAGCTCAAATCGGCGCAGGGATCGTACGTGCCTTTTCCGCAGAACAGCGCCGACGCAATTTACAGCGGTGCGATCCAGGCAAGTTGCGGCGCGATCGAGCGGCAATATAATCTGCTTGACGATGATCACGCGCCGCTGCTATTGAGCGGCGGGGCTGCGCAACTATTGCTGCCGCACCTGGACCGGCAGCGCCTGGTTACACCGCCGCAAGTCGTGGATAACCTGGTGCTGCAGGGATTGCTGTTGATGGCTCGGGAGGCAGATTGCCGTTGAGGATTCGGGACTGGAAAACGCGATGAGAAAATTATTCTGGATATTACTATTGGGCAATGCGGTTCTGTTTGCCGTGATGAAGAGCAACGGATTTGGCATGGGCGAACCGGAAGTACAGGCGCAACCCGATATGAACGGTGACATGATCAGGCTGATTCCCGCGCCGCGCAACACCCTGACGCGGGTGCCGCCGCCGTCCAGGGCCGTCGCAGTTCCGGTTCCTGTTCTGGCGCCGGTAGCGCCCGTTGCGGCCCCGGCCGCTGTCCCGGTTGCCGCCCCGCCCAAAGTCGCATCCATTCCGAATCACCCGGCAGTGACTGCGACAGCCAGCCCGGGTACGACTGCCTGCCTGGAATGGGGTGACTTTTCCGGTCCGGATCTGTCGCGAGCAACGGCTGATCTGTCCGCGATGCAGTTGACCGGCAAATTGAGCCAGCGCCAGGTCGAGCGCGACAGGGGCTACTGGGTATATTTCCCGCCGCTTAAAGACAAGGCAGCGGTCAACCGGAAGATCGCGGAGATCAAGGCGCTGGGCATCACGGATTATTTTGTGATTCAGGGTAGCGGCCGCTGGCAGAATGCCATTTCGCTGGGCGTGTTCAAAACAAGGGAAGCAGCGCAGAACTACCTGAATTACATGCACGCAAAAGGCGTGCATACCGCGAAAGTGGGCGAGCGGGCCAGCAAGTTGAAAGCGACGATATTCATGCTGGACGGGCTCGACGCAGGGACAGTTGCAAAATTGACCGCGTTGCAGAAGGATTTTCCCGGCAGCGAGTTGAATGTGGTTTCCTGCGCATTGACAAAATAGGGTGAAATCCGGACAATGCCGCGCTCTTCGCGGTGATATAGCTCAGGTGGTTAGAGCGCAGCACTCATAACGCTGAGGTCGGTGGTTCAAATCCACCTATCACCACCAACGCAATCAATCGGCACCCTGCGTGCCACAGGGTAGCGTGCCAGGAAAATTCCATATCAAGACTTTCGGCTGCCAAATGAACGAGTATGACTCGGACAGGATGGCAGATGTGCTGCGCGCCCATGAGGGCATGGAACCGACCGACTATCCCGAACAGGCCGATGTAATCCTGTTCAATACCTGCTCCATACGCGAGAAAGCGGAGGAGAAGGTGTTTTCCGATCTGGGTCGTATCCGCCCGCTCAAGCAGGCCAATCCCGATCTGCTGGTCTGCGTCGGAGGCTGTGTGGCCAGCCAGGAAGGCGCGGCAATCCTGAAGCGTGCGCCCTATGTCGATCTGGTATTCGGTCCGCAGACACTGCATCGACTGCCGCAAATGCTGCGGGCGCGACGCGCAAGCGGACGCCCGCAGGTCGATATCAGTTTCCCGGAAATCGAGAAGTTCGACCAGCTGCCGCTGCCGCAAACCGGGTCCGGCTCGGCCTATGTATCGATCATGGAAGGTTGCAGCAAATACTGCACGTTCTGCGTGGTGCCCTATACGCGCGGCGAGGAAGTGTCGCGTCCGGTCGCTGACGTGATGCGCGAAGTGCGGCAGCTCGCCGCGCAGGGCGTGAAGGAAGTCATGCTGCTGGGCCAGAATGTGAATGCCTACTGCGGCGCCGGCGAGGACGGTGAACCCGTCGACTTCGCGTATCTGCTGCAGGCCATCGCCGCGCTGGAGGACATTGTCCGGTTGCGCTTTACCACGTCTCATCCCAGGGACATGAGCCAGCGGCTGATCGATATCTATGCATCCACGCCCAAACTGGTCAGCCACCTGCATCTTCCGGTGCAGTCCGGATCGGACCGGATACTGGCGGCAATGAAGCGCGGCCATACCGTGCTCGAATACAAATCCATCATCCGCAGGGTGCGGGCCGCGCGCCCGGATATCTGCATCACCTCCGATTTCATCGTCGGGTTCCCCGGCGAGACCGAGCAGGATTTCGAGGCGACCATGAAGCTGGTCGACGAAACCGGTTTCGACAACAGCTTCAGCTACCTTTACAGTCCGCGTCCCGGCACGCCGGCCGCCGAACTGCGCGACGACACCCCGTTCGAGGCCAGGGCCGCCCGCCTGAAGCGCCTGCAGAATCGTCTTGCCGAGCTGGAAAATGGCGTGGCGCAAACCATGCTGGGCACCACCCAGCGCGCACTGGTCGAAGGCGTGTCGAAAAAGGATGGCCTTGAACTCGCCGCGCGCACCGACAACAACCGTGTGGTGAATTTCAGCGGCGCAGCCGACCTGATCGGCAGTTTTGTCAACCTGAACATAACCCGGGTGGTGCGTCACACGCTGCGCGGGGAAATCGTGCCGGATGCAGCATGATACTTGCGGGAAAGGCAGGATCGTCACCCTCGCTCTCGCTGGCCGTGCAGTATGCGAGCGACCCGCAGCGCCTGCCGACACGCGCGCAATTCCGGCGCTGGATCAGAACCGCATTGCGGCGCGACGCGATCATCACGCTGCGCATCGTCGACGAACCCGAGGGGCTCGAACTGAACCGGACCTATCGCGGCAAGGATTACGCGACCAATGTGCTGACCTTTGTTTACGACGACATGCAGACACTGGCTGGCGATATCGTGATTTGCGCGCCTGTTGTGGAGCGTGAAGCGGCAGCGCAGCACAAGGATCTGTCTGCGCATTATGCGCACCTGACCCTGCATGCCGCGCTGCATTTGCAGGGCTACGACCATGAAAACGACGCGGATGCGGCCGAGATGGAGCAACTGGAAATCCAACTAATGCTAAAATTGCGTTATCCTGATCCTTATCGAATTTGATATCCCCACGAAATGGAACCCCCGGGAAGTAACAAACCCAGTCTGTTGGAGCGGCTTTCCACGATGTTGCTGCGCGAGCCGGAAGACCGCGAGCAGCTTGTCGAATTGCTGCATTCCGCATACGAACGCAACCTGCTGGATGCCGATGCCCTGTCGATGATGGAAGGGGTGATGCAGGTCTCCGAGCGGCAGGTCCGTGAAATCATGATTCCGCGCGCGCAGATGGATGTCATCGACATCAGCCAGCCGCCGGAAAAATTCATCCCATTTGTCGTTGAAACCGCCCACTCGCGTTTTCCGGTGATGGAAGGCGACAAAGACAACATTATCGGCATCCTGCTCGCGAAGGACCTGTTGCGTTATTACGCCGGCGAGAAATTCGACGTGCGCGACATGTTGCGCCCGGCGGTTTTCGTGCCGGAAGCCAAGCGCCTCAACGTGCTGCTGCGCGATTTCCGCAGCAACCGCAACCACATTGCGCTGGTGGTGGACGAGTACGGCGGTGTTTCCGGCATGGTGACCATCGAGGACGTGCTGGAACAGATCGTCGGTGACATCGAGGATGAGTACGATTTTGACGACGACGAGGACAACATCATTCCGGATGCGGTGGGACACTACCGTGTAAAAGCCGACACCGAGATTGCGGATTTCAACGCGGCGCTGGGAACGGATTTTAGCGACGAAGAGTACGACACGGTCGGCGGGCTGGTACTCAAGGCGGCAGGGCAGTTGCCCAAGCGCGGCGACCACATCCAGATCGGGGGCCTGATATTTACCGTATTGCGCGTGGACAGCCGCAGACTCTACTCGATGCTGGTCGAACGCAAGCAGCCTGCCCCAGATAAAGTGTGACCCCTGAAAATGCGTGTCTGCAGGCCGGCTGTTCAGCCGCAATGATTTGTCCCGCCTGCCTGTTGATTGATGTTAAAGTGCCCCCGCTCTTGCCAAGCCGCGCCGGATGACACAGAACAGCCGCTGGAATTCGCGCCCTTGAAATAATCGATTCTGAAGAACTGATGGGGAACGTCATGTTGTTTGATGAGTTTGACCGGGAGGTTTTTTCGGCTGGCCAGGATATTTTCAGGTCCGGAGACGGCGGGGACTGCGCATATCTCATCGAAGAAGGTGTGGTCGAGATTCTGGTCGTGAACCAGGCCGGCGAACGCAGGATCAGGATGATCGGCAAGGGCGAACTGTTCGGCGAGATTTCCCTGATCGATTACCAGCCCCGTACCGCCACGGTGAGGGCAGTTGAGAGAACCGTGCTGGTGCCCATCCCGCGCAAGATGGTGGAACAGCTGCTGGAAAAAAGCGATCCGGTACTGCGCCATTTGCTGCTGGTCATCCTGGAGCGATTCAGGAACCGCAACGACGGTTCCACGCTGTCTTCTTCGAGCGCGGTTGTCACACCGGAGCAACTGAAACGACTCGACTCCGTGAGGGGCGAAGCGACGCAAAAACTCTCGCTCGCGCACGGCATGCAGCGCGCCCTGAATCATGGCGAATTCCATCTTTACTACCAGCCGATATGCAGAATCGCAGATGGCGCCGTTGCCGGTTTCGAAGCGCTGATTCGGTGGCACCACCCGGCCGAGGGGCCGCTGCAGCCCGATGAGTTCCTGTGGATCGCGGAGCAAACCGGGCTGATACACGAGATCGGTCTGTGGACGCTCGATCGTGCCGGCCGGGACTGGGCGACCCTGAAACAATTCACCGATTCAGACTCGCCCTTCGTCAGCGTCAACCTGTCGCCTGCGCAATTGAACAACGCGATGCTGGCGGAGGATGTGCGCAACATCATGGCCATCCGGAACATGCATCCGTCGGAATTGAAACTGGAGCTGACGGAAACCATGATGGTCGACCAACCGGGAGCCGCGACCAGCATCATGAACAAGCTGATCGAACTGGGCTGCAGCCTTGCGCTCGACGATTACGGTGCAGGGCATTCCGGGTTGAGGCATTTGCAGCGCTATCCGCTGGGTACGCTGAAAATCGATGGCGCGTTTGTCGTGCCGATACTGACCTCTCCGCAAAGCTTCGAAATCGTGCGCTCTTCGGTTTCGTTGGCGCATTCGCTGGGTATGAGCGTGGTTGCCGAGTGCGTCGAAAGCGAAGGCGTGCGGGACAGACTCAAGGAAATCGGATGCGATTTCGGCCAGGGCTGGTATTTCGGGCGGCCCGCGACCCTGAAGGAGCTGGAAGTGCGTTTCGCCAACGCATGACTTCACGCCGGGAAATCGGCCATCCTCAGAATTGTTCTCCAGGCGCCAGGTAACGCCACTGGCCGACCGGCACCCTGCCCAGCTTTACCTTCCCGATGCGGATGCGTTTCAGACCGGTGACCTCCAGCCCGACCAGTTCGCACATGCGCCGGATCTGGCGCTTTTTCCCTTCCCGCAGCACGAAGCGCAACTGGTCCTTGTTCTGCCAGCTGACCTTGGCGGGCTTGAGATATTTACCGTCCAGTTTCAAACCCTGGTTGAGCAGGGCCAGTCCGCTGTCCTCAAGCTTTCCCTGCACGCGCACCAGGTATTCCTTGTCGACATTGGAATCTTCGCCGATCAGCTGCTTTGCAACACGGCCATCCTGGGTGAGCACCAGCAGACCCTGCGAGTCGATATCGAGACGTCCCGCCGGGGCGAGCCCGAGCAACTGGCTGCGGTGGAAGCGCAATAGCGACGGGTCTTCTGCCCAGTGCGACGAGTCGTCCAGCAACGCAATGGCGGGCTTGTAATTATGCTCGGCCTGGCCCGACACGTAGCCGACCGGCTTGTTGAGCAGGATCGTGACCCGCTGTTGCTGGGTGTTTTGCGCCGGACTGCGCAGCGACACCTGCTGGTCGGGATAGACTTTGCTGCCCAGCTCGCTGACGATTTCACCGTCGACTTCAACCCAGCCTTTTTCGATATAGCTGTCTGCTTCGCGGCGTGAGCACAGGCCGAGTTCCGACATGCGTTTGGACAGGCGGATCTTTTCCATGGGAATCTGTTGGTCGAATATGCAGGATGCGATTTAAGCACAAAGCACAGCGATGCGAGAAATAAACGCGGCCGGTTGTGGCGGTGCGGCTACCGAAACCTGATCAGCCTCAAGGCGGCGGCGATTTCGCCAGCTTGCGCTGCAGGGTGCGGCGGTGCATGTTGAGCGCGCGGGCCGTGGCTGAAATATTGCCTTTATGCTCGCTCAGTATCCGCTGTATATGTTCCCACTCAAGCCGTTCTATCCGCGCGGGCTGTGTATTCAGCGGCGCATGGCCGTCGGGGGCATGTCTGAATGCGGCGACGATTTCGTCGGCATTGGCCGGTTTGGCGAGGTATTGGGTCGCGCCGAGTTTGATGGCTTCGACGGCGGTGGCGATACTGGCATAGCCGGTCAGCATCACGATGCGCGTATTCGGGTCGAGTCCATGCAGCACCTTGATCAGGGCCAGTCCCGGCGCGCCGCCCATTTTGAGATCGATCACCGCATATTCCGGCGGCGAGGCTTCCGCGATCGGAATCGCCTCTTCCACACTGTGGGCTACCGTCACCGCAAAGCCGCGCCTCTCGAGGGCGATGCCCAACACTTTGCAAAAAGTCGCGTCGTCATCCACCAGCAACAGGGAGGCAATTTCCTCGCGCGGCGCCGTCATCTTTTCACCCGGGTCATATGCTTGCACCGGATGCCGGCCCGGCAATGACGGGCAAGGTAAGTTCGGTGGTGGCGCCGCCTTCTTCGCGGTTGAACAGGCGCACCGTGCCGCCCAGGCGCTCGATGGTCGCATTGGCAAGAAGCAGGCCCAGTCCGCGCCCCTCCTTCTTGGTGGTGAAGAATGCCGAGCCCGCTTTGAGCGCTGCTTCATCGCTGAGCCCCGCGCCCTGATCGTATATTTCCAGCGTGAAGACAGAACGGTTCCAGCGGGATGATATTTCAATCGGCTGCGGGCTGGCATCTGCGGCATTGTTGAGCAGGTTCATCAGCGCGGCGCGCAGCGTCACGTCAGCATTGAGAAGCGGAGCGGGTTGAATACCGCTGCAGCGGTAATGATATTGCGCCGTGGGGCGCAGCAATTGCCATTCGTTCACCACATCGTCCATCAAATCATCCGCAGTTCGCGGCAAGGCCGCACCGCTGTACTGCGCATTCGCCATGATCTTGTCGAGGATGCGCTTGCAGGCGCGCACCTGTTCGTCGAGGACGTCCAGGCTATCCTGCAATGCGGGCTGGTTATCAGTAACATCATTTTTCAATTCGCCGATTACCACCGCCATGGTGGACAGCGGCGTGCCCATCTCATGCGCCGCACTGGCCGCCTGCGTGCCGAGGGCGACGATACGTTCGTTGCGCAGTATCTCTTCGCGCACGCGCGCCAGTATCTCATCGCGTTGGCGCACCGCCTGCGCCATCCGCACGACAAACCAGGCGATGATGGCGGCGCTCAGCACGAATCCCGTCCACATGCCCAGAACGTGCAGGCTGAAGATGCTTCCCTGGGCCATTCCGCCCATGCCGGCCATGTCGTGCATGCCGTTTGCCGCGGGAGACTGGCCGGGCGGCATGGGCAATGGCACATAGAATTTCATCAGGAAGGAATAGCACAGCGTGGTCAGTACGGCCATGCCCCAGGTGTAGCGCGGCGGCAATGTCGCGGCGGCGATCACCAGCGGCAACAGGTACAGCGAAATGAAGGGGTTGGTCGATCCGCCGCTGTAGTACAGCAGGATGCTCAGGCCAGCCACGTCCACGCATAATTGGGCAAACAGTTCAGGGTTGGAGATGATATTGCTGTTGCGCAGGCGCAGCCAGCTGAGCAAATTGACGGCGGCAAGGGTTGCAATCGTCAGCAGCATCGGCAGCCAGTCCAGTTCCAGTTGGAGGATTTTCCGGACCATGGCTAGCGTGACGAGTTGCGCCGCGACTGCAATGCCGCGCAACGCGACCAGGCGGCGCAACTGACCGTGGCCGGGGAGTGAGGAAAGGATCGATCTGCCCATCGCGCAATTGTAATCGGAGAGACCGGCCGGGGGGTGCGACATCATGTCGCATTCCCCTGTATGGTCAATTGCGAAATAATCAGAACTGCCAAATCGCGGCGATGTGCATCTGGTGAACACAGCTTTTCCCCAGTGGCGTTGAGGTATTCATTGCGGTTCCGCTGCTGGCATGATGGCGTGATTTCGGCTTTTTATCATTTCAAGCGGCGACCCCTGTATTTCCTTTATTGACAGAAAGAAATCATGAGAAATTTAAATCGGTTCGGTTGGCTGGTTGCAGCTTTGTTGGCGAGCTTCGCCAGCGGGAGCTATGCGGCGGGTAATGCGGGAGACATCGAGACCGGCGGAGGTTGGATACGTGCCACCGCCCCCGGACAGGACCAGGCCGGAGCGGATTTGTCCATTACCAGCAAGCGATCCGCGACATTGATCGGGGCGTCCAGCCCGGCTTGCAAGACGGTGCAGCTGCACAGTATGGCGATGGAAGGCGGCATGATGAGAATGCGCCAGGTAAAGGCCATTGAACTGCCCGTCGGCAAGCGGGTAAATCTCCGAGACAGCGGCTATCACTTGATGCTGATCGGATTGAAGGCCCCGCTCAAAGAAGGTGAAATGGTGCCGTTTACGCTGAGAATCAGGGTGGGCAAGCACCGCGTGGTGAAAATCAAGGCCATGGCTGAAGTGAAGCCGTTGACCGCAAACAGCGGTGCTCCGCAGGACGATGGACATCAACACATGCAAATGAAAATGCAATAAGAAGCGATCGGCTTCTCGGAAAAGCAGGGCGGCTTATGGCGCCTTGCTTGTTTATGGCGCTCATATTTCATTTGCGCAGATTTTTAAAAATAACAGAAGCGCTATTTCGTTCAGGACGCCATCGCCTATGACCTGCAGCAACCTGCGCGGGCAGCGCAATTCAACAGCGAACTATAATTTTTAATTACCAATCAAATCGTAAAAGGAAATCAAAGCAATGAATGCCGCTCATAACACGTTCCCCGTACGAAAAGCCTTCCGAATCGCGATGGCCGCATCGCTTGCACTGTTGCCCTTTGCCGCAATCAATGTCGCCCTTGCCTGCGCCACATGCGGCTGCTCACTGTCCACGGATGCGGCCATGGGATATTCGGCGACGGCAGGCTGGCGGGTGAGCGCGGACTACGCTTTCATCAGCCAGGACCAGTTGCGTACCGGCACGGGCACGATTTCGCCCTCCGCAGTGGCAGCGCTTAACCCCGGAGCCGGCCAGGAAGTCGAGAAACAAACCATCAACCGCTACCTCACCCTGGGCCTGGACTATGCATCAAGCGCAGACTGGAATTTCAGGCTGCTGGTGCCCTACATAGGCCGCAGCCACACGACCTATGGCGCCGCTTCCAACCCGCTCACCCCCGACCTGGTGAGCGGCGCAACCGTTAGCGGACTGGGCGACATCAAAATCATCACCAGCTTTCAGGGGCTGCTGCCTACCCACAATCTCGGGGTTCAGCTTGGCGTGAAATTGCCCACCGGCGATTATGGCGGACCCAATGCAAGCGGTACGGGCGTGGCAGGGCGCAATCCCGCAGCCTTCAACACGGGTCCGAATTCGCAGCAAGCGTCCCCGGATAATCTCCTCGACACCAGCCTGCAGGCCGGCACCGGCAGCACCGACCTGATCATCGGGGCCTACTACTACCAACCGGTGAGCCAGAATTTCGACGCCTTTGTCAACGGCCAATTCCAGGCGGCACTGGTGCATGCTTTAAACCAGCCCGGGGAGGATTACCGTCCCGGCAATCTGGCCAGCGTGAGCTTCGGCATCCGCTATGAGGCCGATCCCAAGATCGTGCCGCAATTGCAGGTGAATGTCACCCGCAGGTATGCGGATGCCGGGGCACTTGCCGACGCGGCCAATTCAGCCGGCACCGTGGCGTATCTGAGCCCGGGCGTCAGTGCGAACGTGATGAAAAACACGCAGATGTACGGGTTTGTGCAGCTGCCGCTTTACAGCAATCTCGATGGCTACCAGCTGTTCCCGCATTACACGGTCACGGTCGGGATTAGCCATGCCTTTTGACCGGCTTCGGCGGGTCCGCAGGTGCGGCACTTTCGGATGGGCGCACTGTCCGACAGGGGATGTTCGGTCATCGAATTTGAGGACGCTGAAATGACTTGCAAATCCAGCTTCAGTCGCAAGGGCGCACAACAGCCCGGACCATGTCCTGACTTGCAGCGTCGTGCCCTGTTGATGGGGGCAGTCGGGATGGGCATCGTGGTTGCCGGAGGCCTGCTTCCCGGATTGGCTGTTGCGAACGAGCTGGAAGTGGGCCAGCCGGCGCCGCCCCTGGTGCTGCACACGCTGGACGGGCGGAACATCGCGACACGCGACCTGCTCGGCCAGGTCGTGATCGCCACTTTCTGGGCTACCTGGTGCGATCCCTGCCGCGAGGAGTTGCCGCTGCTCTCAGCCTACGCGGAAAGCCATGCTCGGCAAGGCTTGCGCGTACTGGGCTTCAGCCTCGACGGACCTGAAGACCTGCCCAAAGTGAAGGAAGTTGCGGCGAGCCTGAAATTCCCGGTGGGACTGCTCGGTAGCCCCTGGGCCGGCGACTATGGCCGTATCTGGCGCATCCCGGTCAGCTTCGTCATCGATCGCAAAGGTCTTCTGGTTGACAACGGCTGGGACGACGCAAAGCCGGCCTGGACGAAAGAACGGCTGCGACAGGTGGTGAATCCGCTGCTGCTGCGGAAGGATTGAGTCAGCGGCGATATCGCTTCGCCACTTCAATTCGCTAAAGCAGATTTCCATTGCGTGAAATCCGAACGAGTACCACTTAAGGCGCCAAGATGGTGCAACCGCGCAATTCGCGCCGTAACCGCGTATCTGCAGGGCAGGCCGGATAAGTTGACAATACTTGCAAGGCATCGGTTATGCTTCGCGCGATTTGCGATTCACCGGGCGTCGGGAATTTCCATATGAGTTTGTTGAAGAAGAATTGTGTGCTGGCATTCCTGGCCGGTGCGGCGTGCGTGTTCGGCTTCGCACCGTTCGGTATATATCCGGTCCCGGTGATCGCGCTCGCCATCCTGTTCGCACTGTGGCAGCGCGCCGCCGCGCCGCGCGCCGCGGCATGGATCGGCTTCGCGTTCGGTCTGGGCCTGTTCGGTGCGGGTGTCAACTGGATCTATGTCGCGCTGCACGATTACGGGGACATGTCCATGCAACTGGCGCTGCCCGCGACGGTGCTGTTCAGCGCATTTCTTTCCCTGTTCACCGCATTGGCCGGATATGTGCAGGCAAGATTTCCGGCAACGGTCGGAATGCGCATCGTGCTGGTGATGCCGTCGGCATGGGTGTCGGTCGAGTGGCTGCGCGGCACGATTTTCACGGGATTTCCCTGGCTGACCCTGGGCTATGCGCACAGCGGCAGTCCGTTGTCGGGTTATGCGCCGCTGTTCGGCGTGTATGGCGTTTCGCTGGCCGCGGCAGCCAGCGCCGGGCTGCTCGCCTATGCCGGGCTGAACCTGGAGCGCGCACCGGTGGCCGCATTTTCCCGGAGCATAGCCGTCCCGGTACTGGTACTGACAGTGCTATGGGGAACCGGCGCGCTGCTGCACCGGGTAAGCTGGACTGAGCCGGTCGGCGAGCCGGTCAGGGTGGCCCTGGTGCAGGGCAACATCGCGCAGAATCTCAAGTTCAGCGAAGATGCGCTGGCGGGAACGCTGGAAACATATCGCCGCCTGGTGCTGCAGAGCAACGCACGCCTGATCCTGCTGCCGGAAACCGCGTTGCCGATGCTGCGCCGCGACGTTCCGCAGGATCTGGTTGACCAGCTGCGTGCCCATGCGCTGCAAAACCACGGCGATATCCTGTACGGTGTTTTTGAACGCGATCACGGCAGTTATTACAACAGCGTGTTTTCGCTGGGCGCCGACCCGGAACAACGCTATCGCAAGCACCACCTGGTGGTGTTCGGCGAATTCATTCCGCTCAGGCCCCTGCTCGGCTGGTTCATCAATGGCGTGCTCGATATCCCGATGGGCGACCTCGCGCGCGGCGACCGGCTGCAGGCGCCGATCGATGTTGCCGGACAGCGGGTCGGAACCGACATCTGCTATGAAGACGTGTTCGGCGAGGAAATCATCCTGGCGCTGCCGCAAGCCACGCTGCTGGCCAACTTTACCAACGATGCCTGGTACGGGCATTCGTATGCGGCTGCGCAGCACGACCAGATGTCGCAGATGCGCGCGCTGGAAAGCGGCCGGATGCTGCTGCGCGTGACCAATACCGGCGTGACTTCGATCATCGGCCCAGACGGCAGGATATTGCAGCGGCTGCCGCAGCATCGGGAAGGGGTGTTGCTCGGCAACGCGCAGGGCTACCGGGGCGCCACGCCCTATGTGCGTTGGGGCAACGCGGCGGCAGGGCTGCTGATCACGCTGATGTTGGCGGGCGCATGGCTGGTGGAAAAGCGCAGCGCTATTTCGCCCAGGAATCCTTGAGCGTGACGGTGCGGTTGAATACCGGTTTTCCGGGGCGGTGATCGCGTCGGTCGGCGCAGAAATAGCCGAGCCGTTCGAACTGGTAGCGGGTTTCCGGCGCGGCATCCTTCACGCAACTTTCCACCCAGCCCTGCGCGGTCGCCAGGGACTCAGGGTTCAGGTAGGTGCAGAAGTCGACATTTTTGTCCGCATCCGGTTCGGGCACGGTGAACAGCCGGTCGTACAGGCGGAACTCCGCCGCCAGCGCATGCGCACGGGACAGCCAGTGGATCACGCCCTTCACCTTGCGCCCGACCGGATTCTTGCCCAGCGTTTCGGGATCGATCGAGCAGCGCAGTTCGACCACGTTGCCCTTGGCATCCCTTACCGCCTCGTCGCAGCGCATCACATAGGAATAGCGCAGGCGCACTTCGCCGCCCACGGTCAGCCGCTGCCAGCCGGGAGGCGGCGCAATACTGAAGTCATCCGCCTCGATCCAGATTTCCCTGCCGAACGGCACGGTCCTTGAGCCGAACTCGGGGTGCAGCGGATGGAAACCCGCTTCCCTCGATTCGGTCTGTCCGTCGACAAAATTCGTGATCACCACTTTCAGCGGTTTGACCACCGCCATCACGCGCGCTGCCTTGTCCTCGAGATCGTCGCGGATGGCCGATTCAAGCACCGCCATATCAACGGTGTTGTTGCTCTTGGATATGCCGATCACCCTCGCGAATTCGCGTATTCCTTCCGGGGTGTAGCCGCGGCGGCGCATCCCGATGATGGTGGGCATGCGCGGATCATCCCAGCCCGACACGCGTCCCTCGGTGACCAGCTGCAGCAGCTTGCGTTTGCTGGTGATGGTGTAGTGCAGTTCCAGCCTTGAAAATTCGTACTGGTGCGGATGGCAGGGCACGGTAAGGTTGTCGAGCACCCAGTCGTAGAGCGGGCGATGGTCCTCGAATTCCAGCGTGCACAGCGAGTGGGTAATGCCTTCCAGCGCATCGGAAATGCAGTGCGTGTAATCGTACATCGGGTAGAGGCACCACTTGTCGCCGGTGCGCAGGTGGTGGGCGCGCTTGATGCGGTAGATCACCGGGTCGCGCAGGTTGATGTTGCCGCTGGACATGTCGATCCTGGCGCGCAACACCCTGCTGCCGTCGGCAAACTCGCCCGCGCGCATGCGTGTGAACAAATCGAGATTTTCTTCGACGGAACGCTCGCGATAGGGGCTGTTCCTGCCGGCTTCGGTCAGCGTGCCGCGATATTCGCGCATCTGCTCGGGATTAAGGTCGTCGACATAAGCCAATCCCCTTTTGATCAGCTCAACCGCGTATTGATAAAGTTGCTCAAAATAATCGGATGCCCAGCGCACTTCGCCATTCCACTGAAAGCCCAGCCAGCGCACGTCGTCCTGTATCGACAGCGCGTACTCCTCGCTTTCCTTTTCCGGGTTGGTATCGTCGAAGCGCAGGTTGCATTTGCCCTGGTAATCCAGGGCCAGGCCGAAGTTCAGGCAGATCGATTTCGCGTGGCCGACATGCAGATATCCGTTCGGTTCCGGCGGAAAACGGGTGACGATGCCGCGGTGCTTTCCGCTGGCCAGGTCGGCATCGATGATCGAACGGATGAAATTTGACGCGGCGGGTTGTGGCGTGCTGCTCATAAGCGGATATTCTTGGTTTGTATCAATCAACAGTCTGTGCAGCGGATTCTACCCGAAATCAGGCGCAACCCGAGAGGGGCATTAACTGTGAAATGGTCACGTTTATTTGATAGAATCGGCTCCGATCCAGCCAGCTCCGCGCCCCTGGAAAATTCTTCTCGGGCTTGTGGCATACCATCCGGAACCGAACCACTATGATTATTGCCAAGCATTTTCCTCGCCATGTCGCGCTGATTGCCAGCGCGCTTCTGCTCTGTTCCGTTCAGATTGCGCACGCCGATGAAATCGGTGACGCCAACACGCTGTTCAAACATGGCCAGCGCGATCAGGCGCTGGAAAAGGTCAACAAATATCTCTCCGCCAAGCCGAAAGATGCGCAGGCGCGATTCCTCAAGGGTCTGATCCTGACCGAGCAGGGCAAGACAGCCGATGCGATGAACGTATTTTCGGACCTGACGAAGGACTATCCGGACCTTCCCGAACCCTACAACAATCTCGCGGTACTGTATGCCAGCCAGGGCAAATACGACAAGGCCAAGCAGCTGCTGGAAAAGGCGATCAGCACCCACCCCAGCTACGCGACCGCGCACGAAAATTTGGGCGACATCTACGCGAAGATGGCCAGCCAGGCATATGACCGCGCGCTGCAGCTGGACAACAAAAACACCGCGACGCAAACCAAGCTGGCGATGATACAGAACCTGTTCGCCGCCGATGCCGGCAATAATGCCAACATTGCCTCCGCGGCCGCTTCCGCTGTCCAGAACAAGCCCGCAGCGCCGGCTCCCGCCAAAGCCGAAGCGGCCCTGGCAGAGGCAAATCAGTCCGCTCCTGAGACTGCCGCACCGCCAGGAAAAGCTCCGGCAACAGCAAAGCCTGCCATGGAAGCGCCAGCGAAAGCAGCGCCTGCAAAAATAGTTTCGGCCAGCGCGGAAACACCGATCAAGGCAGTCGCCGCAATTCCCGCCAAGGCCGACGCCAGGAAGGATGCCAGGAAGGATGCCAGGAAAGTAGATAGCGCCGAGATTACAAGCACCCTAACATCCTGGGCAAAAGCGTGGTCGTCGCAGGATACGAATCAATACCTGTCCTTTTATGCGAATGATTTCAAGACGCCAGACGGTGAAACCCGGGCTGCATGGGAGGCGATACGCAGGGAGCGCATCAGCGCACCGAAGTTCATCAATGTCGCAATACAAATCAAGACCATATCGTTCACGGACAACCAGCATGCCACGGTGAAATTCCACCAGTCCTATCGTGCCAGCAACTTTAAAGCCTCCGGCAGCAAAACCCTGTTGCTGGTGAATTCCGGCGGGAAATGGCTGATCCAGGAAGAGCGCAGCAGGTAACCATGTTCAAACGGGCTTGGTTATTGTCTTTGCTGTGCAGCTGGTTTCCGGCCACGGTAATGGCCGGGCCGGTTTTGCCGAGTCCTGAATCCCAGCTGGTGAAAAGCCTGCAGGCAATCAATCACAACAATATCGACATCGCGCTGAACGAGGTGGACAGCCTGCTGCGCGTCAATCCGAACTTCAGGCTCGCGCAGCTGGTCAAGGGCGATCTGCTGATGGCCCATGCAGGGGTGATCAACAGTTTCGGCAGTGTGGCAAATGCGCCGAACGATGAAATCAAGGACCTGCGCGACGAAGCGCGGGTGCGTCTGAGGCGCGTATTGTCCCAATCGGACAGCAAACTCAGGCCGCGCTTCCTGTGGCAGCTGGATGCGCAGCAGAAGTTCGCGTTGGTGGTTGACACCAGCCGCTCCACGCTGTTCGTATACCAGAACGTTGATGGGGAACCGCGCTATGTCACCGATTTCTACGTCACGATCGGCAAGCTCGGCACCGATAAATTTGCCTCGGGCGATCAGCGCACCCCGATCGGCGTCTATTTCGTCAAGACCGAATTGCCCAAGCGGGATCTCGCCGATATCTACGGCGATGCAGCCTACCCGATCAATTACCCGAACGAATGGGATCGCAGGAACAAGCGTACCGGGAGCGGTATCTGGCTGCATGGCACGCCCCGCAACACTTACAGCCGGCCACCGCGCGCCAGCAACGGCTGCGTGGTGCTGGCAAATGCCGATCTGGAAAAACTGGCGCCTTATCTGCAGGTGGGCATCACGCCTGTCATCATCGCCAACCGGATGGACTGGGCCGGGGAGCAAGACCAATCGGAACGCGCAAGCCTGATGCAGGCGGTCGATCAATGGCGCAAGGACTGGGCCAGTCTGGACACCGATGCCTACCTGAGGCATTACGCGCAGGACTTTTCGAGCAACGACTTCGATTATCGGGCATGGGCGAACCAGAAAAAACTGGTCAACAGCGCCAAGTCCTGGATCAAGGTGGACATCTCGGATGTCAGCATGTTCGTCTATCCCGAGCAGCCCGACATGGTGGTCGTCGATTTCGAGCAGGATTACCGAAGCAACAACCTGTCCAACCGGATGAAGAAACGCCAATACTGGATCAAGCGGGACAACGGCTGGAAAATAATCTACGAAGGAGCCGCATGACATGAAACATCTGATCACCGCTTTGTCCGCGCTGCTTTTCTGCTGCGCGATGCAATCTTCCTATTCTTCAACCCACAGCACCTATCCGATAAAGGGCAATAAAACCATGGTCAAACTGCACACCAGCAAAGGCGTCATCATTCTGCAACTGGACGCCGAAAAGGCGCCCGTTACCGTCAAAAACTTCCTCGAATATGTGAACAGCGGCTTTTACAGCGGCACCATATTCCACCGCGTGATCGGCAATTTCATGATCCAGGGCGGCGGTTTCGAGCCGGGCATGACACAGAAGAAAACCAATCCGCCGATCAAGAACGAAGCCGCAAACGGCTTGAAGAACGACAAATACACGATCGCGATGGCGCGCACCGGCGATCCGAATTCGGCAACCGCGCAGTTCTTCATCAACGTCAAGGACAATGACTTTCTGAATTACCCGGGGCAGGATGGCTGGGGCTATTGCGTATTCGGCAAGGTGGTGGAAGGACAGGAAGTCGTGGACGCGATACGCAATGTGAAGACCGGGAACCGTTCCGGCTTCCAGGACGTGCCGCTGGAGGATGTGATCATCACCAGCGCGGAAGTCGTAAAATAGCACACGCGCGGATACTGCGATCTGTAGTTCGGCCAGGCAGTCCGGGCGGATATCCCGAGCCGGGAGAGGTTCCAGGAGGGGTGCAGGAGCAGAGGCGATAAATGTCCCACACCCTGTTCATATCCGACCTGCATCTGAGCGCCGATCACCCCCATGGCATTGCGGAATTCCGGCGCTTCATCGCATCGGCCGCGCCGCAGGCCGAAGCGCTGTATATCCTCGGCGACCTGTTCGAATACTGGGCGGGTGACGACGACCTGGATGATCCCTTTCATGCGCGGGTGATCGCCGCATTGCACGGGCTTGCGCGGCAGGGCATCCGGGTGTTCCTGATGCAGGGCAATCGCGACCTGCTGATGGGCGATGCGCTGGCACAGGCCTGCGGCGCCAGTCTGCTGGCCGATCCCACCCTGCTTGACCTGTATGGCGCGCCGACGCTGGTCAGTCACGGCGATACACTGTGCACCGACGATGTCGAATACCAGCAATTCCGCGCACAGGTCCATGACGCGAAATTCCAGAAAAACTTTCTAGCCCAGCCGCTCGCGGAACGCAAAGCCTATATCGAAATGCTGCGCAAGCAAAGCATTGCCGCGAAACAGAAAAAGGACACCGCGATCATGGATGTGAACGCCGATGCGGTCGCCGCGCTGCTGCGCGAATACCGCTATCCGCGGCTGATACACGGCCATACCCACCGCCCCGACCGCCATGAGCATAACGTGGATGGACACATCTGCGAACGCTGGGTGTTGAGCGACTGGGACGGCAAGGCCACGGCATTGCGCTGCGACGCGCGGGGATGCCGGGTGCTGGAATTCTGAACGTCGCCTTCCGTTTCCGCCCGCGCACAGCTGCGCGGACGGTATGCCGTCGCCTAGCAGATTCAACGCCCGCACGCCGCACACGGTGAGTTCATAATGCGTCTCATCGCAGGAATGCATCTGCGCGCAACGGCGTTTGCTGCCGCAGGTTTAATCGCCCGGCGCCGGCGGCGGCAGCTCCCGCAATCGGCTGGCTTCGCCATAACCAGCGACTTGGCGAGCGTTGTCGGCTCGCCGCGTCGAATGGCTAGTAGCTCCATCAGTAACGTGTCGCTGCCGCCACTGCCACGGCGGCTCCGGATCGCGCTGCGCCCAAAGGCCGCGCCCTGCCCGCCGTGCCTCCTGCTCGATCGAGATATAGCGGCGGACGCTGTGATAGTGCGAATATTCCCAAGCCATGCCGCGGCGCAGCATTTCCTCGTTGACCCGGAGTCCGTCCACTTCCAGCCGCGCGACGGTGCGCCCGTATTTGTCCACGGCCTGGGTGTGCACGCGTACCTGTCTGTGCCACACCATTTCCTTCAGCGTGCTGCGCGACGCGGCACCGTAGTCCTGGTCTTTTTCCGGCGCGTCGATTTCGGCCAGCCGGATCTTCATCAACCCGCCTGCGCGTTGTCCTGAGGCTTTATGAACAACCAGCACGGTATCGCCGTCCAGCACGGCGACCACTTTGGCCGAGAATTCCGTTACAGTATCCGGGCCAGGGTAAGGGGCAGGGGCAGCGCGCGCCGCTCCGTTCAAACACAGCAGCACGGCACAAACCAATGCTGTGCCGGCGTGGTTCATAGCAGCGCGCTCTTGAGCAAGGCGAGGCACATCAGGGTATAACCGGCAGCAAGCAGGTCGTCGAACATCACGCCCAGCCCGCCATGCCAGTTGCTGTCGAAATAGCGTATCGGGGGTGGTTTGACGATATCGAAGATGCGGAACAGCACGAAGGCCAGCAGGGACCAGTACCAGCCGTGAGGCGTGAAAAATAATACGATCATGAAGGACACGATCTCGTCCCACACGATGCCGCCGTAATCCGGTACACCCAGCGCCTTGCCGGTGATGTCGCAGAGCCACACCCCGAGCGCAAAAGCCAGTACCAGCACCAGCAGGAAAAACAGGTCCGGCAGCAGCGGCGCAAGCAGCCAGTACAGCGGGAAAGCGACCAGGGTGCCGAATGTGCCGGGGGCGATTTTGGCCAGGCCGCTGCCGAAGCCGAACGAAACCAGGTGCGCGGGATGGCTGAGCAGCAGTCGCCAGCCCGGTTCAACCCAGCCCGGCCCGACCCGGGTGTCATCTGAAATGGTCATAGCCCCCGCCTTCAAGATCGATTCGATTGCCGGCCGCATCGTGCACGATGCGGCCGCTGCCCGCAACAATTTTTCCGATGCAGCTGAGACGCAACGCAAGCCGGGTGCCGATGGCCGCGATCACGGCATGGCGTGCGGCCGGCGCGGTAAAGCACAGTTCGTAATCATCACCGCCCGACAGGGTGCACTGTATCCCCGACGGCGTTGCCGCATACGTCTGCATCGCCGGGGAAACCGGCAGCGACGCCAGGTTGATTTGTGCGCCTGCCCGCGATGCTTCGAGTATATGACCGAGATCGGCGAGCAGGCCGTCGGAAATATCGATTGCGCTGCTGGCGATACCCCGCAATGCCAGTCCCAGTGCGACGCGCGGCTGCGGCCGGTGCAGGGCCTGCGCGCAGGCCGCGAATTCGGTTTCGGACAGCAGGATGCGGCCTTGCAGGTGTGCCAGCGCCAGCGCGGCATCGCCCAGCGTTCCGGATACCCAGAGCTCATCGCCGGGCTGCGCGCCGCTGCGCCGCAACGCCTGTTGGGCGGGCACCTCGCCGAATATCGTAACGCACAGGTTGAGCGGCCCGCGCGTGGTATCGCCGCCGACCAGCTCCACACCGTGCTGTTGCGCCAGCGCGAAGAAGCCCGCGCTGAATTTCTCCAGCCATGCTTCATCGGCTTCCGGCAGCGCAATCGCCAGCGTCGCCCAGCGCGGCATAGCGCCCATCGCAGCGATGTCGGACAGGTTCACCGCGAGCGTCTTGTGGCCGAGCAGAAACGGGTCGGCGTCGGGATAGAAATGCGTCCCGCTGACCAGCATGTCGCTCGATACCGCGAGCGCATTGCCAGCGCCCACCTGCAGCAGCGCGGCATCATCGCCGATGCCGAGCAGCGCGTTCGGGGCGGGGCGGGTGAAATATTTGCGGATCAGGCCGAATTCGGTCATGCGGAGATTTCTGCTTCAGGATGCGCGGCCCGAAAATTCCGGTGCCCGCAGCTGCGGCGCGAGCTTGTCGAGTACTCCGTTGACGAATTTGTGTCCGTCGGTGCCGCCGAAGGTCTTTGCGAGTTCGACCGCCTCGTTGATGATGACCTTGTAAGGCACTTCGGGGCGCCGGGACAATTCAAAACTGCCCAGCAACAGCACCGCGAACTCCACCGGGCTGATCTCGTCCATCGGCCGGTCCAGGTGCGGGACGAGCAGTGCCTCGAGATCGGCATGATGCTTCATCGCGCCGCGCAGCAAATCGGAAAACAATTCCTTGTCGTAGCGGCCGAGATTCTTTTCCGCATGGATCTGTTTCTCGATTTGCGCTTCATCGCCCGCGGTGATGCGCCATTGATAGATGCCCTGCAGCGCAAGTTCGCGGGCGCGGTGTCGCGGGCTTCTGTTCGGGGCCTTCCGGATTTCCGCGGTTGCCAGTTTGCCGGCGCCGGTTTCGCTGTCGCTCATTCCAGTCCCCGCAGCAGGTTGGCCATTTCGATCGCGACCAATGCGGCTTCGTTGCCCTTGACGTCCATCCGAGCAATCGCCTGATCGTCGGTGTCAGTGGTCAGGATCGCATTTGCGACCGGCACGCCGCAGGCCAGCTGTACCTCGTTCACGCAGCGCGCCGATTCGCTGGATACCACTTCAAAATGAAAGGTGTCGCCTCGTATCACCGCGCCAAGCGCGATCAATGCGTCAAACTTTTCGCTTTCCGCCATTTGCAGCAGCACCAGCGCGATTTCCAGCGCGCCGGGCACGGTCGCGAGCGTGATGTCATCCTCGCGCACACCCTGCTGGACCAGCGTGGCGCGGCATGCTCCCAGCAGGCCTTCGCATACTTCGATGTTGAAGCGGCTCTGCACGATGCCGATGCGCAGGCCCGCGCCATCCAGGTTCTTTTCCAGTTCTATCATGAATGTCTGTCCTTTAAACGGTTGTAGCACTGTGTTCGGCATAACCGACCACCTCCAGCCCGAATCCGGTCATGCTCGGCATTTTGTGCGGGGTGGCCAGCAAACGCATCCTGCCGACATTGAGATCGCGCAAAATCTGCGCACCGATGCCGTAGCTGCGCGGATCCCACTGTGCGGTATTCGGTGCAGCCAGCGTCGCGCGGGCACGCAAGTCCTGGGGCGTTTCGCCGCGGTGCAGCATCACCAGCACGCCGGCTGGCGACTGCGCGATTTTCTGCAATGCACGATTCACGCTGATCGAATGTGCATGGTCGGCCTGTTCCAGGAAATCCATCACCGAGAGCGGTTCGTGCACGCGCACCAGCGTCTCGGCATCGCGGCTGATGCTGCCTTTCACCAGCGCCAGATGGGTGCGCTGCGTGGTTTTGTCCACATAGGTCGCGAGCTCGAATTCGCCGTAGGCCGTTTGCACCTTGCGCAGGGCGACGCGTTCGACCAGCTTCTCGTGCTGGCTGCGGTGCTCGATCAGGTCGGCGATCGTGCCGATCTTGAGCCCGTGCTGCCTGGCATACGCGATCAGGTCCGGCAGGCGCGCCATTTCTCCATCGTCCTTCAGTATCTCGCAGATCACCGCTGCCGGTGTCAGCCCGGCCAGTTGCGCCAGATCGCATCCCGCCTCGGTATGGCCGGCGCGCACCAGCACGCCGCCGTTCTGCGCGCGCAGCGGGAATATATGGCCGGGCTGCACGATGTCCGACGGCCTGGCCCCTTTTGCGGCGGCAGCCTGGATGGTGCGTGCGCGATCGGCCGCCGAAATACCGGTAGTAACCCCGCTCGCGGCTTCGATCGACAGCGTGAAATTGGTTGCCAGCGGCAAGCCGTTCTCGCGCACCATCAGCGGCAGATTGAGCTGTTTGCAGTGGTCTTCGGTCAGCGTCAGGCAGATCAGCCCGCGGCCATGCTTGGCCATGAAATTGATCTTGTCCGGCGTCGCGAATTCAGCGGCGAACACCAGGTCGCCTTCGTTTTCGCGGTCTTCTTCGTCGACCAGAACCACCATGCGTCCGGCGCGAATCTCGGCGATGATGTCCTGTATCGGTGCGATATCTGTCATGCTTGTCCTCAAAAATGACGGGCTGGCGCGGCATATTCCCGATGCGCAACTCCAGAGTTTATGATTCTACCATCTCGGCATTCGCGGCCACTGGTCTTAACATTCAGGGAAACAGGCGAAAAGGCACAGCAAACACCCGCATCCGGCAACCGGTCCGCCAGGGTAACGCGCGAAAGTTCCGCGCTCGATCTGGAGAAAGGCGTGTTCAAGTGGCAGGATCCGCTGAAGATCGCGCAATCGCTGAAGCTTTCGGCGGATGCCAGCACACGCCGGCGTCAATTTCTCAAGCGCGAAGAGCTTAGAGAATTGCCTGCCTTTGGTGCAAGTTTCCGCCGTTTCATTCCGCGATGGCCATGCTGGTGTTTTACACCAACCGCACCGGCAAAAATCTCGACGAAAAACAGCGGCGCATCCTGGAGCAGGCCAAGGCGGAGCTGCGCGCGCTGTATCGCAAGGGCTGAGTACGTTTGCTCGGGATGAGGGGTGATGGCGATGCAGGCATTGCCCTGCCCGGATTAACGCTGCGGAGCCGGCAGCATGCGCTCCACATAGCGCGCGATCAGGTCGGCTTCGAGGTTGACCAGGCTGCCCGCCTTCAATAATTTCAGGTTGGTCATCGCCAGCGTGTGCGGAATCAGGTTGAGGCTGAACTCGCAGGCGCCCGATGGATCATCCTGCACCCGGTTGACGGTCAGGCTGACGCCGTTGATGGTGATCGAGCCTTTGATCGCGATGTATTTTGCCAATGACTTCGGCGCACGTATGTCCAGCTTCCAGCTTTCGCCCAGATCGGAAAATCCGGTCACTTCACCCACGCCGTCGACATGGCCGCTGACCAGATGGCCGCCCAACCTGTCGGCAAGCCGCAATGCCTTTTCCAGATTGACCGGCGCGCCGATCGCTTCCAGCCCTTCGGTGCAATTCAGGGTTTCGCGCGATACATCGACGATAAAACGGTCGGCGGTATGTTCGATCACGGTCAGGCATACACCGTTCACCGCGATGCTGTCGCCGGTATGCACGTCGTCCAGGTCCAGCGCGCTGGTCGCGATTACCAGACGCAAGCCGCCGTCGCGGTCGGTCGCTTCGGTGATGCTGCCTATGTCGGCAATGATTCCACTAAACATGTTCCACCTTTACCGTGATGCGCAAATCGTTGCCGACCTGCCGCACATCCTGCCATTTCAGGTCGATGCGCTGATCCAGTGCCGTCAGTTCGCCCAGCTGCGCCATCCCGCGCGCACTGTCGCCCAGCAATTGCGGTGCGGCGTACAGCAGCAATTCATCCACCAGCCCCGCGCGCAGCAAAGCCCCGTTCAGTGTTCTGCCCGCTTCCAGCAGCACTTCGTTGCTGCCGCGCTGCGCCAGATCGCGCAACATCGCCAGCAGGTCGACCTGGCCATTTTCGTCCGCCAGCACGTGTACCGAGGCACCTGCCGTTTCCAGCGCCGCGATCCTTCCGGGATCGTTTGACGCGGTGTAAATCAGCGTATTGCCATCCTGCAGCATGCGCGCGGCCGGCGGCATGCGCAGCCTGCTGTCCAGCACCACGCGCAACGGCTGCCGTTCGGTTTCGATATCCCGCACGTTCAGACGCGCATCGTCCGCCAGCACGGTACCGATACCGGTCAGTACCGCGCAGGAACGCGCGCGCCAGTGCTGCACATCCAGTCTTGCCGCTGCGCCGGTGATCCACTTGCTGGCCCCGTTTGCGAGTGCGGTCCGGCCGTCCAGGCTGATCGCGATCTTGCTGCGCAGCCAGGGCGAGCCGAGCGTCATGCGCTTGAAAAACCCGCGGTTCAGCACAGTTGCGTCGGCTTCCATCAGGCCGATATCGACTTCTATGCCGGCGGCACGCAGCCTGGCGATGCCGGCACCGGCAACCGCCGGATTCGGATCCTGCACCGCGACTACAACCCGCGCGACACCGGCTGCAATCAAGGCGTCGGCGCAGGGCGGGGTCCGGCCATGATGGCTGCACGGCTCAAGGGTCACATACGCGGTCGCGTTGCGCGCTGCCTCTCCCGCCTCGCGCAGCGCATGGATTTCGGCATGGGGTTCGCCGGCACGCCGATGCCAGCCGCTGCCGACGCACTGCCCGTCCGCGACCAGTACACAGCCCACCCGAGGATTCGGGCTGGTTCCATACAGCCCCAGTTCGGCCAGCCGCAATGCCTTCGCCATCCAGCGACTGTCCATCGAACGGTCATCCGGCGCAGCGAGCATGTCAGGTTTTCTTCCTGGCGGGTTTGCCGGCAGCCTTGCGCTTCGGCGATTTGCGCACCGCTTCGACCGCTTCGGTGAAATCCCCGACATCCTGGAAGCTCTTGTACACCGACGCGAAACGGATATAGGCGACCTTGTCGAGCTTGAGCAATTCCTTCATCACCATTTCGCCGACCTGGCGCGAGCCGATCTCGCGTTCGCCCAGTGCATGCAGCTTCTGCGTGACATTGTCGATCGCCGCATCGACGAGTTCTGCAGAGACGGGGCGCTTGTGCAAAGCGCGCTTGAAGCTGGTGCGCAACTTTTCCTCGTCGAATTCGCTGCGCATGCCGTTCTGCTTGACGATCTGCGGCATGCGCAACTCGATCATCTCGTAGGTGGTAAATCGTTTGTCGCAGCTCAGGCAGCGGCGGCGGCGGCGTATGCTGTCCCCGTCCTCGCTTTCGCGGGTATCAACCACCTGGGTCCGGTCGCCTTTGCAGAAAGGACATTTCATCGAACACCTCTAAAAATCTACCGCGCCAACCGGCAAATGCAGGCTAAAGCCAGCCTGATGGTAATTTCCTCCGTCACTGCGCCATCGTTCAATTCCGAGCGTGGCCGCCGCCGCTCAAGCTCCGTACACCGGGAACTGCGTGGTCAGCTTCCTGACTTCGCCAATGACGCGGTTGATCACCGCATCGTCGTTGGGTGCATCCAGCACGTCGGCGATCAGGTGCGCCAGTTTTTCCGCTTCCAGTTCCCCGAAGCCGCGCGTGGTCATCGCCGGACTGCCGATGCGGATGCCGCTGGTCACGAACGGCTTTTGCGGGTCGTTGGGAATTGCGTTCTTGTTCACGGTGATATGCGCGCGTCCAAGCGCCGCTTCGGCTTCCTTGCCGGTAATCTGCTTGGACTGCAGGTCGACCAGGAACACATGGCTGTCGGTGCGCCCGGATACGATACGCAGGCCGCGTTCCTGCAGCACCTTGCCCATCACCCGCGCATTTTCGACCACCTGGGTCTGGTAAACCTTGAATTCCTTGCTGGCCGCTTCCTTGAACGCCACCGCCTTGGCCGCGATCACGTGCATCAGCGGGCCGCCCTGCAGCGCGGGAAATATCGCCGAATTCAGCGCCTTCTCGTGCGCTGCCTTCGCAAGGATCAGCCCGCCGCGCGGGCCGCGCAGGGTCTTGTGGGTGGTGGTCGTGACAAAATCCGCGATACCGACCGGATTCGGGTAAATTCCCGCGGCGACCAGGCCGGCGTAATGCGCCATGTCGACGAACAGGTAGGCACCCACGCTGTCGGCGATCGCGCGGAAACGTTTCCAGTCGATCACCAGCGAGTACGCAGACGCGCCCGCGATGATCATCCTGGGCTTGTGTTCCGTCGCCAGTGCCTGCACCTGATCGTAGTCGATTCCCTCGTTGGCATTCAGGCCGTACTGGACAGCGTGGTACAGCTTGCCGCTGATGTTCACCGCCGCGCCGTGGGTCAGGTGGCCGCCATGTGCGAGCGACATGCCGAGGATGGTGTCGCCCGGTTTGAGCACCGACAGATACACCGCCTGGTTCGCCTGCGATCCGGAATGGGGCTGGACATTGGCGTATTCCGCACCGAACAGCGCCTTGGCACGGTCGATCGCCAGTTGTTCCACCACGTCCACATATTCGCAGCCGCCGTAGTAGCGCTTGCCGGGATAGCCTTCCGCATACTTGTTGGTCAGTTTGCTGCCCTGCGCTTCCATCACCGCCGGGCTGGTGTAGTTTTCCGAAGCGATCAGCTCGATGTGATCCTCCTGGCGGCGGTTTTCATTCTGTATGGCCGCCCACAGCTCGGGGTCGGTATGGGCGAGGGTGTTTTTGCTGGAGAACATGGCGCGATCCCTGAATTGTCAAAACTGGAAAGGCGCGAATTCTACCATGTTGCGCAAGCAAACACGTCCTGACAGCGTGGCGGACCGCTTCCTTGCGGGTCGGAAGCCGGTTTCCATTGACGCGGCAATATTGCGCCGACGGAGCCTGTTTCCAGCGCATGCTCCGGGGCGGTCAAATGCAGCGGCGGGAACCGATTCAAATTGTGCGGCCAGGCGCGTGGGGCTACAATGAAAGCATGCCTGATTTCAACCTGACCCATCACTTCCTGATTGCCATGCCCGCCATGCAGGAAGGCGTTTTTGCCGGTACGCTGACCTACATCTGCGAGCACAACGAGAACGGGGCGCTCGGAATCGTGATCAACCGGCCGATCAGCCTGACGATGGGCGAGATGTTCGACCAGATCAACATCGCGCTGGACCAGCCGGATCTTGTCAAGATGCCGGTGTATTTCGGCGGGCCGGTGCAAACCGAACGCGGGTTTGTGCTGCATGACACCCCGGGGAACTGGGAATCGACCCTGTGCATCAACGACAAACTTGCGTTGACGACTTCAAAGGATATCCTCGAAGCGATGGGCAAGGGGCAGGGTCCGCGGAATGTGATCGTTACGCTGGGCTATGCGGGCTGGGATCAGGGCCAGCTGGAGCACGAGATAACCGAGAACATCTGGCTGACCGTGTTGGCTTCCGAACATATCATGTTCGATTTGCCGCCTGAAGAACGACTGCCGGCCGCGATGGCGTTGCTTGGCGTGGATTATTCGTCGCTGGTCGAAGATGCCGGGCATGCCTGACCCGAAGTCCGGCAGCATCGCCATGCGTTGTTGTGCTCACACAATCTTGCTTGCATATATAAAATATGCGGCGCTGCGATTTTGTTCGCACGCCTAGCCTGGCAACGCTGTCGAACTTCGGGAGCTGTTCTGTGAATGTGACAGTACCATCGGGGACTCTGCTGGCATTCGATTTCGGCACCCGGCGCATCGGCATCGCGGTCGGCAACACCCTGTTGCGCCGCGCCCACCCGCTGGCCACCATCGCCGACGAAAAGAACGAGGTGCGGTTTGCGGCAATCGCTGCGCTGGTGCAGGAATGGCAGCCCGGCGCGCTGGTGGTGGGGCAGCCGAGCAACGCAGACGGCACGCCGCACGAGATGACTGCGCTGTGCCGCCGATTTGCCAACCGCCTCAAGGGGCGGTTTAATTTGCCGACGATCCTGCTGGATGAGCGATATACTTCGCTTGCGGCGAGCGCGCAGCTGGACGAGGAGGGTATACACGGAATGAAGCAGAAATCGCTGATCGACCAATATGCGGCACAGCAGATTTTGCAGGCCTATTTTGATGAGCCTTCTGCGGGAATCAATGTCTGAATGACACCCCAAGAAATCGTGACGAGCAAGCCCGCCTGCAAGGAGACGCGCTTAACCAGCGACTTGCACGCTTGCGGGCTTGGCCGAATGGCCAGTAGATTTATCGGTTTATGACGAGTCATACCGGATTGGCAGGCGCAACCGCAAGGGGCGGGCCATACGGACCCCGTCGCTTAAGCGACGACCGCTACGCTCAGGAATGAGCCGGAACGTGACGCAGCAATCGGGCTGCACAGTAGATTTATTGGGATGTCCATGAACAATCCTCAACTCAACAAGAATGGCGAACTCCGGCACCTGCTGTCCACCGAGGGGTTGCCGGTGGCCATCCTGCGCGCGATACTCGACAGGGCCGCCACCTTCGTCGACGTCAGCGACGGGTTCGAGATCAGGAATGCGCCGCTGCTGAAGGGCAAGTCGGTGTTCAACGTGTTCTTCGAGAACAGCACCCGTACCCGCACCACCTTCGAAATCGCCGCCAAACGGCTGTCGGCGGATGTGGTCAACCTGAACATCGGCTCGTCCTCCACCAGCAAGGGCGAAACCCTGCTGGATACCGTGGATAACCTGTGCGCGATGCATGCAGACATGTTCGTGGTGCGCCACTCGCAAAGCGGTGCGGCGCATATCATCGCGCGCCATGTCGCGCCGGAAATACACGTGATCAACGCCGGCGACGGGCGGCACGCCCACCCGACCCAGGCGCTGCTGGACATGTTCACGGTCCGCCACTACAAGAAGGAATTCCACAATCTGCGCGTCGCCATCGTCGGCGACGTGCTTCACTCGCGCGTGGCAAGGTCGCAGATCCATGCGCTGACCACGCTGGGCGTGCCCGAAGTGCGCGTCATTGCGCCGAAAACGCTGCTGCCGACCCTGGTCGAGAATCTCGGTGTGCGGGTTTATCACGACATGGCTCAGGGATTGAAGGATATCGACGTGGTCATGATGCTGCGCCTGCAGAACGAGCGCATGCAGGGCGCCGCGCTGCCTTCCGCGCAGGAATATTTCAAATACTACGGCCTGACCGAAGAGAAGCTGGCCCATGCCAAGCCCGACGCGATCGTGATGCATCCCGGCCCGATGAACCGCGGCATCGAGATTGACTCCAGCGTGGCGGACGGAAAGCATTCGGTGATCCTGCCGCAGGTGACCTTCGGCATTGCGGTCAGGATGGCGGTGATGAGTATGCTGGCAGGGGCGAAAGCATGAACATTCGGATTATAAACGGCCGTCTGATCGATCCGAAGAACCGCATCGATGCGCGGCAGGATGTGTACATCGTTGAACGGCGCATCGCCGCGATCGGCGCGCCGCCTCCGGGTTTCGTTGCCGACCAGACGATCGACGCCGGCGGACTGGTCGTGATGCCGGGTCTGATGGATGTCGCGGCACGCCTGCGCGAGCCCGGATACGAATACAAGGCGACGCTGGAATCTGAAATGAACGCCGCTGTCGCGGGCGGAATTACCAGCCTGGCCTGCCCGCCGGATACCGATCCGCCGCTCGATGAACCGGGTCTGGTGGAGATGCTGAAACGGCGCGCGCGGGCACTGAACCAGGCGCGGCTGTTTCCGGTCGGCGCGCTGACCTACGGGCTAAAGGGCGCGGAGTTGACCGAAATGAACGAGCTGACCGAGGCCGGATGCAAGGCGTTCAGCCAGGCGGATGCGGCCCTGACCGATACCCGCGTGCTGTTTCGCGCGATGCAATACGCGGCCACATTCGGCTACCGGGTCTGGCTGCGCCCGCAGGACAGTTATCTTGCCAAGAATGGCGTCGCGCATGACGGAGAAGTCGCAACCCGACTCGGCCTGCCGTCCATTCCGGTGATTGCGGAAACCATCGCGCTGGCCACCGCGCTGCAGCTCGCGCGCGAGACCGGCGCGATCCTGCATATCTGCCGCGTTTCCAGCGCTGCAGCAGTGGAGATGATACGTCTGGCAAAGCGGGAAGGGCTGAAGGTAAGCTGCGATGTGTCGATGAATCATGTACACCTGACCGAAGTGGACATCGGGTATTTTGACGCGAACTGCCGCCTGGCACCGCCGCTGCGCAGTGCGGCTGACAGGACGGCGCTGCGTGCCGGGCTGCTCGATGGCACGATAGATGCGATCTGTTCCAACCATTCTCCGGTAGACGATGATGCCAAACAGCTGCCGTTTGCCGAAGCGGAGGCGGGCGCGACGGGACTGGAACTGCTGCTGCCGCTGGTGCTCAAATGGGCGGATCAGGAGCGTGTCCCGCTGCTTGACGCGCTGGCGCACGTCACGATCAATCCGGCGCTGCTGCTCGGCCAGAAGATGGGCCATCTGTCGGTAGGCGCCCACGCGGATATCTGCATATTCGATGCGAATGCTGCTTGGAAGGTCGCACCCGCGGCGCTGAGAAGCCAGGGCAAGAATACGCCGTTCAACGGCTACCAGATGCAGGGGCGGGTACGTTACACACTGCTCGACGGGCAGGTCGTGTTTCAACAATAATATCCGCGTCGAAGGCCGCGGGCTTTTGTTTTTATTCAGGATGACATGAACCCATTACTTGATTTTACCGGCCTGCCGCAGTTTGCCCAGATCAAACCCGAACATGTTGCGCCCGCAATCGAACAACTGCTGGCGGAAAATCGCGCGCTCGTCGCGCGCTTGCTGGCAGACGTTGCGCAGCCGACCTGGCAGACCTTCGTCGTGCCGATGGAAGATGCAAACGAGCGTCTGTCTCGCGCATGGGGGCCGGTCGGGCATCTGAACGCGGTGATGAACAGTCCCGAGCTGCGCGAGGTTTACAACGCGACGCTGCCGAAAATCACCCAGTATTACGCCGAGCTCGGCCAGAATCTGGCGCTGTTCAACAAGTTCAAGGCATTGCACGGCAGCACTGAATTCGCTGGATTGAGCGCGGCGCGCAAGAAGATCATCGTGAACGAGCTGCGCGATTTCCGCCTCGGCGGGGCGGAGTTGCCGGATGACAGGAAGGCGCGCTACCTGGAAATACAGGAGCGCTTGTCCGAGCTGTCGTCTCGGTTTTCAGACAACCTGCTCGATTCGACCAACGAATTCACGCTGGTTGTCGAGAACGTTGAAGCGCTGGGCGGATTGCCGGATGACGTGCTGCAGGCGGCTGAAGAGGCTGCCCGGGCCGACGGCAAGCGCGGCTGGCTGTTCACTTTGAAAGCACCTTCCTTTATGCCGGTGATGCAGTTTGCCGACAACCGCGCATTGCGCGAGGATATGTACCGTGCATACGGCACGCGGGCCAGCGAGTTTGGCAATCCCGAATGGGACAACACCGTGTTGATGGACGACATTGTCATGCTGCGCGGCGAAGAAGCGCAGCTGCTCGGCTTCGCCAGTTTCGGCGAGCTGTCGCTGGCGAGCAAGATGGCGAACTCGCCGCAGCAGGTGGTCGATTTCATGCGCGAACTGGCGCGGCGCGCGCGGCCGTTTGCCGAGAAGGATCTGGCCGAACTGCGCGAATTTGCGCGCACCCAACTCGGAATCGATGACCTGCAATCCTGGGATGTGGGCTATGCCAGCGAAAAACTGCGCGAGCAACGCTATGCGTTCTCCGAGCAGGAGGTGAAGCAGTATTTCCCGGAAGGTGCGGTGCTGCCGGGCATGTACAGGCTGGTCGAGACGCTGTACGGTTTGCAGATCAAACCGGGCCACGCGCCGGTGTGGCATGACGACGTGCGTTTTTTCGATATCAGGAATGCGCAGGGTCAGCTGGTCGGCCAGTTCTATCTCGACCTGTATGCGCGCAACAGCAAGCGCGGCGGCGCATGGATGGACGACGTGATCACTCGCCGCCGCCTAGCAAAGGGCATCCAGACACCGGTCGCCTACCTGAACTGCAATTTCTCGCCGCCGGTGGGAAACAAGCCGGCGCTGTTCACCCACGACGAGGTGATCACGCTGTTCCACGAGTTCGGCCATGGCCTGCACCACCTGCTCACCGAGGTAGAGGACCTGGGCGTATCCGGCATCAACGGCGTGGAATGGGACGCGGTCGAGTTGCCCAGCCAGTTCATGGAAAATTTCTGCTGGGAGTGGGACGTGCTGAACGGGATGACGCGCCATGCGGATTCCGGCGCCGCGCTGCCGCACACGCTGTTCGACAAGATGCTGGCCGCGAAGAATTTCCAGAGCGGCCTGCAGTCGCTGCGCCAGATCGAGTTTGCGCTGTTCGACATGATGATGCACAGCAATTTCGAACCGGGCGGCGGCAAGAGCATATTGCAGCTGCTCGACGAGGTGCGCGCCGAGGTGGCGGTACTGATCCCGCCGGCATTCCACCGTTTTCCGCACAGCTTTGCGCATATCTTTTCCGGCGGCTATGCAGCCGGTTACTACAGCTACAAATGGGCGGAAGTGCTGTCTGCCGATGCCTACAGCCTGTTCGAGGAGAACGGCGTGCTGAATCCGGATGTCGGCGCGCGTTTCCGAGGCGAGATACTGGCGATGGGCGGAAGCCGCGACGCGATGCAATCCTTTACCGCATTTCGCGGCCGTGAGCCTAGCATCGAGGCGCTGCTGCGGCACAGCGGGCTTTCGAAACTTCCCGAGGAGGCAAGATGAAGCGCATCATGTTGTTGCTGTGCAGCCTCGCTGCCGTACCGGTTCCGACTCAGGCCAGCGACCTGTTTCGCTGGGTGGACAGTGCCGGAAAGGTCTATTACGGCGACACCCCCCCGGCCAATGCGCTCGAAGTCCAGAGCATTAAGGGTTCGGGCAACACGTCACAGAATGATGACCTGCCCTACGAAACGCGCATTGCGCAGCGGAATTTCCCGGTCACCCTGTATGTCGGCAGCGTCTGCGACGAGGTCTGCAACCAGGCGCACAGCCTGTTGAGCCGGCGCGGTATCCCGTTTGCCGAAAAAGTGCTGAGGACCAGCAAGGACATCGCGGCTTACAAGCAGCTTTCCGGGCTGGACGCGTTCGTTCCGGCGCTGCAGGTGGGCACGACATTCATCAAGGGGTTCCAGGAATCGCAGTGGAACAGCGAACTCGACATTGCCGGTTATGCGAAGACCGCGAGCTACCGGCAGCGTATTCAGCAACAATCGCCGCCACCGAATCCGGCTGCGCCGCCGCCCGACGAAGGCCAGGCTTTTCCGGCCGAGTCCGCAGTACAGTAATTCCGGCATTGCCGATAGCCTTCCCTGCGGAGTAGACATCCGCAATCGCGCGCCTTCATAAGGGAACAAGACTTACAGATCCGACAAAGGCTTCTCGGCCAGCTTCTCGTCGCTGATCTGCAGTTGTTCAATCACCTTCTCCAGCGACGCATCCAGGGCCTGCATGGCTTCCGACGGCAGCGCCCACAGCGCCTCGGGCAACACGCCCTGTGCCGGGCTGGGCGCCAGCCTGATCAGTCCGGCCGCTTTATCCGTCAGGCGCAATCCGACCCGGCGCTGATCGCTGTTGCTGCGTTCCTTGAGGATAAGTTTTCGCGACGCCAGCTTTTCGACCAGCAGGCTGCAGGTGGATTGATGGATGGAGAGCCTCTCGGCAAGATCCGATACGCCGATGCCGGGGGTGTTCGCGACTTCCTGCATGATCCACAGCTGCGATCCGGTCACGCCGCAGGATTGTTCGACTTCGCGAAAATGCTGGCGCACCGAACCGTAAATTATCCTGAATTTTTTCAACACCCGAAGTGAAAGCTGCTTTTTGCTGCGTATGCCCAAGTTGCGTCCCCTGTGGTATTACTGTTGCATGATAGACCCGGCCGGATTATAAGACTTGCATTCCCGGATTGCGTCATTTATATTTGTTGCAATTAGTTTGATGTAAATCCATCTGCAATACGCCGACGACTGGCAAGACATATCTGCTTGTCGGGCTTCGGGATTCCGGCGGTTACACCGGATGCAGGCCCGGCAAATTGCTAGTGCCCGCGCCGGCCAACTTGCGCTGTCACACAATCGCTACCGCTTTTCACTGTGGGGAGAAAATCCCATGTGAAGCGCTCGCAAATTGAAGAGAGTCAAGCCAGGCCGATGACACACCACATCTATTCAGCACTATCCGCATCGCGATCCATGTTGCGCGGGAATCGGAAGGACACGGTCATCCTGTTCGGCGAAGTTCTGGCGGATATTTTCCCGGATCGCAAGGTTCTGGGCGGCGCTCCCTTCAACGTTGCACGGCATCTCAAGGCGTTCGGCCAGAATCCGATGCTGATCACCCGCCTGGGCCATGATGACCTCGGCAAAGAGGTGCTGGATGCAATGGCGCAGGCCGGCATGGAGCCGCTGGGGGTGCAGTGCGGCAACAACCATCCGACCGGACACGTACAGGTCATGATGAAGAACGGTGCGCACACCTTCGATATTCTGCCCGGGCAGGCGTACGATTTTATTCATCCTGCAGTGGTCCGGATGACCGCGCTATCGGTCCAACCGAAGCTGGTCTATTTCGGTACCCTGGCGCAACGCAACGAAGTTTCGCGGCGGGCGCTGAGGGCCCTGTTGCGCAGCACCCGTGCCGCAAAATTCCTCGATATCAACCTGCGCGCGCCGTGGTACGAAGAAAAGACCATACTGCAGTCGCTGCAGTTTGCCGATATCGTCAAGTTGAACGCCGACGAGCTGATGATATTGGCAGACATGTTAGAATTGCGGGAAATAGAACCGCACAAGCAGGCCTCGCAATTGATCGACCGCTTTGATCTCGAACAGGTCGTGGTAACCTGCGGATATGAGGGCGCATGGCAGCTCAACCGCAAGGGCAGGAAAACCGAGGCGGCCCTGCAGGGCGGGATCACAAAAATGATGGATACGGTGGGCGCAGGCGACGGGTTCGCGTCGGTTTGCATTCTCGGGGAACTGATGAAGTGGACCGCGGCCAGGACGCTGGAACGGGCCAATGCATTCGCCTCCGCAATCTGCGAAATTCGCGGCGCAATTCCCGACCATACCGACTTCTACCAGCCGTTTATCCGTGAATGGCACTTATGACAAAACGGAGACCGAAACCCAAGAATCCTTTGTACATTGTCCTGATCAGTGTGCACGGGCTGATCCGCGGCCACGATCTGGAGCTGGGGCGCGATGCGGATACCGGCGGGCAGACCAAATACGTTGTGGAACTGGCCCGCGCACTCGGTGAACGCGAAGATGTCGAAAAGGTGGTGTTGCTGACGAGGCGGGTTATCGACAGCCACGTCAGCCCCGATTATGCCGAGCCGGTGGAGGCACTGTCGGGAAAGGCAAGCATCGTGCGCATCGAATGCGGGGAACAGAAGTACCTCAGCAAAGAGATGCTGTGGGATTCGCTGGAGAACTTTTCCGACAATTCGCTCGCGTGGATCAAAAGCCACGGGCGTATCCCGGATATCATTCACAGCCATTATGCGGATGCAGGCTATGTGGGATCGCGGCTCTCGCACCAGCTGGGTGTCCCGCTAGTGCATACCGGGCACTCGCTGGGACGCAGCAAACGCAAGCAGTTGCTGGCCAGCGGCGTCAAGCGCAGCGAGATTGAAACCACCTACAAAATTTCGCGCCGCATCGAAGCGGAAGAAACTACGCTGGGTGTGGCAGAACGGGTGATTACCAGCACCCAGCAGGAAATCGAGCAGCAATACGGCCTGTACGACTTCTACCAGCCGGAACGAATGCGGGTGGTTCCGCCCGGAACCGACCTTGAAAAATTCTTCCCGCCGCAGGGCAACGAAAAAAGCAGCGATATCGCCAACGAACTGAAGCGTTTCCTGAAGCAGCCCGGCAAGCCGATTATTCTGGCGCTGTCGCGTCCCGATCCGAGAAAGAATATCGTAGCATTGATCGAGGCCTACGGCGAATCGCCCGGATTGCAGCAGGCTGCCAACCTGGTGATCGTGGCGGGAAACCGCGACGACATCCAGGACATGGAGAGCGGCTCGGGCACCGTCCTAAACAATATCCTGCTGGTGATCGACAGGTATGATTTGTACGGCAAAGTGGCCTACCCCAAGCATCACAAACCGGATGAAGTGGCAGTGCTGTATCGCCTTGTGGCGGCATCCCAGGGTGTGTTCGTCAACCCCGCATTGACCGAGCCTTTCGGGCTCACGCTGATCGAAGCTGCCGCATGCGGCGTGCCTATCGTGGCGACCGAGGACGGCGGTCCGGTCGATATCATCAGAAATTGCCAGAATGGCCATGTGATCAATCCGCTCGACAAGACCGCAATGGCCGAAACGATACTGCAAACGCTGGGCTATAAAGCCGAATGGCGACGATTGGCCAGGAACGGCATCAAGGGCGTGCGTCGCCACTATTCCTGGCAGGCACATGTTGAAAAATACCTTTCCGTGGTCCGGCCGATAGTGGAAAAAACCGAGCCGGTTACCCATGCCAGCATGAGCAGGCGACCGGGCGTGTTCCGCAATAGAGCGATATTCACCAGCATCGACCTGAACCTGATCGGTGACAGCGACGCACTGTCGGTGTTCCTGCAGCGCATGCATGAGCACCGCAAAACGACCATATTCGGCATTGCGACCGGCCGGCTGCTCGACGATGCGCTGGCCCAGCTGCGCCAGCACAATATCCCGCAACCCGATGTGCTGATTACCGGGCAGGGGACAGAGGTTCACTATGCGCCGAACCTGACCCGCTCGGATGTGTGGGAACGCCACATCAACCACCTTTGGAACCCGCAGGCGGTAAGGGATATTCTTGCCGAAATGCCCGGCCTGAAAATGCAGCCGAAAATCAACCAGAGCACGTTCAAGATCAGCTATTACGTCGACCACGCGCTGGTGAACATCAGGGAAATCCGCCAGACGTTGCTGCGCAACGAACAGGCGGTAAATACAGTGTTTTCATTCGGACAATTTCTCGATGTGGTGCCGGTCCGCGCATCCAAGGGTCTTGCGCTGCGCTGGTGTGCGGAACAGCTCGGGTTTTCGCTCGAGAATACGCTGGTCGCCGGGGTCACCGGCGCCGACGAGGACATGCTGCTGGGCAACACGCTGGGTGCCGTGGTGGACGACCATCACGTTGACGAACTGTCAGGCCTGGCAGAGGTCGACCGCATCTACTTTTCGAAGCATCGCCATGCCGCGGGGATTTTGGAAGCGATCGGCCACTACCAATTCTTTGCGGGCGAACAGAAAAGGACGGCGGCATGAAACGTTTCCTGCTTTGTACCGACCTGGACCGGACCCTGATTCCGAACGGCATGCAGGAAGAATCGCCGCACGCGATGGAGCGCTTCAAGCGGCTGGTGGATAACCCGGAAGTCACACTTGCCTATGTGACCGGACGTTACCGCGCGCTGATCGAGCAGGCCATTGCGGAATACGATCTGCCCATGCCGGATTTCGCGATCGCCGATGTGGGCACAACAATCTACCGGATCGACGCGGCAGGCTGGCGCCAGTCGGTTGAATGGGATGCGCAGATTGCGCCCGATTGGCAGGGTTTGACGCATGACGAACTGTACCGTTTGCTGAGCGTGTTTCCGATGTTGCGCCTGCAGGAGAAGGAAAAGCAGAACCGCCACAAGCTCAGCTTCTACGTTCCGCTCGAGACGGATGCTAAAAGGCTGCTGCTGGAAATGGATGAACGGCTGAAATATTCGGACATCAGCGCGAACCTGATCTGGAGCATCGACGAGAAAGCCGCGCTTGGATTGCTGGATGTGCTGCCGGTCAGCGCCAACAAACTTCACGCGATCCGGTTCCTGATGGAGCAGCAGGGCTTCGGCAGCGAAAACACGGTGTTTGCCGGCGACAGCGGCAACGATCTGGACGTGCTGCTCAGTTCCATCCCTGCCGTACTGGTCGCCAATGCGGACGATGAAGTCAAGAGACAGGCGGAACAAGCGCACAAGGGCACGCTCTATATTGCCGAGGGCGGCTATCTGGGCATGAACGGAAATTACAGCGCAGGCGTCCTTGAAGGCATCGCGCATTACCGTCCGGAAGTGGATGCCTGGCTGTATGGCTTGAAATGAACTAACGACAAGAGGCAGGTGATGTACGAACAGGTTTCACACTCGCTGCTGAATGAAATACTGGTGGAGCTGAAACCGGAGATCAAAAATCTGCGGCTGCGGCATTTTTTCACCCGCCTGGGCGCGAATTTTTACGCGATTCATTCGCTGTTCCACATGCTGTATGGCGAGCGCGACGACTTCAAGGAGCAGATGTTGAGCCTGGTCGAGACGCTCGCGCTGCGCTACATAGAACGGGCACCGCTTTACCGCAGGTCGGACCTTGAGCGCGAAAAGAACTACAACTGGTTCCTCAGCCAGAAATGGGTCGGCATGGCATTGTATTGCGACCGCTTTGCCGACGACCTGCAGGGTTTGCGCCGCAAACTGCCCTACCTGCAGGAACTGGGCGTTAACATGCTGCACATTATGCCGATGCTCGAATGCCCGCCCGGAAAAAGCGACGGCGGTTATGCGGTGCGCGATTTCAAGCGGATCGATGACCGATTCGGGACCACGGTGGAAGTCGGGGCGCTGGCCGGTTCCCTGAAGAAACGCGACATATTGCTGGTCCTCGATGTCGTGGTCAACCACACGTCGGACGAGCACGAATGGGCGCAGCGTGCGCGCCGCGGCGAAAAAAAATACCAGGACTACTACTATGTGTTCGACGATCGCGAGACACCGGACATCTACGAAGAAACCATGCCGGAAATCTTTCCCAACAATGCGCCGGGAAACTTTACCTGGGATGAGGAAATGGGCAAGTGGGTGATGACGGTGTTCAACAGCTACCAGTGGGACTTGAACTACCACAACCCCGAGGTGCTGATCGAAATGATCGACATCATCCTGTTCTGGGCAAACAAGGGCGCGGACATCCTGCGCCTGGATGCGGTCGCGTTCCTGTGGAAGAAGATCGGCAGCACCTGCCAGAACGAGCGCGAGGCGCACCTGCTGCTGCAATTGATGAAGGATTGCTGCCAGGTGACCGCACCGGGGGTGCTGTTCATTGCGGAAGCCATCGTCTCGCCTGGCGAGATTGCGAAATATTTCGGCGAAGACGCGATCAACGCAAAGGAATGCGAGATCGCCTACAACGCGGCTTTCATGGCTTTGCTATGGGATGCGGTCGCGACCAAGAATGCTAACCTGCTTAACCGGGGGATCAGGAACCTGCCCGAAAAACTGGAGCGGGCCACCTGGCTGAATTATGTGCGCTGCCACGACGACATCGGTCTGGGCTTTTCCGACAATGATGCAGTGCTGTCCGGCTACGATCCGGTTCTGCACCGGCGCTTCCTGATTGACTACTTCACCGGAAAATTTGAGGGCTCCCCGGCACGCGGACTGCCGTTCGGCGACAACCCCAAGACCGGCGATGCGCGCATCTCGGGTTCGCTGGCGTCCCTGGTCGGGCTGGAAACCGCCCTGGAAAGCCGAAACGAGGAGGCCATCGATGCCGCGATCAAGACCATCCTGCTGCTGCATAGCATGATTCTTTCGTTCGGCGGGATACCGCTGCTCTATTACGGCGATGCGATCGGCACGCTCAACAGCCTGGAATATCTTGCCGACCCGAACGAGCGCGATGACAACCGCTGGATGAACCGTTCACACTTCGACTGGGCCAAGGCGGAGAATCGCCAACAGCCGGGCACGGTTGAATTTCGCATCTTCAATGCGCTGAAAAAGATGATAGCACTGCGCAAGGAAACCACCGCATTTGCGGACTTCGACAATCGCCAGCTGTTGACGGTGGACAATCCCAACCTGCTGGTCTTTTCCAGAACCGACCGGCAAAACAGCGGCAACCGGGTGCTGGTGGCCGCAAATTTCAACGTCGCACCGCAGACGCTGCTGATCGGCGAACTGAAGCCGCATGGATTTTTCCAGCACGAGGGGATGAAAGACCTGTGTTCGGGCACTTTGGTCCCGGTGGATGACGACACCGTCGTGATTCCCGCGCTAACCTGTTACTGGCTGACCGACTGGCGTGAAAGAAAATCGCGATGACCGGCGAGGTGTCGCGGGACAACATCCACGGGCACGATTTTGATCCATCCGCCGGTTTTCCGATTTCGGCAACATAAAGCTATTTTCAATCATCCGGATTTGTCAATATGCAACTGGCTACCTGGAACGTCAATTCACTGAAAGTGCGCCTGCCGCACGTGCTGGACTGGCTGGCCCGGAATCCGGTAGATGTATTGTGTCTGCAGGAAACCAAACAGCAGGACAGCGATTTCCCTCATTCCGAATTGCTGGCGGCGGGTTATCAAAGCGTATTCAGCGGGCAGAAGACCTACAACGGTGTCGCGATCCTGAGCCGCATTCCCGGTCACGATGTGCAGCACGGCATTCCGGACCTCGGCGATGACCAGAAGCGCGTCATCGCCGCAACCTATGGCAATATCCGGGTGGTCGACGTTTATATTCCCAACGGGCAAAGCGTCGATTCCGACAAGTACCAATACAAATTGAGATGGCTGACCGCGCTGCACGACTGGCTGCAGCGGGAACTGCTGCGCTATCCGAAGCTGGTGCTGCTCGGCGATTACAACATCGCACCGGAAGACCGCGACGTGCACGACCCGAAGGCATGGGAAGGCAATGTGCTGGTCAGCGAACTGGAACGCGAGAAGTTCCGCAGCCTGGTTCAGCTCGGTCTGCACGACAGCTTTCGCCTGTTCGAACAGGAAGAAAAATCGTTCACCTGGTGGGACTACCGGATGATGGGCTTCCGCCGCAACCACGGTTTGCGCATCGACCATATCCTGATCAGCAAACCCTTGGTCGCGCAATGCAGGGGGTGCGTGATCGACAGGTCACCGCGGAAATTGGAGCGACCGTCGGATCACACCCCGGTAATTGTCGAGTTATAGCCCGGCGAAATCAAAACCATTTCGCTGTGGCCTGCCGGCCTGCGCCACTCGGCGGCGCTCAGGGGAAAGGAGAAAAGCGGAGCCTCAGTGAAACAAGACGATTTCGCGCCACAGCCCAGATTTATCGCGTCGGGCACCTCAACAACATACCCGGCAATGAACAGCTATAAGCCGCCAATTTCTAGAAGTTGTCTTGGCGGCCGTCGAATATCCCACATTTGGCTGTTAATAAGAGTACAGTGGCATCACGTCCGTATTGGTGCACGCCAGTGATCTTATGAATGAAATCCTGCAATACATGAAGATGCATGGTGAACAGCTCGACAAAGAGATTGCTATCGGAACGGGTATCTCGCTTGCTTCCGTGCGTTTGCAGTTGGCAGAACTTACAGCCATGCATGAAATTGTGGCTTGCCAATCAATCAGGTTTAACAAGGGCAAGAAATCGGAGGGGACAATCTACAGGGTAGCCGGGTATACACCACCGGCTTCGCCAGGCAGAAAACCAAATTCACCGTTGAAAACTTCCTAGTTCTGCATGCTGGTTGGCCGATATAGGCATCTAAAGGCTGCAGGGTGGAAGAATCGGGACTGCAACCTGTTAAGCCAAATGCGCAGGGGCACAAGGCAATCATGGGAACGGTAATCAGTCTTCCCGATATGCAGGACGATTGGATGGGGCTATGCCCTAAATGCCGCAAGC
>JBAUQH010000049.1:0-10626 GCA_049580605.1 Gallionella sp. | reverse complement strand
CCGAACAGGACAGTGAAACGACTCCGCGCCGATGATAGTGTGGATTACCCATGTGAAAGTAGGTCATCGTCAGACTCCTTACAAATAAAAAACCCTCAGGTGAGAACCTGAGGGTTTTTTATTGGGAGCCAGGAAAGTTACCTGTATTCGCGAAATTCTGGCGGCGTGTCATCATGATCGCCGTGCGGTTCGTGGTCGTAAGCCTTGACGAACACTTCGCGCTGGAATTCTTTTGTGGACTGCACCGGAATGTCCAGATTGTGGCAGACAGTATCCTCGCAATAGTAAATCACTTTGCGTCCGATGCTGTGCAGTGGACTGTGATCGAGCTGAAATCCTTCCTTGGTCAGGCCGTCTTCGAGGCCGCTGAGGGTATAGTGATGCAGATTATAGGTGACGCGCAAAGTGTTCGGCGCTTCGCCATATTCGACCTTGCAGTCGGGCAGTCCGGACAGAAGCGTATAGGCGCGGGATAGCTGTCCGGGAGGTCCGGCACTGAATACGATTTCACGTTGTTTCTGAAGTTCAAAGGCGTCACTCATTTTGAACCCGCAATAGTTAAGTTATCTGCCCTGCAGTATCTGCATTCCCTTAAGGAGATTCAATGCCTGATTAAGCTGGTAGTCGTCTTTGGAGCCGAATTCGGCCGGCGCACGCTGTGATCCGTTTTCGCCGGCGTCCGGCACAGGGAGGATATTTTCATCGATTACCTCAGGATTTCTTTTGTGCGATGGCCTGTCATTGGTCAGATGCTTGTTCAGATCAACTTCACGCAAACGGAGTATGCCACTGTCGCGTCCGGCGGAGGATGGGTCTTCAACCAGAATGTCCGGCTCAATGCCCTTGGCCTGAATGGAGCGTCCTCCCGGTGTGTAGTAACGTGCCGTGGTAAGTTTGATACCGGTACCATTGCCCAGAGGCAGGACCGTTTGCACGGACCCCTTGCCGAATGTCTGCTCCCCCATGATCACCGCACGTTTGTGATCCTGCAGCGCGCCGGCAACGATTTCGGATGCTGACGCGGTGCCGGCGTTTACCAGAACGATCAGCGGTACGCTCTTGATCGAATCAGGCAACTTTTTCAGATAGTCCTTTTCGTTGCTGCTGCGCAAATAATTTTCCGGGTTGGCGGTCAGGCGCATTTTAGCGTCTTCGGTACGGCCCTCGGTATAAACCACCAGCGCGCCCTGCGGCAGGAAGGCTGAGGAAACGGCAACCGCCCCAGTCAACAGTCCGCCGGGATCATTGCGCAAATCGAGCACCAGACCCTTGAGCGGCCCCTTGTTTTCCTTGACGAGTTTTTCCAGCGAAGATGCCAGGTTTTCTCCGGTCATTTCCTGAAACTGTGTGATACGCACGAAGCCGTATCCGGGTTCGATCATCTTGAACTTCACGCTTTGCACCTTGATGACGGCGCGCACCAGGGTGACTTCAAAAGGCTTGGGTTCGTTTTTCCGGATTATGGTCAGGACAATTTTGCTGCCAGGCTTGCCACGCATGAGCTTGACCGCATCGTTCAGCGACATGCCCTTGATCAGCGTGTCATCGATCTTGATGATGAAGTCGCCCGGTTTTATGCCAGCCTGGTAGGCAGGGGTGTCTTCAATCGGGGAAATGACCTTGACCACGCCATCCTCCATTCCGACTTCGATACCGAGTCCGCCGAATTCGCCGTGTGTGCCGACCTGCAGTTCCTTGAATGCATCCGCATCCAGATAGGCCGAATGCGGATCCAGGCCGTTCAGCATGCCGGCAATCGCGTCAGTAATCAGCTTCTTGTCGGTGACCGGTTCGACATAGTCGCTCTTGATGCGGCCAAAAACCTCGGAGAAGGCGCGCAATTCTTCAACTGGCAGCGGCGTGGCGAGCGGTTCCTTGTCCGCCATCGCGGAAAATTGGAGGCTGATGCCCACGCCCGCAAACAGACCCAGTCCGACCAAACCCGCCTTTTGCAAAAGTTTCATAGTTACCTCAACGCTGTTTTGTTGCCATCCACTTCATCGGATCGAGCGGCTTGCTCTGGTGGCGCAGTTCAAAGTATAAACCGAAATTCTCGTTGCCGCCGGTATTGCCTGCCGCCGCAATGGTGTCTCCGCCGCGCAGCACATCCCCGACCTGTTTGTAGAGCGTTTCGTTATTCGCGTACAAACTCATGTATCCTTCGCCGTGATCGATAATGATCAGGTTGCCGAAACCGCGCAGCCAGTCGGCAAACACCACGCGTCCGGCGGCTATTGCTTTGACAGGCTGTCCGTCGGAAGTTCTGAGGAATAGCCCTTTCCAGTCGACCGTGCTGCCCGGACGCGGTGTGCCGAAGCGATTGGTAAGCTCCCCCTTGACCGGCAGTGCGAGTTTGCCTTTCAACTGGTCGAAAGGCCGGCCGTCGAAGCGGTTGTCCGGAAGCTTGTCATTGCGCAGCATTGGCGTTGCTGCCGGCTGGGCGAGCACGCTGGTCAGCTGGCTGACCAGTTGCGAAAGGCGATTTTCGTCGCGCTGCAGGCGCGAGATCTCGCGCCGTTGCATGCGAAGCTGGCGCGAGATCTTGCCCAGAACCTGTCGCCGGGCATGTTGTTCCTTGACCAGGGACACTCTTTGCGCCGACTGCTGTGTGCGTAGCGAAGCCAGCTCTTCGCGCTGCTGGCTTGTCGCAGTATTGAGCGTATTCAGGGCAGCCAGATTGCTGCGCAGGGCGGCAAGGGTGGCGGCGCGATCGCGTGCTATGTACCGGTAATAGAGTAGGTCGCGGGATATCTGGTTGGGGTCCTGGCCGTTCAATATCAGTTTCGGGTATTCCTTGTTGCCGCCGAGGTATTGCTGGTAAAGCATTCTGCCGAGCAGCGATTGCTGTTCGGTCATGCTGGAAGTTAATTTACGCTGCTGTTCCTGCAGTTTGCCGAGCTTCTGGTCGGCTGCATGCTGCTGCGCAGCGATTTCAGCGAGTTTGCGGTTGCGGTTGCTGATGGCGCGTTCGGATTCGCGCAGCGCGTCGACAACTTCGATCTTCGACTCGCTGGTTTTGTCCATGTTCTGCTGGACGACCGCAATGCGTTTACGGAGATTGTCCAGTTTTTCCTGCTGGCCGGCGTGCGCGGCACAGCAGAACACGGCAGACATGAAATGAATGACAGAATAAAGCAGGAAAAATCTGCGGCAGGCGTGCGCCGGAACCCTGGTTGAGTCTTTTATCCTGTGCCCGCCAGGTGCAGCGAAAACTGAGAACAATCCTTCACAATTCATCTTTCATCAGACAACCGGATAAGACTGTGCCCGGTCATTTCTGCGGGTTGCGGCAGGCCCATCATGGCCAACAGGCTGGGGGCGAGATCGCGCAGCGAACCACCCTCGCCGAGTTGGGCCCTGCGTCCGATGTACAGGAAAGGAACGGGGTTCAGCGTGTGTGCGGTATGCGCCTGGTGCGTCGTGTTATCCTGCATTTGTTCGGCATTGCCGTGATCCGCGGTGATGATGACTTCGCCGCCGGTCGATAACATCGCCTTGACCACGCGCCCGATGCAGCGATCCAGGGCCTCGATCGCAAGCGTGGCCGCAGCCATGTTGCCGGTATGCCCGACCATATCGCCGTTTGCATAGTTGCAGATGATGGCGTGATATTTCCGGCTCAGAATCGCCGCTTCAAGCTTGTCGGTCACCTCGAATGCGCTCATTTCCGGCTTGAGATCGTAGGTGGCGACCTTGGGTGAGGGCACCAGAATGCGGTCTTCTCCCGGATAGGGCTGTTCCCTTCCGCCGTTGAAGAAGTAGGTTACGTGGGCATACTTTTCAGTTTCGGCAATGCGCAATTGCCTGAGTCCGAGATTTGACAGGTATTCTCCGAAACCGTTGTGTATCGGCTCCTGGGTGTATGCACAGGGAAAATCGAAATCTTCGCCGTAGCGGCTTAATGTGACGAAGCCGGCCAATTCCGGGACACGGGCGCGGACAAATTCGTCGAAAGAGGGGTCGGTAAGCGCGCGGGTAATCTCGCGGGCTCGGTCGGCGCGGAAATTCATGAATATGACCACGTCGCCATCCAGCATCGCAGCCGGTTTGGCGCCACCCGGAACGATGGCGGTCGGTTTGACGAACTCGTCGGATTCTTCCCTGGCATAGGCCGATTCCAGTCCTTCCAGTGCACTGGTTGCTGAAAATTCGGCACGACCCTGGGTGAGCAGGTCATAGGCTAGCTGGACACGATCCCAGCGATTGTCCCGATCCATCGCGTAATAGCGTCCGACGATGCTGGCAATGCGGCCAACCCCAAGTGACGTGCACTTATCCTGCAGTAATTTCAACGAAAGCGCCGCGCTCCTGGGCGGTGTATCGCGACCGTCCAGAAAGGCATGCAGATAAACCTTCTTCAGTCCTTTCCGGGCGGCCATCTCGAGCATGGCGAAGATATGATTTTCGTGGCTGTGCACGCCGCCAGGCGAGAGCAAACCCATGATATGCAATGCGCCGCCATTTTTGCTGGCCAGGGAAACGGCGTTGCTCAGAGCGGGGTTGGAAAAGAAATTGCCATCCTCAATATCAATGTCGACGCGGCTCAGGTCCTGGTAGACCACGCGACCCGCACCAATGTTGAGGTGCCCCACCTCGGAGTTCCCCATTTGCAGGGAAGGCAGGCCGACGTACTTTTCGGAAGCGTTGATCAGCGTGTGAGGATAATCGTGCCAGAGCCTGTCGAAGTTTGGTTTGCGGGCAGCCAGGATGGCATTGCTGTCAGGGTCCTCACGGTAGCCAAAACCGTCAAGAATAAGCAGTAAAACAGGGGTGACGTCCATTGATGTAGAATATAAGCATATGGTAAATTTTAGGATATTTCATTTTAGACGAATTTGATCTGCTTGGTACGTTGCTCGGCGGGTAAATTAACAGGATTGGGACACAATGATGGCAAGCAAGTTGATTGACAGAGATGAGGACATACGCCAGGCCGCTGAAGCAGTAAAGGCAATCGCCCACCCGTTGCGCTTGAAAATATTATGCATACTCGGGGATCAGGAAGTCAGCGTGCAGGACATTGTTGAACAGGTGGGAACTTCGCAAAGCAATATATCCCAGCATCTGTCGATACTACGCGACAAGGGAGTATTGGCAACACGCAAGGACGCAAATCGGGTTTACTACCGTATTGGCGATTTGCGCACCCTCAAGCTGGTTGGCATGATGCGGGATGTATTCTGCACCGCGTGATAGCCGGCTAAAAGTCCCCCCACAGCGTTTGCAGCACTGCGAGTCCCGCTATCGCTGCCGTCTCGGTGCGCATCACGCGGGCACCCAGGCGGATCGGGACGAATCCGCATTGTATCGCTGTCTCGCGCTCCGCAAGGGAAAACCCGCCCTCCGCACCGACCAGCAAAACTGCCTTCCCTTCTGGCTTGGGTTGATGATGCAGGCTGGCCGTGCCGTCGTGCAGAAAAATATACCTGCTTCCGGATATCGTTCCGGACTGCTGAAGCCATTCGATGATATCAAGCGGATGATGTATCTGAGGCAACACGTTGCGGCCGCATTGTTCGCATGCCGAAATCGCAACCTGTTTCCAGTGTTCGAGCCGTTTTGCAGTGCGTTCGGCGGAAAGTCTGGCCACACTGCGTTCGGTTGCAAGCGGCTGGATTTCAGTGACGCCCAGTTCGCTCGATTTCTGGATCACCCAATCCATCTTTTCACTGCTGGAAAGCGCCTGTGCCAGCACGGTATGCAACGGTGATTCGGGCATGTTCACGCTCTTGGCAATGCCGGCGACAGTAACCCGCCTGGGGCCGGGATCGCTAATCATGCCTTGGCACGCGCTGCCGATCCCGTCGAATATTTCGACCGGGTCGCCCTTTCTTAAGCGAAGCACGCGGGAAGCGTGGTGAGCGGCATCCGGCGGGAGATCGAATGATCCGCTGAACGGGATCGGAGGAGGACAGTAGAAACGCGGCATGATGGAGCGTAAATGAACAAGGTAGTCGTCGTGATAATATAATGGCTTCAACAATATTGTCAGGAAATTGAAATGGCCAGTCTGCAACCGCCCCTTTGTGATTTTGGATGGAAAGCACGTGAATTTGATCTGCTCGGCGTGGATGGCAAGCGTTACAACCTGTCCGGTGCACGCGGCAAGAACGGCCTGCTGGTGATGTTCATCTGCAATCACTGTCCCTACGTGAAGTCGATTCGTGACCGCATCATCCGCGATACGCGCGAATTGCAACAGTACGGCATCAATACGATCGCGATCATGTCCAACGATCCGGCCGACTATGAAGAGGATTCATTTGACAATATGCGTAAGATTGCAAAGCAATACGGTTACCCGTTTCCCTATGTCTGGGACGAAACGCAGCACGTGGCCAGGGAGTATGGGGCGGTATGCACGCCTGACTTTTTCGGCTTCAACGCCAGCCTGGAGCTGCAATACCGCGGCAGGCTTGATGCATCTCGCAAGGAGGCGGTGGCCGATGCACCGCGCGACCTGTTCGATGCGATGGTGCAAGTGGCCAGGACCGGGCAGGGGCCTCGCGATCAGATCGCCAGCATGGGCTGTTCGATCAAATGGCGCAGTGAAACTCCAGATGGCATAAGAAGCCCGGCATGAACAATTCGGCCGGAATGAGTGCCCTTCTCAAGGCGGTCATCGCGGCAGTGAAGCTGGTGACTGCAGAAGAAATAATGCCGCGCTATCTCAAGGTGGTGCACCAGCACAAAGGTGACGGCAGCCTATGCACCGAGGCGGATATCGCCGCGCAAAGCGCGTTGTCCAAAAGACTCCAGGCGATAGTCAACGTGCCGGTGCTGGGGGAGGAAATGAGCGCAGCAGAACAGCATGCACTGTGGGAGGTCGGGCATGACGGGCTATGGTGTGTCGATCCGATAGACGGCACGTCAAATTTCGTGCGCGGCCTGCCGTACTTTGCGGTATCCGTTGCGCTGCTGCGTGGCGGAAAGAGCGTGCTGGGCGTGGTATTCGATCCGGTTGGAAACGAGATATTTGCCGCCGAACTCGAGCGCGGCGCTTTTCTGAACGGTGAAAAAATGCATGATCACGCTACAGTTGTTCCGCTGGAAAAGGCACTGGCCAGTGTGGACCTGAAGCGCCTCGCCAAAAAGCTGGTCACTGAACTGGCCGCTAATCCACCCTATTCTTCGCAGCGCAACTTTGGTGCGAGCGCATTGGATTGGTGTTACACCGCGGTCGGTCGTTATGATATGTACTTGCACGGTGGCCAGAAGCTCTGGGACTATGCGGCCGGCGCGCTGATATTTCTTGAATCGGGCGGCCACGCATGCTGCATCGAAACAGACGATTTTTCACTTGGCGATATCTGGCAGAGATCGGTCATAGCGGCGCGGGACGAAAAACTGTTCAGGGAATGGAAAAGCTGGATACGGGCACAGCTGTAAGTTCATAAGGGGGCCGGGTGAAAATATTGATACTTGGTGCAGGACAGGTCGGTTCCACCGTGGCTGAAAGCCTGGTCAACGAGGCAAACGACATCACGGTGGTGGATACCGATGGCGAGAAACTGCACCAGTTGCAGGACCGCCTGGATCTGCGCACCCTGACGGGCAATGCAGGCCATCCTTCGGTGCTCGAACAGGCCGGAATAGCCGATACCGATATGCTGCTGGCCGTCACGCAGAGCGACGAGGTCAACATGGTTGCCTGCAAGCTGGCAGCCAGCCTGTACAACACGCCGACACGGATCGCTCGGATCCGTTCTGCCGATTTCCTGGCGCGTCCCGAAGTTTTCAGCAAGGAAAATTTCTGCGTCGACTTCTCGATTTGTCCGGAACAGATCCTCACCGACTATATCGTCAAGCTGATCGAATTCCCCGAAGCGCTGCAGGTACAGAAATTTTCCCAGGGCAAGGCATCGCTGGTGGCGGTGCGTGCCTTTCAGGGCGGGCCGCTGGTGGGGCGTCCGCTCAGTTTTCTGCGCACCAACATGCCGCAGGTCGATACCCGCGTCGCGGCGATCTTCCGCAAGGACGGCCCGCTGATTCCCGAGGGCACGACGGTGATTGAGGAGGGGGATGAGATATTCTTCATTGCCGCAACAGGCAACATCCGCAGCGTGCTCAAGGAGATGCGCCGCATGGACAAGCCTTCCAAGCGCGTGATGATCGTTGGCGGCGGCAATATCGGATTGCGCCTAGCCAAGGCGCTGGAACATGACTATCAGGTCAAACTGATTGAGTACAACAAGAAATCCTGCCAGAAACTGGCCGGTGAACTGACCAGCACGCTGGTGCTGAATGGCGACGGTACGGATGAAAAGCTGTTGCATCAGGAGCATATCGATGAGGTGGACGTATTCTGCGCGCTGACCAACGACGACGAAAACAATATCATGTCGGCATTGCTCGCCAAGCAGGGCGGTGCCGGCAAGGTGATCGCGCTGATCAACCGCAGCGCCTACGTGGATCTGTTGCAGGGCGGCAAGATCGATATCGCACTTTCGCCGGCGCATGTCACGATCGGCTCTTTGCTTGCCTATGTACGCCAGGGAGATGTCGCGGCGGTCCATTCCCTCAGGCGCGGCGCGGCTGAGGTGCTTGAACTGGTGGTGCACGGCGATCGCCAGTCCTCCCGGGTGGTCGGGAGGCGCATCGATGAGATTGACCTGCCCAGGGGGGCGACCATAGGCGCTATCGTGCGCGGCGAGGAAGTCATCATGGGGCACCATGACCTGGTCATCGAAGCCGAGGACCATGTAATCGTCTTTGTCATCGACAAGGTGATGGTGCGCAAGGTCGAGAAGCTGTTCCAGGTCAAAATCGGTTTTTTCTGATGCATCGCGCACTGACGGTTGTTCATGTATTGGGCCTCATGCTGGTGGTATTCAGCGTTGCGTATCTGCTTCCGCTGGCGGCATCATTGGTATACGACGACGGAACGCTGCCCGATTTCCTGATGGCAATGGTCTGGACATCGGCGATCGGGTTTCTGATGTGGCTGTTGACGCGCCGCTACCGGGGCGAACTTTCCGTGCGGCACGGCTACCTGCTGGTTGTCGCCATGTGGACGGCGATGCCGGCGGTTGCGACATTGCCGTTGTTGCTGGTGATCAATGGCCTGTCGTTTTCCGATGCGTATTTCGAAACCATGTCGGGTTTGACCACCACCGGGGCAACGGTACTGGTCGGTCTGGACTATCTTCCGCCTGCGATCAATATCTGGCGGCATGAGTTGAACTGGCTGGGCGGCATGGGCATCATCGTACTGGCTGTGGCGATCCTGCCGCTGCTCGGTATTGGTGGGCGTCAATTGTTCAGGGCCGAAACGCCTGGGCCGATGAAGGACACTGCACTCACGCCGCGCATCACCGAGACTGCGCGCAATCTATGGCTGGTCTACCTGGGGATTACGATTGCCTGCATTCTGGCCTTGAGGCTGGTTGGCATGAACTGGCTGGATTCGATCTGCCACGCCTTTGCCACGATGGGTCTGGGGGGATTTTCGACCCATGATGCCAGTATCGGCTATTTCAATTCCCCCGCGATCGAGATCGTGCTGATAGTATTCATGCTGCTGGCGGCGATGAATTTCTCCACACATTTTCTGGTGTGGCGGGAAAAAAGCCTGAAATTGTATTGGCATGATAGCGAGGCACTCGCAACGCTCGGTCTGATACTGGCAAGCTGTGTTGGCATTGCAATATTTCTGAGGTGGCAGGGAACCTACGCGAGTTTCTGGACCGCCTTGCGCAATGCAAGTTTCAATCTGGTATCCATTGCAACCGACTGTGGTTTTACCAGCGTCGACTACAATAAATGGCCAATTTTCGCACCGATGTGGATGCTGTTCCTCAGTTGCATTGCAGTCAGCTCCGGGTCAACCGGGGGAGGCATCAAGATGGTCCGAAGCCTGGTGCTGGTAAAGCAGGCCAGTCGGGAGTTCCTAAGGCTGTTGCACCCGACAGCGATCAACCCGATGAAGATAGGCGGGAATGTCGTGCCCAACAATATCGTGTTTGCAGTCCTGGGATTTATTTTCCTGTATTTCATGACAGTGGCGATCCTGACTTTCGTGCTATTGATCAGCGGGATGGATTTCATCTCTGCTTTTTCCGCAATTATTGCATGCATCAACAACGCCGGCCCCGGACTTGGTACGGTGGGTCCATCCAGCAATTACGGTGTGCTGTCGAATTTCCAGATCTGGGTTTGCACCACAGCCATGCTGGTCGGCCGGCTGGAAATATTTACGGTGCTGATCCTGTTCACGCCGCAATTCTGGCGGAGGTAAATACCCATGACAGCGCGAGCGAGATACGATAGCATTGATATTATCAATTACACTCAGAATGCAGAGTAAACCTGTGCCAACGCAAAAGGAAGCTAGATGAGCGAGGACCTGCCGCTGTCGGGTGTGAAGGTGTTGCTGATCGACGACAGCAACACCATAAGACGCAGTGGAGAGATATTTTTGTCTCAGGCGGGATGCAAGGTCATTCTCGCGGAAGACGGGTTTGACGGCCTGGCCAAGGTGGTGGATAACCAGCCGGATGTTATTTTCGTGGATGTGATGATGCCGCGCCTGGATGGCTATCAAACATGCGCACTAATCAAAAAGCACCAGCATTTCAGAAAAACCCCCGTGATTATGTTGACCAGCAAAGATACGCTGTTCGACCG
>JBAUQH010000048.1:0-4485 GCA_049580605.1 Gallionella sp. | reverse complement strand
GCGCTGAACTTTGCGGCGGCCAGCGGCGAGATCGTGACCAAGCGGATCGAGGCCCGGATCGCGGCCGAACAGGCGGCCAAGGCGGCAGCCGAGCGGGCGGCGGCAAAAAAAGCCGCAGAGAAGAAGGCCCTGGCGGTCGACAAGAAGCCGGCAAAAAAACGGCCGTTCAAAAAGAAACCGGTTACGAACAAGAATCAGGGCACGATCCAGAAAAAGGGGACGGCCCCGGCCTGATCGTTTCGTTTTATCCGGGGCCGGTTCGCCTGACTATTCCACGCCGCCGAACGGCGGGTCGCCGGAAAGCTTTACCCCCCCTCGGCTTCCGCGTTGTGCTTTGCAACCAGCGGCGACCGATGCGCCAGGCCGAACAGGTTGCCTTCGGGATCGTCGGGGGAAGCGGCGGTCTTGTCGACATCCAGCCTGACGGTATGCTCCTTACCTTTCATGTTGGTAAGCCATATTCGATTCTTGGCAGTGAATAATGGTTTGCAGTAGCAGCTGCTTGCGGTTTCGGCCAACGCGAACTATTTAATTAACCCAACGCTAACTATTGAATAAACAAGGGATAGTTGGGTATTAAACAAGAGACGGCTTGCGCGGATACAAATTGGTACCGCAGCGAGTGGAAACCCGAGCGAATCTCTGGGACAATAATCGTCCGCTGGAGGCGTGTTGTCCGGTACGAGGGAGGATTTATGGATAGCGTTGATCTTTCTGTACTGAAAACCCTGCACGAATGGCAGGCAACGGGCCAGTCCCTGTGGCTGGTCACGGTGGTGGAAACCTTCGGCTCCAGCCCGCGCGCGCCCGGCGCGATGCTCGCGCTGCGCGGCGACGGACAGGCAGTCGGATCGGTATCCGGCGGCTGCATCGAGGATGACCTGGTGCTGCGCGCGAAGCGCGGCGAGTTGCCGAGCGACCGCTGCGAGGTGCTGACCTTCGGCGTCACCAAGGAAGAAGCCCGGCGATTCAGACTGCCGTGCGGCGGCGTGATCCGCGTGGTCGTCGAGCCTATGCAATCCAGGGAACCTGTTCATATCCAGCCTGCACATACCCGGGAACCTGCAAAGAACCGCGACTGGGTCGCGCAGCTGCTGCAGCTGGTCCAGGCGCACCGGCTGGTCGGGCGCACCTTGCACTTGGCTACGCGGCAGGTCGAACTCGACGACGCCGGCCGCAGCGACAATATTTCCTTCGACGGCTCGACTCTGGTCACGGTGCACGGCCCGCGCTGGCGCATGCTGATCATCGGCGCCGGCCAGACTTCCGCCTATCTGGCGCGCATGGCCCAGGCACTGGACTACGAGGTGCACGTCTGCGATCCGCGCGCGGAAATGCGCGCCTCCTGGGACGTGCCCGATACAACCTTGAGCGGCGAAATGCCGGACGATGCGGTGATCGCGCTGCAGCCGGACAGCGCGACCGCGATCATCGCGCTGACCCACGATCCCAAACTGGATGACATGGCACTGCTCGAAGCGCTGAAATCGCCGGCGTTCTATGTCGGCGCGCTCGGATCCAAAGCCAACAATACAAAACGCCGCGAGCGGCTCGCGCTGTTCGACCTGACCGCGCAGGAGATCGACCGCCTGCACGGGCCGGTGGGCCTGCGCATCGGCAGCCGCACGCCGCCGGAGATTGCGGTGGCCATCCTCGCGCATCTCATTTCGATCCGTAACCAGCCGGCGAAATCGGCCGGCGCCATCCGGAACAGCAAACCGACTCAAACGCCCGAAGCAGTCCGACCCAACAAGCAGGAGATATGCTCATGATCACTTTAACCGTCAACGGTAACAAAACGAAGGTCGATGCCGACCCCGGCACGCCATTGTTATGGGTGCTGCGCGACCATCTGCAGCTGACCGGCACCAAGTACGGCTGCGGCATCGCCGCGTGCGGCGCATGCACCGTGCACCTGGACGGCCGCGCGGTACGCTCGTGCGTGACGCCGGTATCGATGGCCAGCGGCAAGCAGGTGACCACGATCGAGGGACTGGCCGCATCGGCGCTGGGCAAATCGGTGCAAGCCGCGTGGCAGGAGGTGGACGTGCCGCAATGCGGATACTGCCAGTCCGGGCAGATCATGTCGGCCGCCGCGCTGCTGATGGAGAATCCGCATCCCAGCGAATCGCAGATCAGCGACGCGATGGACGGAAACCTGTGCCGTTGCGGCACCTACAACCGCATCCGTTCGGCAATTCAGAAAGCTGCCGGGATGAAGGGAGGTGCCGCATGAAAACCGAAACCACGCTGAACAATGCGGTTGCCCGAAATCAGGAAGTGTCGAATCAGCATGTGTCGAATCCGGATGTGCCTGATCCGGCGCGCCGCAAGTTTTTCAAGGATTCCGCCGCACTGGCGGGCGGACTTTTAATCAGTTTCTATTTGCCGAACAAGGGCGGCCGTGCCTGGGCGGCCGATGCGCCGCCGAAGGAAGTCTTTCCGCCCAATGCATTCATCCGCATCGCGCCGGACGACAACATCACCATCGTGGTGAACAAGTCCGAGATGGGGCAGGGTGTCTACACTTCGCTGCCGATGCTGATCGCCGAGGAACTGGAAGCCGACTGGAGCCGCATCAGCGTGGTGTCCGCGCCGGTCGCCGCGGTGTACAACCGCCCCGGCATGGGCATGCAGATGACCGGCGGCAGTTCCAGCATCCCCTCGTCGTGGGACCAGCTCAGGCGTGTCGGCGCCAGCGGCAGGATGATGCTGATCAGTGCCGCGGCGCAGCAATGGGGCGTGCCGGAAAGCGAATGCCATGCCGGAAACAGCCAGGTGATCCATGCCGCCAGCGGCAGGCGCGCGAGCTACGGCGCGCTGGCCGATGCGGCGAACAAGCTGCCGCTGCCCGAGCAGGTCGCGCTGAAATCGCCGAAGGATTTCAGGATCATCGGCAAACCGACCCGGCGCCTCGACACGCCGGCCAAGATCAACGGCACCGCGCAGTTCGGCCTGGACGTCAATGTGCCCGGCATGCTGACGGTGGTGATCGCGCGCAGCCCGGTGTTCGGCGGCAAGGTGAAGCGTTTCGATGCGACCGAGGCGCGCAAGGTCGCGGGGGTGCAGGGCGTCTACCAGGTGCCGACCGGGATCGCGGTTGCCGCTTCCGGTTTCTGGCCCGCGAAGATCGCGCGCGACCTGCTCGAGATCGACTGGGACGAGGGGCCGGGCGCCGCGCTGTCCACCCCGAAGCTGTTTGCGGAATATTTCGAACTGGCAAAAACGCCGGGCATGGTGGCGCGCACGAATGGCGATCCGGTGAAAGGCATGAAGGAAGCGCACCAGACCGTCAGCGCCGAATATCAGGTGCCGTATCTCGCGCATGCCGCGATGGAGCCGCTGAACGTGGTGGTGGACCTGAAGCCGGATCAATGCACGATCTGGACCGGCACGCAGATGCAGACGACGGACCGCAACATGGCGGCGAAGACCGCTGGGCTGAAGCCGGAACAGGTGGAAATCCATACCACCTTCCTCGGCGGCGGCTTCGGCCGGCGCGCGAATCCGCACTCGGATTTCGTGACCGAGGCGGTGCAGGCGGCGGTTGCGATCAGGCAGCCGATCAAGGTGGTGTGGACGCGCGAGGACGACACCCAGGGCGGCTATTACCGGCCGATGTGGGCAGACCGCATCGAGGCGGGCATCGCGAAGAACGGCAAACCGTTGGCGTGGACACACACCATCGTCGGCCAGTCCATCGTGGCCGGTTCACCCTTCGAGGGCTTCATCGTGCATAACGGCATCGATGCGACCTCGGTGGAAGGCGCGGCGGATGTGCCCTATGCGATCCCGAACCTGCAGGTCGAACTGCATACCACGAAGAACGAGGTGCCGGTCCAGTGGTGGCGCTCGGTCGGGCATTCGCATACCGCGTTCGTGGTCGAAACGATGATCGACGAACTTGCGCATCTTGCGAAGAAAGATCCGGTCGCATACCGGCTGGGATTGCTGCCCGAGGACTCGCGTTACCGCGGCGTGCTGAAACTCGCCGCGGAGAAAGCCGGCTGGGGCAGGACGAAACTGCGCGCCGGCCATGCCTACGGTGCCGCGGTTCACAAATCGTTCGGCAGCTATGTCGCCGAGGTCGCCGAAGTGTCGCTGGAAAGCGGCAAGATCCGCGTGCATCGCGTGGTGGCCGCGGTCGATTGCGGCCAGGTCGTCAATCCGGACGGCGTGCACCAGCAGATCGAGAGCGCGATCGCGTACGGACTGTCCGCCGCGCTGCATGGCGAGATCACGCTGGACAAGGGCCGCGTGATGCAATCCAATTTCAACGATTATCCGCCGCTGCGCTATTCCGAAATGCCGCGTGTCGAGGTGCATATCGTCGAAAGCCGCGAGACACCCACCGGCCTCGGCGAACCTGGCCTGCCGCCGATCGCGCCGGCGGTCGCCAACGCGGTGTTCAAGCTGACCGGCAAGCGCATGCGGCGCATGCCGTTCGACCGCCAGTCGTTTGCCTGAGCCATGCCGGTTGGGGAC
>JBAUQH010000047.1:0-45268 GCA_049580605.1 Gallionella sp. | reverse complement strand
GATCGGGTTCGACATCGGTCAGCGTGCCGTCGCCGTTGTCGATGAAGCGTTTGACCGGAGCCGACATCGGAAAGGATTTATCGCAAGTCTGTTCAGCCCATGAGTTTGACCAGACTGGAAAAATGCCCAGCAACATTACAATCAGGAATCGTATTATTTTCATCTTGCACTCCCAATTTCTTGCCTTTTAAAAAAACAAGCGGGCTACCCCGCTTGCATAAGATTTTAGCCTGAAAGTTATTACTGCCAGTACGTGCTATTGAACAGTTTTAGATTTGTTCACGTTAGCTTTTTGCAAGAATGTTCAACAGTATTTTTGCCGAAAATTGATCCGTTCAGGGTGGAGAAACCGCCATGAACGGATCAAATCGGCATTTATCCGACGATGATCACCAATCCCGACTAGCGCTTTTATTTTGCAAAATGCGGGGTCGCGTAATCGGTTTTGCCCTTGTCGAAACCGATACCGGAACCCTTCCATGGATAACCGCGTCCTGATTTCGCCACGTCGGGCGGAGTCTGCGCAGTCTCCAGACCGGGATCGATTTGCCGACCACGGTACATGTTGAAAGCATAGGCCTCCATCGCAACCATCTCCGGACTGTCGGCACCAAGCGCTGCCCCACCCTGCACGACCGTGATGCACCAGTTGATCATGTCCCTTATCGGAGCAACCTTGCCCAGATCAGCCTGGAACTTGGGGAATGTTTGAGGATTCGTTCCGGCTGCATCGGGATGACAGTTACCGCAGGCCAGGCCATTGGTACTCATTGTCGCTTTGCTGCCGTGCCAAAGCTCATAACCCTGATTCACCGCCGACAACAGCTGGTTCTGCATATCTGCCAGATCAGCCTTGTCATACGGTTCCCTGGCCAGTGCAGGCTTGAATGCAAACAACCCAAGCAACGCAATGGGAACGATCAATCCCGTAACTACATTTTTAGTATTCAGTTTCATTTCTCATCCCTCCTTAGATTTTGAAACCGTTTTTCATGTGCGGGGTCAACATATCCCCGAACGGCTCATACTGCATCACGCCGGTGAAGTTGCTCTCCAGATCGACATGCTGGGCGCCTTCGCCATCCTCGAAATTGGCTGGATCCGAACGCAGCATTTGCGACCATGCATATTTCAGCTCGACATCCGGGTAAGGCCACGGCCAGGAGGTGGATATCGTCCCGATAGAGGACATATTGCCGATCTTGTTGTAGACCGTTTGATGCACATGGCCATGGAATGCCATCACGCGATCGAATTTCTTCAGTATATCGCGAATCTCTGGCGCATCCTCGGTCTGGAAATTCCAGCGCGGGTAGTAGTCCCATAGCGGGGAATGGGTGAAGACAACCACAGCCGTATCGGGACTGAGCTTCTTCACATCCTTTTTCAGCCAATCCAGTTGTTCTTCCCGCACACCCCAAGGTCCGCAGATCGGACTTTCCAGCATGGTCACGATGTTCATTCTTTCTTCGGCTGACATTCCAGCAGGCGTCCAGAAATCATGCAACAGGATGGAGTTCATGCCGATGAAATGCACCCCCTTGTGGTCGAAAGACCAGGTCGGGCTGCCGAAATGGCCGCGCCATGCTTTTCCCAAGTCCAGATACCAGTCATGCTCACCTGGTATGTAGTGGACCGGCATGGTCAGTTTGGAAAGGATCTTGATTCCTTTCTTCAACTGGGTATCCGTTCCATTCTGGGCAATATCGCCGGTATACACGACGAAATCGGGGAGCGGATTCATTTTCATGACTTTATCAACCGCATCGGCCAACTGACTATCGAATTTATGGTTGTCGATATCGTAAAGATGCGAGTCGGTAATGATCGCAAACCGGAACGGGCTGACACTGCCCTTGCCCATGCTTGCCGCTTCGGCCACTTGCACCATTCCCAAATTTGAACCCATCGCAGTTGCCGCCAGGGTGGCCAGCCCGGCTTTGCCGCTGATTGTAAAAAAATCCCTCCTGCTTATCTTGTCAAAGTCAGTCATTACTGTTCTCCTCGTTATTTGAATTAACCCGATAAAACTTGCCGAGTATTTAAGAATCACTTCGTCTTCTTCAAGGCTTTGCAATCCTCTCTGCCGATGGTTGTTACATGCGGTTACACCACCCCACCGACAGCGGGGATTTAAGTTCAAGCGTCATGGTTAATCTAACGGATTGTTTGAATTGGGTTCATTGACGCAATCAATCATGCCTCGACAGGCAGGTAAATAAAGGAAACTTCAAGAATTTGCAGCAATAGGCAATAATGAAGATTTTATAAATCGAATACATTCAAATAATCAATCGTACAAATTGTTACACTCATTCATAATATGGATAACAATTTAAATTTGATCGGTTGACCTGAAATCGTTTTTAAAGGATGCAGGTTCAAACCCTTCAAGGGTGGGCAGTTAGAGTTTCAGCATTTCCGGGACTTCTGACGTTCACCAGTATTCGTGCAGACCAATACCAAAAAGTAGCCATGAAGTCGACATTATCGGTTTGAACCTTGTCCGGTTGAGGTTTGGAATGAAGAATATGGAGTCTACGAATCAATTTTATATAAGGCAGACGATGACCCTGCAGGAATTGCGCTATGTAGTTGCACTGGCAGATGCGGGACACTTCGGTCATGCAGCCGAAGCCTGTTTCGTCAGTCAATCCACCCTGTCCACCCAGATCAAGAAGCTGGAGGACTATCTTGGCATTATCCTGTTCGATCGCAGCCTGAAAAGCGTGGCCCTCACACCCATCGGCCATGAAATCGTCGATTCTGCCAGGCGCATCATCGAAGAAGCCAACCGCATATGCGAACTGTCCCGGCAAATCAAAGATCCGATGGTTCGCGCCATTCATCTCGGCGTCATACCCACACTGGGACCGTATTACCTGCCCCATGCGCTGCCATTGATACATGAAAGCTTTCCCCAATTGCGAATGTTGCTGCGAGAGGAAATGACCCCGCACATTCTTGCCCACCTGACCGAAGGAAAATTGGATGCAGGCCTGCTGGCCCTGCCTTTGCCCGCCGATGATCCCGCCCTGGAAACCATCGAGCTATTCAGCGAGCCGTTTTTGGCAGCCGTGCCCGCCGACCATCCCCTGGCCTCTGCAAAAGAGGTGCATATCGATGAACTGGTCAATGCCGGGCTGTTTTTGCTGGAAGAAGGACATTGTCTGCGCAACCAGGCTCTGGAGGCTTGCGGTCTGGAGCGGCTCGAAAATGAGGAGTTTCGTGCGACCAGTCTGGAAACCCTGCGCCAGATGGTCGGCATGGGATTGGGGGTCACATTGATTCCTGCACTGGCAGGCATGCAATCTCATGACACGGGCACCCGTGTCGCGCTGCGTCCGCTCGCTTCCCCGGGAGCATCGCGCACCATCGGGCTGGTTTGGCGGCGACGCTCGCCCTTCACCCCCACGATGGAAAACCTGGCGAAGTTCCTGAAAGACTCGTTGCCGCCGGGGATTCAGCCTTTGGAATGATCATCGCATAACTACCTGCTCATGGCAGTCGAATTGACAGGCATGGGCAACACCAGTTTGGCCACCAGGCCTCCCAGAATATTGTCAGCCAGGATGAATTCGCCATCGTGCAACCGCGCGGCGCGCTCGACGATGGCCAAACCCAGCCCAGATCCGGTCGAATTGCTGCGCGCGGATTCGAGCCGCACAAATGGGCGTTTCACCGTTGCATGCTGTTCGTGGGGAATGCCGCTGCCGCGATCCGCAACCGTGATCAAGATTTTGTCATCCTCCCGCCATAGCCGCACGGTGATTTCGCCCCCGCCGTACTTGATCGCGTTATCCAGCAGATTGCTGAGCGCGCGTTTCAACAGCAGCGGCCGTACCGGAATAGATATACCGTCGCGCAATTCCAGTGTCAGCAGCCGCGCATGCGCGGAAAATTGCTGCGCGACCTCCTGGATCAGCAATTTAAGGTTCTTCTGCACTCTCGGTTCGTTTTCATCGAGGCGCGCATAGTCGAGGAACTGCTGGATCACCGCATCCATTTGTTCCACATCGGCAGCCAGCCCCTCGCGCAGCGATTCGTCCGCGCTCAACTCGGCAGCAATCCGCACCCGGGCCAGCGGGGTGCGCAAATCGTGCGATATTCCCGCCAGTACCAGCGCTCGCTCGCGTTCGTTGGCCGCGAGATCGGCAGACATCTGGTTGATGGCGCGCGATACCGTAACGATTTCCTGCGCTCCGTTTTCCGGCAGCGGCTTCGGCCAGGTTCCCTGCCCGACCTGCATTGCGGCCTGGGCGATTTTCTTCAGCGGACGCGCAACCTGGCGCGCGGTAAAATAGGCGCCGGGAATCGCCATCACAAACACCAACAGGCTCCATGGCAGCAGCACCTCGGATACCGGCTGTTCAAAACGCTCTTTGGGCAGCGCGATCCAGAATTCTTCTTTGCCGATGAAAAAGCTGACCCAGAGGGCTTCTTCGCCGTTGCGTTCGGACGCGAATCGCGTTTCGCCGCCCAGGATCTGGCGAACCTTCTGCATCATCAGGCGCATTTCTTCCGGATGATCCGGCAGCGGCTTGAGCATGTCACGGCCCTCGGCCATGTGCAGCCGCAATCCTTCCGAACCGGCCAGCTCGGCGAGCAGGGCGGTACGCCACTCGGGTGCTGCGGACAGCACCGCGGCACGGGTCAAATTGACTACTGACACGACCAGCTGCGCCATCTGTTTGGCTTGGGGCTCCTGCTGGACATGACGGAATATCACCACCGAGGCCACCAGCGACAGCACGATCAGCACAACAATCAGCAAAAACGACCGCGCCAGCAAGGACCTCGGCAAATGAATCAAGGACTGGCTCCGTCCGGGACGAACACGTACCCGTGTCCCCACACTGTCTGGATGAAACGCGGTTTGGCGGGATCGGGTTCGATCAGTTTGCGCAGTCGCGACACCTGCACGTCGATGGCGCGGTCAAACGGATCGTGATCCCGGCCGCGGGCAAGCTCCATAAGCTTGTCGCGAGAAAGCGGCTGGCGCGGATGCAGCACCAGGGTCCTGAGCAGCGCAAATTCCCCGGTAGACAGGGGGATTTGCTCGCCAGTCCTGGTCAGCACGCGCGTCGCCAGGTCCAGTTCGCATTCGCCGAACGCGACACGCTTCTCCTCGATTTCGGGTGCGCCGACCGGCTGTGATCCCTTGCGGCGCAGAACGGCATGGATACGCGCCACCAGCTCGCGCGGATTGAACGGTTTGGGCAGATAATCGTCGGCACCCATTTCCAACCCGACGATGCGGTCGATCTCATCCCCCTTGGCGGTAAGCAGTATCACCGGGACGTTTTCACCGGCACCGCGCAAGCGCCGCAATATCGCCAGACCGTCCTCGTCCGGAAGCATCAGGTCCAGTACCAGAAGGTGGTAGCGTCTCAGCGCGAATGCCTTATCCAGCGATTTGCCGTCGCAAACCGCCTTGGTCTCGAAGCCCTGCTCGGACAAATAGCGCAACAACAGCTCGCGCAAACGGGCATCGTCATCGACAATCAGGATACGTTGTGGAATTGCCATCTTTGAATGATACACAGAAGCCGCACCCGGAAGCCAGCAGTAGAGCGGTTGAAACAAATATTTACAACTTTGCCCCGAAATAAAACACTTTGTTTACAGGCACGCACTACCATGCTCGCAACTTGATGACAGGCACCTGATATTCCCGGAATTAACATAAATGGATAAATTGCCTGACGTTCCTGCACCACCACTCGCCGCAATAACCAGGGAACGCCCCGCCAATACTCCGGCCCGAATAAGATCGACAGGCCGGCCGTCAGGAATTGGCCGGCTGCCGGTGCTGGTGGTTGCGCTCGCCGCCTGGTTCAGCCTGAATGCGCTGGCTGCCGACACACCGGCGATGACGGGTGCCCGGTCTGCAGTTTCGCCCAGCGCAGACGCAGTTCAACGCGAGGAAATGCGTGCACACTGGGATAAAATGTCTCCGGAAGAACGCAATCAGATACGCGCCAGAATTCAGGAACACTGGAAGAGCATGTCCCCGGAGCAACGCGAGGAACGCCGCAAGGAAATGCGCGAACACTTCAAGAACATGTCGCCGCAAGAACGCCAGCAGTTCAAGAGCGACATGGACTTGTTCGACGGCATGCCACCACCGGAAAACGATCAGCCCGGAAATGATCAGCCCGGAAACGATCAGCCCGGCAGCAAGGCCGATTCTGCGGCAAGTTCGACGAAAGGGTAACCCTGCCCGCAGGGCGGGAATATTACCGCACGGCTTCGGCCCAGAGGTCGTGCTCGTCTGAACCGGTGATTTCCACCTCGACAAAATCCCCCGCCTTCAACTGCGAACCGTTGTCGATGAACACCACGCCATCGATCTCCGGCGCATCAGCGGAACTGCGCGCAACCGCACCCTCTTCGTCAACTTCATCCACCAGCACCCTGATCGTGCTGCCGATCTTGCGCTTCAGGCGCTGTTCGCTGATGCCTTGCTGCAGCAGCATCAACCGCTCCAGGCGTTCCTGCTGCAATTCGGGCGGTACATGGCCGGGCAGCGCATTCGCGACCGCGCCATCCACCGGCGAATACGCGAAAGCGCCAACGCGATCCAGCTGGGCTGTTTCCAGGAATTCCAGCAGTTCAGCAAATTCCGCCTCGGTCTCGCCCGGGAAGCCAACGATGAACGTGCTGCGCAATGTCAGGTCGGGGCAGATTCCGCGCCACTGCCTGATGCGCGCCAATACATTTTCGCTGCTGGCCGGCCGCTTCATCAGCTTCAGTATGCGCTGGCTGGCATGCTGGAAAGGGATGTCCAGGTAGGACAGGATCTTCCCTTCAGCCATCAGCGGGATCACCTCGTCGACATGCGGATACGGATATACATAATGCAGACGCACCCATGCACGCTCTCCTTGCGGCGTGTAAAGCTCGCTCATCGCGGCGGCCAGCTCGGTCATCCGGCTCTTGAGCGGCTTGCCGCCCCAGAAACCGGTGCGGTATTTCACGTCCACGCCGTACGCGCTGGTGTCCTGCGAGATCACCAGCAATTCCTTAACGCCGGCATTGACCAGATTCTGTGCTTCCTGCATCACATCGCCGACCGGGCGGCTGACCAGGTCGCCGCGCAAGCTTGGGATAATGCAGAAAGTGCAGCGGTGGTTGCAACCCTCGGAGATTTTCACGTAGGCGAAATGCTTCGGGGTCAGGCGTATTCCCTGCGGCGGCACCAGATCCGCAAACGGGTCATGCGGCTTGGGAAGATGCCGGTGCACGGCCTCCATTACCTCGTCGGTTGCATGCGGACCGGTCACCGCGAGCACCGCCGGATGCGCCTGTTTCACCACTTCGCCCTTGGCCCCCAGACAGCCGGTGACGATCACTTTGCCGTTCTCTGCCAGCGCTTCGCCTATCGCATCCAGCGACTCCGCCACCGCGCTGTCGATGAAGCCGCAGGTGTTCACGACAACCAGGTCGGCATCCTGATAGCTGCCGGAAATCAGGTAGCCCTCGGCGCGCAGCCGGCTGAGAATGTGCTCGGAATCCACGGTCGCTTTCGGACAGCCGAGCGACACGAAACCGACTCTGGATATGGAATTTTCTCTCATCGCAGCGATTATGAAGCCGGACACAAGTGATTGGAGAAAAATCTCCCAGTCCACTGCGCCCGGAAAGTATCCGGAAAAACAAGGCGCGGATTATATCAGTTTGGCGCCGTGCCCCGGCTACTCCAGCCAGATGAACGTCCCCATGCGTCCGGTCACCCCGTCGCGGCGATAGGAATAATATCGTTCACGCTCGCCGAAAGTGCAACTGCCGCCGCCGTATACCCGGGTAATGCCGAGCGCATTCAGTCGTTGGCGCGCCAGCACGTACAGGTCGGCGAACCATTTTCCGTTCTGCCCGGATACGAATGCCGAAGCGGCCTGCGCTTGCACCGCGACGAACGCCGCGCGCACCTCGTCGCCGACTTCGAATTCGGCCTGGCTGATGGCCGGACCCAGCCAGGCCATGACGGTTTCCGGTGCGGCATCCATCGCGCTCACGGCGGCCTCGATCACCCCTGACGCCAGCCCTTTCCATCCGGCATGCGCGACGCCAACCACGCTGCCTTGCGTATCGCACAGCAGCACAGGCAGGCAGTCCGCGGTCATCACCACGCACACCGCAGCGCGGTGACGCGCGATGCAGGCATCGGCCTGCGGCAGGCAGCTCGCACTGTCTGCGTTCGCAACCGTGGTGCCATGCGCCTGGTTCAGCCATACCGGTTCTCTCGGCATCAGGCGGTTGAGCAGCATGCGGTTGCGCTGGACCGCAAGCGGCGCATCGCCGACATGGTCGCCGAGATTGAGACTGTCGAAGGGCGGGCTGCTGATGCCGCCGGCACGGGTGGTCTGCAGGGATCGGACGTTGGCCGGCGCGGGCCAGTCCGGAATAATCAGGCGCTCACGCAGGTTCATGCAAGGTGGCCCTGATTTGCTGCAGCAACGCCTGCATGTCCAGCGGCAGCGGCACTTCCCATTCCACCCTGTCGCCGCTGACCGGATGCTCCAGTGCGAGCCGTGTCGCGTGCAGTGCCTGGCGGGGAAAGCCGTACAGCAATGCGCGCAATTGCGGTGCGCACTTTTGCGGGCCCTTGAGATACACGCTGTCGCCCACCAGCGGATGACCGATGCTCGCCAGGTGCACCCTGATCTGGTGGGTGCGGCCGGTTTCCAGACGGCAGCGCAGCAGCGTGCAACCCGGAAATTTTTCCTCGATCTGGTAATGGGTAACCGCGGCTTTGCCGTCTTCCACCACTGCCATCCTGACGCGCTGGGTGCGATGCCGCCCGATCGGCGCATCCACTTTGCCGGGGCGCGCCAATTCGCCATACGCCAGGGCCAGGTATTCGCGCTGCACGCTGCGCGCCTGAAGCTGGCGCACCAGCGCGGTTTGTGCCGGAATGGTCTTGGCCACGACCAGCAAGCCGCTGGTATTCTTGTCCAGCCGGTGCACGATCCCGGCGCGCGGCACCTCGGTCAATCGCGGCGCGTAATGCAGCAGCGCATTGAGCAAAGTGCCTTCCCAGTTTCCGCTGCCCGGATGCACGACCAGTCCGGCCGGCTTGTTGATCACCAGCAATGCTGCATCTTCGTAAACAATGTCCAGCGAAATATTTTCGGCCCGGTAAGGCTGGTCGGCGGGATGCGCCCGGGGCAGCACTTCCAGCGTTTCTCCTCCCCAGACCTTCTGTTTTGCCGTCGCGTATTTGCCGTCCAGCCTGACCTGTTGCGCTGCAATCCATTCCTGCAGACGGCTGCGCGAATACTCGGGAAACAGCCTGGCAAGTGCCTGGTCCAGGCGCAGACCGCCGCAGTCGCCGGGTACGGTCAGGTGCAGCTCACCGACTTCAGCATGCGTTTGATCGGCAACAGGGGAATTCCCGTCCGCATCGGTTTCGCCCGTATTCCGCGCCCGCCTGCCGCCAGCGCGGATGGTATAATTGCGCAAATTATTTTGTGGATTTGTCATGCGCCCTATATTAGCCGTATTCATGCTATTTACGTTAATCGCCTGCAGCACCACGCCGGATGCCCAGGACTCGGATAAAACGGCTACGGCCGAGTCAATGTACCGGGTAGCCAAGCAAAAACTCGACAAGAACGACTTCGAATCGGCGATCAAAAAGCTCGAATCCCTGCAATCCCGGTATCCTTACGGCCGTTACGCGCAACAGGCCCAACTCGATCTGGCTTATGCCTATTACCGGCAGAACGAGCCGGATTCGGCCATCTCCGCCGCCGACACCTTTATCAAGCAGTACCCGAACAACGCGCACGTCGATTACGCATACTATGTGAAAGGGCTGGCGAACTTCAATCCCGACATCGGCGTTTTAAGCATTACCTTCAAGCAGGATCCTTCCGAACGCGACCCGCAGGCGGAACACGATTCCTTTGATGCCTTCAAGGATCTGGTGACGCGTTTCCCGTCCAGCAGATACGCGCCGGATGCGAGGTTGCGCATGCAGTATTTGCTGGATTCGCTGGCGAAGTATGAAATTCATGTCGCGAAATACTACCTGCGCAGGGGAGCCGACATTGCCGCGGTTAACCGCGCCAGGGAAGTGCTGACCGAATACCCGGACTCGCCATCGGTACAGGATGCGCTGCAGGTGCTGGTCCAGGGCTATGGTGTCCTCGGTCTGAACTGGCTGCGCGACGATGCGCAGCGGGTGCTGAACATGAATTTTCCCCAGGCTGCGGCGATGCCCGGCAAGTTCAGTGACAATTCAAGATAGCGCACCTTTGTTGACGGGTTCCCGATGAAATATTGCAGCCTGTGCGGCGCTCCTGTCGAACTGCGCATCCCGCCATATGACAATCGCATGCGCCATGTATGCACCCGCTGCGGCGAGGTGCATTACCAGAATCCGAAATTGATCGTCGGCGCCCTTGCAGAATGGCAGGATAAAGTTCTGATGTGCCGCCGTGCCATCGAACCTCGCCACGGCCTGTGGACGCTCCCTGCCGGTTTCATGGAAAACGGCGAAACCATCGCTGAAGCTGCCGCCCGCGAAACGCTGGAAGAGGCCAATGCCCGGATTGCGATAGGCGACCTGTATTCGATGTACAGCCTGCCCCATATCAACCAGGTTCACATACTTTTTCGCGCAAGGTTGCTGGACCTGGATTTCGGCCCGGGCCAGGAAAGCCTGGAAGTGAAGCTGTTCAGCAAGGAAGAAATCCCCTGGGATGATATTGCGTTTCGCGCGGTGCGTTTCAGTCTGGAACATTACTTTGCCGAACGCGGCAGCGGAAAATTCAGCCTCCATATCGGCGAGCTTTCCGCACCCGCACCGACACATACGCCATAACACCGACTGTCCGGACACCCGTATAATCCCACCCCATCCAGTGCAGCAAAATTACATGAATATCACACGATCCATCATCGTCATTTCAGCCGTTGTCCTGGCCGGCTGTGCGTCGAACCGGCCGGCCAATCCGGCAGACCCGCTCGAACCGATCAACCGGGGTATATACAAATTCAACGACACCCTGGACAAGGCAGTGATCAAGCCCGTCGCACGCGGCTACCAGACGGCGATGCCCGCTGTGATCAAGGCGATGATATCGAATTTCTTTTCCAATCTTGACGATGTCGATGTCACCGCCAACGATTTGCTGCAATTCAAGCTGAAGCAGGGTTTTTCAGACGGGATGCGCTTCGTGATCAATACCACGATAGGCGTTTTTGGCCTGATTGACGTTGCATCACAGGGAAGCCTGAAGAAGCACCAGCAGGATTTTGGCCTGACGCTGGGGAAATGGGGAATCGGCAACGGCCCCTACCTGGTATTGCCGATACTGGGGCCGAGCACGCTGCGCGACACTGCCGGGCTATACGGCGACGGCTTTGCCAGTCCGTTATATCAAATGAACAACATGCGCTCGCGCAATTTGTCCTACATGGTCAGGGGTCTCAGCCACCGTGCTGCGTTCCTCAACCAGGAAAGTGTACTGGATGAAGCGATGATAGACCCCTACCAGTTCATCCGAGAAAGTTACCTGCTGCAGCGCCGGAGCCGGATCTACGACGGCAAACCGCCGCGACCTGATTACAATCTGGATGAGGAATAGCCCAACGCGCATTCAATAATCCAGTGCCCTTACTAAGACGGGGCCGGAAATTTTCATGCCGTGCTAGTGCGCCTTGTCCGGCCCGATTTCCTTCCTTATTTTTTTCTCGCCGCTCCAGACTATCTGGTTGTCGGCCAGGCTGAGCAATGTGAGTTCGACCTGGTAGTAACGAACCAGCACGCTGTGCGACGCATCGACTCGTGAATCGATCGAACCGATCAACTTGTAATCTGCACCCGCCTCCCTGCCCATTTCATCCCGGGCAGCTTCTGCGCCATTGCGGTCCGTACCAGACTTCTGCTCGCCCTGTTCGCCACGTATGCCCAGCGATGCAACCACGTTGACACGGCCGGAATTGACCAGGGCACGTTCGAGGTCGTAGACGAACCGATTGGTATTGATGCGTTCATGCGAAAGATTCCGGATGTTGCCGATGACGACGACCGGGACCTTCCGCAAAGACAGGCTGTAGCGATCGGTCCAGCCGGTCGCGAACGAATCGCCGATCAATTCGTCGGCAACCTGGCGTGAATCGCTGTCATTCCAGGAACCGGGATTTTCCTTCACCTGATATACCCAGGCTGTTTTTTCGCCCGTTGAACAACCGCCCAGGAACAACGCAGCCAGAACGATCGCCGCCTTCATCCAACCCTTGTGCTTTATTGCCATGCTGCCTCCACAATATTCAGGCGGAAACCCCGTCAGTGACTGACTGGCCATTATAATCTGTTAAACGAATACCATAATTCAATAATTGTTTGGCGTGCAGATCCGTCGCCTGATGAATTCCGAATCCGGCCGGCATCACATCCTGCTACGATTCAGCGTTCCCCGGCTTTAACCCTTGCGCAGTGCAGCGATACGCTCATCCAGCGTATGAGCACCGACCATCCGCATTGCCGACCATTTTGACAGTACCAGCGAAACCAGCGAACCGGCAAATCCGATCACCGCGGACAGCACCAGCAGAGCTGGTGAAATTGATGCCGCCGGATTGATCCAGCCAGCGATCCACAACCAGCAGCCGCAAACTGAAATTGATCACGAACACCACGGCCAGTTTGGTCAGTACAAACAGAAAAATCCGTTTCATGATCGCCCCAGTTTCAGGACAGAATGGGTGGGGAACGATGAAATATCCAACCTGCAGGGGAATATTGTGACCCCGTACCCGGTTATCAAGCGCCGATTGGCTGCAACCCTGGATTCAGATTTGACGGCGTGCCCAGATAAAATGCTGCCCGTTTCAACAGTGGTAAACTCCTGCCTGTTACAAGTCTAGACTGGGGGTCAAATTGCAGGAACTGCTCAATAATCCAGCGGTGCAGGCCGGACTCGCCCCTTTCCTCGTTGCACTGATTACCGCATTATTATTCCGGCGTATCAACCTGAGCGGCCTCGCAATCATCGCCGGATTTGCCGTCACCATATACCTCGCCAGCGACTTCACCATGCTGCCGTTTACCGCCGCGCGAAAAATCGTGCTTCTGGCATTGGTCAGCGCCGCGCTCGGGCTGTCACTCACGGTGCTGCATTTGCGCTGGCTTGATTCGATGCTGCCGGCGCTCGGGGGGGCAGCGGGAATCTGGGCGGTGCTGCGCATAATCGAGCATCAGCCGGCACTGGTAATGCTGCTGTGGGCGGCAGGATGCGCGGCCTATGTTGCGATACTGGTATGGGGAATGGGCAAACTGCTGGGCAAAGAGCCGCTCCGCGCTGCAGGCGCTGCCACAGCGCTGGGTATCGGTACCGGCGGCGCGGCGCTGGTCGGAGCTTCCGCGCTGCTTGGCCAGTTCGGCCTGTCACTAGGGGCCGCCGCGGCGGCTCATTTGTTGATCCAGATGATCGTCGGCAAATCGCTCCCGACCGGACACACATTTACCCTTCCGCTCGCGGTAACTGCCGGACTCACCGCCTGCGTCGCGGTGTTGAGCGCCCGTCTGCCATGGTACGTGCTGCCCCTGCTTGCCGCCATTCCGTTCGCAGCCTGGTTCGTCCCGCTGCCGATGCGGTCGGTCCGGATGCGTATCCTGCTGCTTTTCATGCTGATGCTCGCCTTCGCGGCCGGCGCGATCTACCTGACCTGGAGGGTGAACGGGAACGTGCCATTCTGATCTCCCCGCTCACGGACAATCATTTTCATTCTGCCCGGACAAACCCGGTTTGAAGGTTTCGCCATGCTTTGCAGTCGCGTTGCTCAAGGCCAGGTCATGTCCGGATGACGCACTGCCGCGTATTCTTCGCGAGCGCAACTTTCGACCCGGCATGTGCGCAAGATTGCCAAAAGATTTATGATGTGCGGAATAATTACAGGAGGCAGACCATGAAAGCACCCGTTCGTATCACCATCACCGGCGCGGCAGGCCAGATCGGCTATGCGACACTTTTCCGGATCGCGAATGGCGATATGCTCGGGCCGGAGCAGCCTGTCATCCTGCAGTTGCTTGACTTGGCGCAGGCTCAGCCCATGCTGCGTGGCGTGATGATGGAACTGGAAGATTGCGCCTTCCCCCTGCTGCAGCAAATCATCATCACCGACGATCCCAAAGTTGCGTTCAGGGATACCGAGATCGCGCTGCTGATCGGAGCCCGCCCGCGCAGCAAGGGCATGGAACGCAAGGACCTGATCGAAGCCAACGGCGCGATCTTCTCCACGCAGGGCAAACTCCTCAACGAATATGCCGCGCGCCACGTCAAGGTGCTGGTGGTCGGCAATCCCGCCAATACCAATGCGCTGATCGCGATGAAGAACGCGCCCGACCTCGACCCGCGCAACTTCACCGCGATGATGCGCCTCGACCACAACCGCGCGATCGCGCAGGTCGGTCTCAAGCTGTTCCAGCCGATACGCGACATCAAGAAGATGATCGTGTGGGGCAATCACTCCGGCACGCAATATCCCGATCTTGATCACGCGGATATCCGCGGACGCCTCGTGCGCGAGTTGCTCCCGGATCAGGACTGGGTGGAAAGTGTATTCATCCCCACCGTGCAGAAACGGGGTGCGGCGGTGATCGAGGCGCGCGGGCTATCCAGTGCGGCCAGCGCGGCAAACTCTGCTATCTCGCACATGCACGACTGGATGCTCAGCTCTCACCACAACGACTGGGTCACGATGAGTGTGCCGTCCGACGGCAGCTACGGCATACCCGAGGGCGTGATCTACGGCTTCCCGGTCACCTGCAAAAACGGGCATTACAAAATCGTCCAGGGACTGTCCATCAGTTCGCTCGGACACAAGCACATGGAAGAAAGCTACGGGGAACTGATCGAGGAACGCGACCATGTAAAGCAGCTGCTGGGATAATCCGGAACTGCGCAAACAAATTGCGCAGGACTACAGCTCCTCCGAGAACAGCAGCCCGAATCCGGAGGCCACACTGAAATTACCAGCATCGTCAGCCCATGCACCGGAGCATGCAAATGCCGCCGCGTCGGAAAGATCAACCGCCAGAATCAGCTTCAGCAGTTCAAGATTCATGCTGTATCCTCCTTCGGCTCGTCTGCGATTGAACAGCAGATGCGGACAGTTGCAGCGGCATTGGACCGCCCAAACTGTCCAGACCGTCATTTCGGAACGGCGATACGGATCGACTGCATCGACTGCTGGATCAAAACGGCAGCCCGCCACACTTGCCGCCGCACCGCACGCAAATTCCGCTTAACGATTTCCGCCTCCCGGACCCATGCCGCCTCCCGGACCCATGCCGCCTCCCAGACCCATGGCGCCTGGACCCGTCATGCCCCCTCTTGCCGGCGGTTCATCCGGAAGGGTTACGCCGCGTTCCTTCGCGCGGATTTTCATGCGTTCATGATGTTCAGCGCGGATCTGTTCGCGTTCCTGGGCGGTTTTCGCGGCGCGAATCTGCTTCCGGTACTGGTTGCGCTCTTCCCTGGTCATCAACTGGCTGCCGTAAATCTGGTCACGGGTCCGGTCCCGGGTCAGATCGCGATCCTGCAGGCGGGTTTGATCCTGGTCCTGCAGGCGTGTCTGATCCAGGTCGGCCGCGATGGCATAGCCACCCGCTACCATCAATGAAGCCATCAAGGCAGAAATTGCCAATTTCTTTTCAAACATGATCGTCTCCTTAAGATTGACGCAATACCCTGCGCCGCAGTTTAGACCTCCAATCCGGCAGCGCTGAAAAAGCAACCCGGCTGGAATCTTGGGTTTCCAGCATATCCATCTGATCCAATTAAGTATGTAACTTAAATCACAAATCCTGACCGGAACTGACTATGTTTCGGAATATCGGAAATTAATGGGTTCGCCTCGATATGGTCCGCCAGGCCAGTGCGACAACAGACGGTTACGCTGCAATCCGCTTCGTCTCCATGCCGGTTGGGAATGGAATATCATGTTTTTGTTCTTGATACTGTCTGAATCGCCCTCATATTAAACCGAGTAAATTAATGGAGGTCGTTATGTCATCAGTCCGTCCCGCAGCTGTTGCAGGGATGTTCTATCCTGCCGATAACCGTCGCCTGGCTCAGGAGGTGCAGCAGATGCTTGCCCGGGCACGCCAGTTCGAGCTGGCGCCGAAAGCGCTGATCGTGCCGCACGCCGGTTACATCTATTCGGGCGCGATCGCCGCTACCGCGTATGTCACTCTGCGCCCTCATGCGGCTCAAATCCGGCGTGTTGTATTGCTCGGACCGACCCACCGGGTCGCAGTGCGCGGCTTGGCGTTACCCGGAGCGGATGCGTTCGATACGCCGCTGGGCAGGGTCATGCTGGACGGGTCGGCGGCCGCCGCGATTGCACGTCTGCCGCAGGTAACCGTAAGCGCCGAGGCGCATGCGCTGGAACATTCGCTTGAAGTGCAACTGCCCTTCCTGCAGAGCGTCCTGCCCGATTTCAAGCTGCTGCCGCTGGCGGTCGGCATGGCCACTGCAGAAGAGGTCGCAGAAGTGCTGGAGACCGTATGGGGCGGTGAAGAAACGCTGATCGTAATCAGTTCCGACCTGTCGCACTATCTGCCGTACAACGATGCACAACGCGTGGACAATGAAACTGCACAGTCCATCCTGAAGCTGCACCAGCCCATCGCGCACGATCACGCCTGCGGCGGCACTCCGGTCAGCGGTCTGATCATCGCGGCAAAGCAGCACCATCTGACCCCGCATCTGCTCGATCTGCGCAATTCGGGCGACACTGCCGGCACACGCGACCATGTGGTCGGCTACGCGTCTTTCGCCTTTACCGAGAAAGGGGGCAGCGATGAACAGCGCTAGAGGAAACATACTGTTGCCCATCGCTCGCGCTGAAATTTCGCGCGCGCTGAACGTGCACTTTGCGGCGGATGAAGCGGCTCCCTGGCTGGCCGAGCATGGCGCATGTTTCGTCACGCTTACGCAATTCGGCGAGTTGCGCGGCTGCATCGGCTCACTGCAGGCACACCGGCCTTTGCTCGCCGACCTCAAGAGCAACGCGGTTTCGGCCGCGCTTCGCGATCCGCGTTTCACGCCGCTTACCGCTGAAGAGCTCGACGTCACCACCGTCGAAGTCTCGCTGCTCTCCGTACCGCAGGAAATGCAGGTGCGCAGCGAAGCCGACGCGCTGGCACAAATGCGGCCGGGCGTGGACGGCATCATCTTCGAATACGGCAGGAATCGCAGCACTTTCCTGCCCCAGGTCTGGGAAAATCTCGCCCGACCGCACGACTTTCTCGCGATGCTCAGGCGCAAGGCGGGGCTGCCCGATGATTTCTGGGCGGAAGAGGTAAAACTGTCGCGCTATACGGTGACCAAGTGGAGCGAATCCGGAAAGCAATCGGCCGGACACACCAGGGAATACCGCCATGGATGAGCCGATCAGCATCGTCGAACAATATCCGGCCAAATACTGGCACAAGCTGGATGACGGTCGCATCCAGTGCGATCTGTGCCCGCGCGACTGCAAACTGCACGAGGGACAGCGCGGTGCCTGTTTCGTGCGCGGACGTGTCGGCGATGCGATGGTGCTGACCACCTACGGCCGCTCCTCGGGTTTCTGCGTCGACCCGGTCGAGAAAAAACCGCTCAATCATTTCTATCCCGGCAGCAGCATTCTGTCGTTTGGCACTGCCGGCTGCAATCTTGCCTGCAAATTCTGCCAGAACTGGGACATTTCGAAGTCGCGCAGTTTCGACAAGCTTGCCGACCAGGCCTCGCCGGAAGCGATCGCTCGAACCGCAGCACAGCTCGGCTGCAAGAGCGTCGCGTTCACCTACAACGATCCGGTGATTTTCGCCGAATACGCGATGGACGTTGCCGACGCCTGCCATGAGCGCGGCATCAAGGCTGTCGTGGTCACTGCGGGCTATATGCACGAGCAGCCGCGCCGCGATTTCTACGCAAAGATGGATGCGGCGAATGTGGACCTGAAAGCCTTCACCGATGAGTTCTATGTCAAGCAGACCGGCTCGCATTTGCAACCGGTGCTGGACACGCTGAAATACCTGAAACAGGAGACCGGCGTCTGGCTGGAGATCACCACGCTGCTGATCCCGGGTTACAACGACAGCGCGCACGAGGTCGGCAGGATGAGCGAATGGATCGCGAAGGAACTCGGCACGGGCGTTCCGCTGCACTTCACCGCATTTCACCCCGACTACAAGATGACCGGCATCCCTGCAACACCGGCGGCGACACTGGGCCAGGCCAGGCGGATCGCCCACTCTGCCGGACTGCAGCACGTGTATACCGGCAACGTGCACGACCTGGGCGGCGGCACCACGCACTGCCCGTCCTGCAAGCATCCGCTGATCATTCGGGACTGGCACGAAATCCGCGACTATGCGCTCGACGAACAGGGCAACTGTCCCCATTGCGGAACCGCACTGGCCGGACATTTCGAAAAGTTCGACAAGCAGTTCGGCCGGCGGCGCATTCCGATCCTGATGTCGGGCAGCTGAATCGACGGCGCAGACAGCTCGTTTGCAAGGGACTGTTACCGTGCAGCAGCAGGCTGGAGGCTGATTCTGAAAAACAGGGGCTCGGGGGGGTATTACTTTTGCGGCGTCAGCTTCGCAATCGCCTGGTTGACCCATTCGGACGGCATATCCTCCACCGACCGGCGCAACCGGTCCTGCCACCATTCTGGCAAATGCTGGAGATCTTCGCGCTGGAAGCGATGCTGGGCAATTTCGTACGAGTCGCGCTTGTACAGCACCACATCGATCGGAAAATCGACATCGACCGCACTGATGCGGGTCGAATCAAAAGCTAAATAGGCCACCTTGAGCGCGACTTCCATCGATGATTCATAGCGCAGCACCCGGTCGATGATCGGCTTTCCGTAGCTCGATTCGCCGATCAGGAAGTAAGGCGATCCCGGCGGAACCTCGACCCAGTTCCCCTCCGGATAAAGCATGTAGAGTTTGTGCTCCTTGTCCTTCTCCAGCTGTCCGCCGACGATCGAGTACAGGTTGAAATCCAGCCCGCTTTTCCTGAGCGCTTCCCGGTCCTCTTCGGCCACCCGTCGCACCTGTTCCGCAAACGAATTCACCGCCTTGTACAGCTTGTCGAAATAGGTATCCTTTTCCTCCACGACCTCTTCGAAATAAGTCAGCGCCTTGTCGCGCACCGACCGCAATCCCGATGTCATCAGGAACATGGAATGCTTGCCGTGCTGATGGATGGTCACCTTGCGCGCGGTGGTGCGCACCGAACCCGAAGTGATGCGGGTATCGGAGACTCCGATCAGCCCGTCCTGAATCTTGATTGCGGCGCAGAATGTCATGTTGATTTACTGTTCCTGGGTGAGAAGGGTGTTTTTTCCGGTTAACGGACGCAGCGTGAAATAGGTCTCGAAGATTGCATCGTCTACCCGGTTCAGCCGGGATTGCAGCTTGTCGAGAAATTCATGCAGCCCGTCGTGTATGATTTCGTCGATCTGGGTGTAATTCAATTCACCCAGCAGCCTGCCCAGCCCCTGTTCGGCCTTGTTGTTGAAGGCATCCTCGGACGAACCGGTGATGGCATGCAGCGAGCGTGCTGCGCGATCCAGGCAGGAATGCACCGAACGCGGGAAGTCGCGGTTCAGGATCAGGAAATCGGCCACCTTGACCGGATCGATCTGTTTGGAGTGCTTTCGGTACATCTCCAGCGCGCTCGCCGATTTCAGCAATGCTGCCCACTGGATATTGTCGATGGCCGTACCGACTGCCTGCACATCAGGCAACAGAATGTAATATTTCACGTCGAGGATACGCGACGTCTTGTCGGCACGCTCCAGCAATTCACCCACCTGCAGGAAATGCCAGGCTTCCCCGTGCGACATGGTTGCCTCGGTGATGCCGTCGAACAGATGGCTCTGCAGTTTTACCGAGGCATAAAAATCGTGCAGGTTTTCGGCAAGCGATTTGTTCTTCGAGGCATCCTTGACCAGCAGGTAGAAGCGGTTCGCCTGCTCCCACATTTCCGAAGAAATTACCTCGCGCACCGATCGCGCATTCTCGCGCGCATGGCGAACGCAGCTCAGAATGGAATTCGGGTTTTCCCGGTCGAAGGTCAGGAAATGCATCACGTTTTCGCGCGTGGGTGCCTTGTAACGCTTGCTGAACAGCTCGAAGTCCCCGGTTGTATTCACCAGCGGGGCCCACTGCTCGCCGATCTCAGCCGGCATGTCCAGCGTGAGGTTGAGATTGACATCGATGAAACGCGCGACGTTTTCCGCACGCTCCAGATAGCGGCTCATCCAGTAGATCGAGTTTGCGACGCGGCTCAACATGGCGGCTGGCTTCCAATGCTATGCAAATCGGGGTTATGCACATCTAGGCCGCTCATTCGCTCAGCACCCAGGTGTCCTTGCTGCCGCCGCCCTGCGAGGAATTGACCACCAGCGAGCCCTTTTTCAGCGCGACGCGCGTCAGGCCGCCGGGCAGCACATAAATGTCCCTGCCATAGAGTATGTAGGGGCGCAGATCGATATGCCGGCCCTCGAAATGATCTTCCACCAGGACGGGTGCACGGGAAAGCGACAGGGTCGGCTGGGCAATATAGTTGCGCGGATTATTCCGGATCAGCCCGGCGAATTCAGACTGCTGCGCCTTCGTGGAATGCGGCCCCACCAGCATGCCGTAACCGCCGGATTCGTTGGTGGCCTTGACCACCAGTTTGTCCAGGTTGGCCAGCACGTATTCACGGTCTTTTTCGTCAGCGCAAATAAAGGTCGGCACGTTGGGCAGGATCATGTCTTCGCCCAGGTAATACCGGACGATCTGGGGCAGGTAGGCATACACCGCCTTGTCGTCCGCAATGCCGGTACCGGGTGCATTGGCAAGCGCCACCCGGCCATTGCGGTAAACGTCCATCAAACCGGGCACGCCCAGCACGGAATCGGCGCGAAATGCGATTGGGTCGATAAAGTCGTCATCGATTCTGCGGTAGATCACATCCACACGCTGGAATCCGCGTGTGGTGCGCATGTGGACAAACCCATCCATCACCACCAGATCGCTGCCTTCAACCAGTTCCACGCCCATTTGCTGGGCAAGGAACGAATGTTCGAAATAGGCGGAGTTGTACATGCCGGGGGTCAGCACCACGACCGTGGGAGATGACACATGAGCCGGCGCGAGGAACTGCAGCGTTTCAAGCAGCCGGGCCGGGTAATCGTCGACAGCCCTGACCCGCGAAGCCTCGAATGCCAGCGGCAGGGCCCGCTTGAGCACCTGCCTGTTTTCCAGCACGTAGGATACGCCGGAAGGGCAGCGCAGGTTGTCCTCCAGCACATATATCTGCCCATCGCTGTCCCGGACCAGATCGGTTCCGGTGATGTGGCACCAGATCCCGTGCGGCACATCGAGTCCGACGCACTGGGGCCGGAATGAGCTGGCCGATAGGATGATCTGTTCCGGTATGGCCTTGTCCTTGAGGATTTTCTGTTCGTGGTAGATATCGTCCAGGAACAGGTTCAGCGCATGAATGCGCTGTTTCAAGCCGCGTTCGATGTATTCCCAGTCGCGCGCTTCCACGGTGCGCGGAACGATGTCGAACGGAAATATTTTTTCGGTGCCTTCATCGCTGCCGTACACGGTAAAGGTGATGCCCATGTTGTACATGGCAGCCTCGGCCGCCTTCTGGCGGGCCAGGATATCGCCGTCAGGCAACGATTCGATGCGTTCGACCAGTATCCTTGCACCGGGACGAGGAACACCGGATGCATCGATCAGTTCATCGTAGAAGTTTTCAGTATCGTAGTTTCTGAAATCCAGAGGCATAATAATCCGATGTTATACAGACATGAATTCCGGTAATGCCACGGCAGGATCGATCCGCTTGACCCTGAAATTGCCTCCGAAGTTGCCCCGTAAATTGCTCCGAAATTTCCGGGGAGCGCTTCATCGCGCCGAGTCTGAAGCGTGTTCCGGTTGTGCAACATGCAGAAAGCGATAGCGGTAAAAACGCCGGCCACCATTTCAGCCACATGCGGCAATTCAGCGGAATGAATAGCAGCGTTAGAAGCGGAATTTCGATCGGGAAAACAGGCTGAAAAAATTATACACTAATACCTGCAATCCCCAACCTTTGCAGATCAAGCCGGATTTTCGCTATTCTTGCACAGTATGAATAGCAGCGTCAGTCCCGACCGGCACCCCTCAGGCGCCGAAATATCCGTTCCGCAACGTAATTCATTTTTGACGGGAGGTACACATGGGTACCGTACATATACCTGCAGGACATTTCGAACTCGACGGCGAACTGAACCTGCCGCCTTCCGCAACCGGAGTGGTACTGTTCGCGCACGGCAGCGGCAGCAGCCGCTTCAGTCCGCGCAACACCTATGTCGCAGAAGTATTGCAGCAACGCGGGATCGGCACGTTGTTGTTCGACCTGCTGACGCGGGAGGAGGACCTGGTTTACCAGACCCGCTTCGATATCGCGCTACTCACGTCGCGGCTGGTCGCGGCGACCGAATGGCTGCAAACCGTACCGGGTACCGAAAACCTGCGCATCGGTTATTTCGGTGCCAGCACCGGAGCGGCGGCCGCATTGCAGGCCGCGTCAAGGATGGGAAGCAGGATTGCTGCGGTCGTATCGCGCGGCGGCCGCCCGGATCTAGCCGGAGAAGCCGCGCTTCGTCGGGTGACTGCGCCGACACTGCTGATCGTCGGCGGAGCCGACGACGTTGTGATCGAACTGAACCAGCAGGCGGAGAGGCTGCTGAACTGCGAAAAGAAACTCGTCCTGATACGCGGCGCGACCCATCTGTTCGAAGAACCCGGCACGCTACAGCAGGCGGCCCAAAGTGCGGCAGACTGGTTCGCGCGTCATCTCTGACGTGCAGGTTGCAAAGCTCAAGCCAGCAGCCTGATCACTTCCGCATCGCCGACCTGGTCGAAAGACTGGTAAAACTGGCCGACCGCATAAAATATCGCCGGCGCGCTCAGGCACACCACCTCGTCGGCGCAGGGTTCCACCTTCTCCAGCGTATCAGGGGGTGCCACCGGTACCGCACAGATGAGCTTCTTCGGGGACCTGGCGCGCAGTGAATGCAGAGCGGCAATCATCGTGGAACCGGTGGCCAGCCCGTCGTCCACCACGATCACGATACGTCCCGACGGATCGTGCGGCGGACGGACCGGCGTATAGCTGGCGCGCCGCTCCCGCATCACCCTGAGCTGTGCTTCCTTCTCGGCTTCGATATATTCGGCACTGCCGCCCACCTGCCCGGCATAGTCGCCGAGATAGGTCCAGCCGGTCTCGTCGACTGAACCGATCGCGAATTCAGGATTGCCGGGTGCGCGCAGCTTGCGCACCAGTACCACGTCCAGTTCGCCGCCCAGTTCGGCGGCGATTATTTTTGCCATAGGCACCGCTCCGCGCGGAATGGCCAGCACCAGCGGATTCTGGCCGCGATATGGGGCAAGTGCTTCCACCAGCCGGTTCGCGGCATCTTCCCGATCACGGAATAGCATGGTCCCCTCCTGGAGTTATCCGACGACTGGCAGTGTATTACCCGACATGAAAGATTAAATGCAGTTGATATTCTGCGCCCGAAGAATATACCGGTGCTTGACAAACGGCTAGACGGCAGCCATCCGCTGCCTTCTCGCCTCGAACAGGCAAATGCCGGCGCTCACCGAGACGTTCAGGCTTTCCACGCTGCCCAGCATCGGGATGCGCACCAGTTCATCGCAGGTTTCGCGGGTCAGGCGGCGCAGGCCCTCGCCTTCGGCGCCCAGCACCCATGCCAGCGCTCGCTGATGCTTGAAGCTGTTCAAATCCTGATCGGCATCACCGGCCGCGCCGACCACCCAGATATCGCGCTCCTTCAGCTCGCGCAGCGTGCGTGCCAGGTTGGTCACGGTAATGTAAGGCACCGTTTCCGCCGCACCGCAGGCAACTTTCTCGACCGTCGCGGTGATGCCGACCGCCCGGTCTTTCGGCGCGATCACTGCATGCACGCCGAACGCATCGGCGCTGCGCAGACACGCGCCGAGATTGTGCGGGTCCTGCACGCCATCCAGCACCAGCAGCAACGGAATTTCCTCCAGCGTGTCCAGTACATCCTCGAGATGCAGCACCCGGCGCGAGGCGTCGACGCGGGCCGCAACGCCCTGATGGCGCGCATTTCCCGCCATGCCGTCCAGGCGTTTCGCCTCGATCGGAATAATGCGCACGCCACCGGCTTCGGCGAGCCTGATCAGGTCGCGCATGCGCGGATCCTGGCGTTGCGCCTGGAGATAGACTTCCAGCACGCCATCGGGATTCTGGCGGATGCGCGAGGTGACCGCGTGAAAACCATAGATCAGCCGCAGATCAGCCATGGTGCTTCTTTTCCCTGATCTTGCCCTTGGCGTGCTTGTCAGACGCGGATTTTTTGCCCGCCTTACGCCCTTCTTCGGCGGTTCCATGTCCCGAAGTCTGCATCAGTTCATGCAAGACGAAATCGATCTTGGTGCTTTCCATATCCACCTTAACGACGCGCACCTGTACGCGGTCGCCGAGGCGATAGCGCTGACCGGTTCGCTCGCCGAGCAATTGATGTTTGGCCGCATCGAACTGGAAATAATCCTTGCCGAGTTCCGAGATGTGCACCAGACCCTCGACGTACAGGTCATCCAGGGACACGAACATGCCGAAACTGGTGACCGACGAAACCGTGCCGGTGAACACGCTGCCCAGGTGGTCGCGCATGTAGAAACATTTGAGCCAGGCCTCGACATCACGCGTCGCATCGTCGGCGCGGCGCTCGGTCATCGAGCAATGCGCACCCAGTTCGGCCCACTTCTGCGCAGGCTTGTATTTCTTGCCCTGCAGCACCGCATTGATCGCGCGATGGACCAGCAGATCCGGGTAACGGCGTATCGGCGAGGTGAAGTGCGTGTATGCCTCGTAGCCCAGGCCGAAGTGGCCGATGTTTTCCGGCTCGTATTTCGCCTGGCGCAACGAACGCAGCATCACGGTTTGCAGCAGGCCGGCATCGGGACGGCCCTTGATGCGCTTGAGCAGTTTGGAATAATCGGCCGCCTGCGGATCGTCTTCGCCGGTCAATTGCAGACCGAATTCCTTCATGAATTCGCGCAGCGCTTCCAGTTTCTCGGGTGTCGGCCCCTGGTGGATGCGGTACAGCACCGTGTGCCCATGCTCCTGCAGGAAACTTGCCGCACTGACGTTGGCCGCCAACATGCATTCCTCGATCAGCTTGTGCGCGTCATTGCGCACCACCGGCACGATTTTCTCGATCTTGCCCTGGTCGGTAAAAATCATCTGCGTTTCGACCGTCTCGAAGTCGATTGCGCCGCGCTTTTCGCGCGCTTTCAGGAGTTTCCTGTACAACTCGTGGAGATGCTGCAGGTGCGGCACGATGGAAGGATTGGATTTAGCAAGCTCGCAATCCGGCTCGGCCAGCATTGCCGCCACCTGCGTGTAGGTCAGCCTGGCCTGGGAATGCATCACCGATGGATAGAAGCGGTATTTTTCGATATTCCCGCTGCTGCTGACATGCATGTCGCACACCATGCACAGGCGATCCACATGCGGATTCAGCGAACACAGGCCGTTGGACAATTGTTCCGGCAACATCGGGATCACGCGGCGCGGAAAGTACACCGAGTTGCCGCGGTTGATCGCTTCGCGATCCAGCGCATCGCCGGTCTGCACATAGTGGCTGACATCGGCAATCGCCACCACCAGCCGGTAGCCGCCCTTTTCCGGAACGCAATACACCGCATCGTCGAAATCGCGCGCAGTCTCGCCGTCTATGGTGACCAGCGGCAGGTTGCGGATGTCTTCACGCCCCGCCCAATCCTCAGGCGAAACGACAGGGGAGATTGCCTTGGCCTGCCTTTCGGCATCCTTTGGGAATTCATAGGGCAAATCATGCTTGCGCAATGCAATCTCGATCTCCATGCCCGGATCGGCATAGTTGCCCAGCACCTCGACGATGCGGCCGATCGGCTGCGCATGCTTGTCGGGATGCTGCATAATTTCCAGCATCACCACCTGTCCCACCCTGGCTCCGCCCGATTCGCCGGGAGCAACCAGAATGTCCTGGGTGATGCGGCGGTTTTCCGCCACCACGAAGTTGATGCCGTGTTCTTCATACAGGCGTCCGACCACGCGGTTATTGGCGCGTTCCAGCACCTCGACGATCTTGGCTTCGGGGCGTCCGCGGCGGTCAACGCCGGATTGCCGCACCATCACCACGTCGCCGTGCAATACCTGGTGCATCTCCTTCTCGCTGAGGAACATGTCCGGACTGCCGTCCTCGGGTATCAGGAAACCGAATCCGTCCGGATGGCCCTGCACCTTGCCCTTGACCAGGTCGAGCTTGTCCACGACACAGATCGCACGCTTGCGATTGCGCATGATCTGGCCGTCGCGCTCCATCGCGCGCAAACGCCGCGAAAACAAATCTTCTTCAGCCGTTTCGATATGCAATAAACCCAGCAGTTCTTCATCGGCCACAGGCGCGCCCTGATCGGTGAGTACCTGCAGGATGAACTCGCGGCTGGGCAGCGGCAGATCGTATTTTTCGCGTTCCCGCTCCAGAAACGGGTCCTGGAGGCGTATATTCTTTTTATTTTTCATTGACAATGTATCCTTTAACAATTAAATTGCGCGCCTTCAGCAAAAAGCCCAGATGGCGGAATTGGTAGACGCGCACGGTTCAGGTCCGTGTGCCGCAAGGTGTGGAGGTTCGAGTCCTCTTCTGGGCACCAGGAACATGACATGGCTCGCGCTAGCGGGCCATTTCCCTTTCGTGACCTGAACAAATGAAAAGCCTGCGGGTTTTGCGCCAGGGCACGAAATCCGTCCGATGCAGCGCGTTTGCCGAAACTCTGGCAATTCGATTCTGCGCGTGATTTTACACCAATGGCCGTACCGACTTTCTTCTCGACTTGGTTGGGCATCATTTTGAATGGCCGGCAGCCCACAGCAACAGTATCGCGCCGATTGCCAGTGCGGTATCCGCAATCAAGGCAGTCCGGGCCAGGCCTGAAACCAGTTTATCGTTGATTCGGAATATTTTCCCGCCCCACAGATATTTCCAGAACCGGATCTGCATTTCACGATACTGGGGATAGAAGGAGGCCAGCTGACGGTTGGACGGAAATCCGAGATCGGCGAATTCTTCGGGATGCCTGTCCCGGAGCAATTTGAGGAGCAGCCCGCGAAGCAGCCAGCTGCCGGCCATTGCCACCAGGATGATCATAATCGCGATTCCAGTCATGGCATCAATACCCGGACCGTACGGCCGGACTACTCAAATGGATGTCGCAATACGATCGTCTCATCCCGGTCCGGTCCGGTCGAAACCATGTCGACCGGCACGCCGCAAACTTCGGCGATCCGCTCCAGATAGTTTCGCGCTGCCTTGGGCAGATCTTCATAATGCTGCGCACCCAGCGTGCTTTCGCGCCAGCCGGGAAACTCCTCGTAGACTGCCTGGCAATCCGCCAGCGCATCCGCACCTGCGGGCAGAATGTCGCTCTCCACGCCATTGATGCGATAACCCACTGCAAGACGCACGGTTTCCATGCCATCCATTACGTCAAGTTTGGTGACGCACAGTCCCGACACGCCGTTGATCTGGATCGACCGCTTCAATGCGGCCGCATCGAACCAGCCGCAACGGCGCGCACGTCCGGTCGTGGAGCCGAACTCATGGCCGCGCTTCGCCAGTCCTTCGCCGATCGGGTCGCGTTTGTCTATCGCGTCATACAACTCGGTCGGAAACGGGCCGGAACCGACCCGCGTTGTGTAGGCCTTGGTGATGCCCAGAACATAGTGCAGCATTTGCGGACCGACACCCGCGCCGGCACAGGCTGCCCCGGCAATGCAGTTGCTTGAGGTAACGAACGGGTAAGTGCCGTGGTCGATATCCAGCAATGCGCCCTGGGCGCCCTCGAACAGCAGACTCTTGCCGGACTGGTTGGCTTCATACAATGCGCGCGGCACATCCATCACCAGCGGCTTGATGCGTTCCGCCAGCGCCAGCGTGTCGTCCAGCACTTTCTGGAAATCGACGATTTCGGCGCTGAAATAATTCTTCAGCACGAAGTTGTGGTAGTCCAGCACTTCGCCCAGCTTGGCGGCAAAGCGTTCGCGGAAGAATATATCCTGCAACCGGATCGCGCGGCGCGCCACCTTGTCCTCGTATGCCGGGCCGATGCCGCGCCCGGTGGTGCCGATCTTCGCATCGCCTTTCGCCAGTTCGCGGGCTTTGTCGAGCGCTTCGTGATAGGGCAATATCAGCGGACAGGCCTCGGAAATCTTCAGCCGGTTATAGACATCGATACCGGCCAGCTGCAGTTCATCCATTTCCTTGAGCAATGCTGCAGGGGAAAGCACCACGCCGTTGCCGATATAACACATCACGTGATCGCGCAAGATGCCGGAGGGGATCAGGTGCAGCACGGTTTTCTTGCCGGCGATTACCAGCGTATGGCCTGCATTATGGCCACCCTGGAAACGCACCACGCCCTGCGCATGATCCGTCAGCCAGTCGACGATCTTGCCCTTGCCCTCATCACCCCACTGGGTTCCGATTACCACCACATTGTTAGCCATCAATATTCTTCCGTATATTCAAAATCAAAACGCAAAGACCTGCCAGATGCCGCTTCGCAACACCAGTTCGCGGTCGCATTGCAATTCTCCGCGCAGCCGTGCTTCACCGAGAAGGTCAACCACCACGATCTCGCCCGCCGCGCGCAATTGTGCGATCTTGTCATGCAATGCGGCATCGTCTGCATGCGGTGCGCATATACCCGGCCTTGCCGGTTGCGGCAGCAACAGTCGGTACAATTGGCGCAGGTCCATGCTGAATCCGGTTGCGGCACGCGCACGCCCGAAGCTCCTGCCCAGGTCGTCATAGCGCCCGCCCAGCGCGATCGCGTCATGGCTGCCTGCATGATAGGCGGCGAACACCATGCCGCTATGGTAATGGTAGCCGCGCAGATCAGCGAGATCGATCCCGACGCTGGAAACCGGCGCCCGCAACTTCAAGGAAATACTCTGCAAGTCATCCAGTGCCGATGCAATACCCGGATAATCCGGCAGCAACCTGCGCGCCTTTGCAAGGACGTCGGAACAATTGCCATACATTTCAGGAAGCGCCAGCAATGCGTTGCGCAGCTTCTCTTCCAGCGGGTTCGTTAACATTTTCAGGGTTGCACTGTCCTTGTTCTGCAGCGCCGAGAATAGTCCGCTTTCGAGATCCCTGTCGAGCCCGGCATGTGTAACCAGTGCGCGGAACACACCGACATGGCCGAGATCAAGATGTACATCGCCGATCCCGACCAGCGCCAGCGCTTCCAGCATCAGCTGCTGAATTTCCAGATCGCTTTCCAGACCGCCATGCCCGTAAAGTTCGGCTCCGATCTGCAACAGCTCGCGGGTGCGCGTCAGTCCGATCGGCTGGGTGTGCAGCACGCTCCCGGCATAGCAAAGTCTCACCACGCCTTCACGATTGAGCAGGTGCGCATCGATGCGCGCAACTTGCGGGGTGATGTCAGCACGCAAAGCAAGGGTGCGGCCGCTCAATTGATCGACCAGTTTGAAGGTGCGCAAATTCATGTCGTCGCTGCCATCGATCAGCAACGATTCTGCATACTCCAGCAACGGCGGCGCGACCAGCTGGTACCCGGATCTGCGCAGCAGACCGAGAATCTGTGCGCGCATCCGTTCGACGCTCCATGCCTCGTCCGGCAGCATGTCTTCCACATGTTCGGGGAGCAGCCAGTTCTGCATCATTTGATCCAGTACAGCAATATGATTCCGGACAGCATCGCGGTCATACCGACGAAGCGCAATTGCCCGTCCTTCAACGTCAGCAGTTTTCGGAAAGTTTCGCGCCACAAGCCGGGCGACACAAAGGGTATCATTCCCTCGACAATCAGCATCATCGCCAGACCGAGCAACCAAAAATTGAGCACACTATTTCCCGGACCTGGCCGGATCTTTCAGATACTTGAAGAAAACCGAGCTCGGGTCCAGCACCATCACGTCACTCTTGTTTTTGAAGCTCTGCTTGTAGGCTTCCAGGCTGCGGTAAAAGGCGTAGAACTCCGCATTGCGGCTGAACGCCCGGCCATACAACTCGGATGCTTTCGCATCGCCCTCACCCTTGATCTTCTGTGCTCCGCGATATGCCTCGGCCAGAATCACCTGCCGTTGCTTGTCGGCGTCGGCACGTATCTTTTCGCTCTCCGCATAACCGGTTGCGCGGAGCTCGTTGGCAACCCGTTTGCGTTCGGCTTCCATGCGCCGGTATACCGAATCGCTGATTTCGGTCGGAAAGTCAACACGCTTCAGGCGCACGTCCAGAACCTGAACGCCTATTTTGCTGGCGTCGGCCTCTGTTTTCTGCAGCACCGCCTGCATGATCTGGTCACGCTCACCCGATATCACATCATGTATGCTGCGCTTGCCGAATTCCTCGCGCATGCTGGAATTGATCGTCTGCATCAATCGAGTCGCAGCGCGCATTTCATCCCCGCCCACGCTGACGTAGTATTGCTTGACGTCTGCAATGCGCCACTTGACGAAAGAATCCACCATGACGTTCTTCTTTTCGGCCGTGATGTAACGCTCAGGCTCACCGGTGTCCAGCGTGAGTATGCGCGAATCAAAGAAGCGCACGTTCTGCATCAGCGGCAGTTTGAAATAAAGGCCCGGGGATGTTTTGACGCTGACAATTTCACCCAACTGGAACACGATCGCATTCTGGCGCTGATCCACCACGAACATGCTCATGCTCATCAGTATCAACGCGATGGCCGCAACGATCAACACATTGCCGATTTTCTTGTTCATTGGCGTACCTCCCGGTCGCGGCTTAACAGTGAATCGCGCGCACTTTGTGCTGCAGCATTGTCGCTACCCTGCGTGGTGTCCGATTTCGGGGAAGGCTCGACATCCGCGCCCGTTCCGCCTGCTCGAGTTCTTTCGAGCAATTTATCCAGCGGCAGATAAAGCAGGCTGTTGCCCTTCTTCTGGTCGACCATCACTTTGCTGACATTGCCCATCACCTGCTGCATCATGTCCAGATACATGCGTTCGCGTGTAACCGCAGGGGCCTTTTCGTATTCGACCAGTATCTGCTTGAAGCGACTCACATCGCCTTCTGCATTTGCGATTACACTTTGCTTGTAGCCCTGCGCTTCCTGGGTCAACCGGGCTGCCGCACCGCTTGCACGCGGTATTACGTCATTGGCATATGCCTGGCCCTCGTTCTTTTGCCGCTCCCGGTCCTGTCCGGCTTTCACCGCATCATCGAAGGATGCCTGAACCTGCTCCGGCGGCTGTGCATTCTGCATGGTGACCTTGCTGATCAGGATGCCAGACTTGTAGCGGTCCAGTATATTCTGCATCAGCTTGGTGGTTTCTGCCGTCACCTGCTCACGGCCCTCGTAGAGCACGAAGTCCATCTTGCTCTTGCCGACCACCTCTCTTATCGCAGCTTCGGCGACCTGGTGCACGTTTTCATCCGGCGCGCGGTTGTTGAACAGGTAATCGGCGGGATCCTTCACAAAGTACTGTACCGCGAACTGGATATCGATGATGTTCTCGTCATCCGTCAGCATCAGCGATTCATTCAGTATCTTGTTCTTGACGTTATCGCGATAACCGATTTCCACCGTCCTGACCTGGCTCAAATTGACGATTTCCACCGTTTCGATCGGGTATGGCAAGTGCCAGCGCGGTCCAGGCATGGTTGTTTCGGACAGTTTACCAAAACGCAGCACCACGCCGCGCTGGCTCGCGTCGACGATATAGAATCCGCTTCCCAGCCAGATCAGCACAATAATCCCGACGATCAGTCCGATCCCGCCGGTAAATCCCTGCGGTTCACCGCTTCCCGGTTTTCTCGTTCCGCCCTTGCCTCCCATCAGTGAAGTTACTTTTGCATTGAGCTTGCGCAACAACTCTTCCAGATCAGGCGGGCCGCCATTGCTCTTGTTGCCCCATTGCGGATCGTTCAATCCCATATTTGTCACTCGCTCGATTGGTTAATGTTATTCGCAACTGCTTCGGAAACCTGGCGCATGGCTTTGGCCTCCTTCAAGGCAAGACGCAAACCATCCATACCCGCACCGCTTTTTGCACTCAGAAAAACGCGGACAATTCTACCATAATCATCGCGCTGCACGCTGGGCGGCGCGTCCTGAAGGTCGATCTTGTTGTATACCAGAACCTGGGGAATGTCCGCTGCGCCGATCTCGCCCAGCACCTTGTTTACTTCCGCGATCTGATCGTCGCGCAAGGAACTGCCGGCATCGACCACGTGCAGCAGCAAATCCGCCTGCATCGTCTCCTCAAGTGTGCTGCGGAATGCAGCAACCAGGGAGTGGGGCAGATGGCGTATGAAACCCACTGTGTCCGAAACCACGATCTCGCCGGACTCTTCGGAAAACATGCGGCGCGAAGTGGTGTCCAGAGTTGCAAACAATTGGTCTGCCACATAGACATTGGCACGGGTCAGCCGGTTGAAAAGCGTGGATTTTCCGGCATTGGTATAACCGACGATGGAAACTGAATACACGTCATGGCGAATCCGCGCGCGACGCTGGATACCGCGTTGATGTTTGAGTTTCTTCAGGCGTTCCTTCAGGAATTGGACCCGATTATCCAGCTTGCGCCGGTCCAGCTCCAGCTTGGTCTCTCCGGGACCGCGAGCGCCAACTGCGTGCTTCTGCTGTCCCATGTCCTGGTTCATTCCGACAAGTCGCGTTGCAAGATACTTGAGTTGGGCGAGTTCAACCTGCACCTTGCCTTCATGGCTTTGCGCGCGCTGAGCAAAAATATCCAGTATCAGCATGGTCCGGTCGATCACCCGCGCATTCAGTTTTGCCGTCAGATTGCGCATTTGCGCTGGAGTAAGGTCATGGTTGAAAATCACCAGCGGTACATCAAGTTGCTCGACAAGTTCGGCGATTTGATGCACTTTTCCGCTACCGGCAAACAATGCCGCATCCGGTCGCTGCCGCCTCGCTTCAACGATCGCGGAAACGCGCACGCCGGCTGTTTCCGCCAGCAAACCCAGCTCAGTCAGACTTTCGCTATGGCCGCCATCGCCGAAATCAATACTGACCAATATTGCGCATTCCGAGCCGGCAGGCTGTTGATGCATTACTCAGTATCTTCGTGGGCAATGCTGACCGCGCGCGCAGGAACAATAGTTGAAATAGCGTGTTTGTATACCATCTGGGTGATCGTGTTTTTCAACAGCACCACGTATTGATCGAACGACTCGATCTGGCCCTGCAATTTGATGCCATTCACCAGATAAATCGCAACCTGCACATGTTCCTTGCGCAGCATATTGAGAAACGGGTCTTGTAGTTGCTGTCCTTTTTCACTCATGTTTTTGCTCTTATAGTTAGGAACGGGATTGCACTTTACTGGATTCCGGGGCGGCTGTGAACCAGTTTACCGGGAAATCAAACTGGCCCAGCGCAATATCGGCTATTCTGGTCCCGGCAGAAAGGTATGGGCTGGGCAAATCGAGCCGTGGAATATGACGGTAACTGCCGGATTAATTTATCTTGGACTATCTCGACGAGCTGACGTTCCAATCCGGAATGATTGAAATTCACATTGCGGCTATCCGGCATACCATAGACAAGCTTCCAACTTACCGGCCGGTTTCTGCGGACCGTACAAATTCCCGCAATATCCTGCACGATAGCCTTCATTTGGCCGTGATTGGAAAGTCATTCGGCGAATTTTCCCGTGAAAAATACGGAACGGCTGGCGGACTGTTGTTCGAGCGTTGCAGACTTCTGGGAAGGAGCACTGTCAATCGGGTTGAAATTCCGGGATTTCCCCAGGAAAATCGGCTTTCAATCAGATCAAATCTGGGCCATTTTAATCTTCATCGTCCATGGCCAGCGTGGCATCGGCCGAAATCACAGCCATTTGCCAGTCGGGATCGGATTGAACCTGTTGCAGGGTCACGACACGGCCCCCAAGGCTGTCAAATTGTTCATGGACGTTGCCGTATTGTTCGGGCTCGGAATAGAAGAATTGGCAACGAAAACGCTCGGGTGCCACTTTGCATGCCACGAATTGCGCACCACGCTCGGCCCAATAAACAGTCGGTCACACTGTCCGTTCATCGGAAAATTCATCAAAGTGAAGTTCGCCGTCCGCCAGCCGCATCGGAACCAGCTTGACGTAATGCTCCAACAAGATGCGCGAAACGAATATCCGTTCTGCTTCGGTAATATCGGGAAGTGTGTGTCAGCGGTCAGGATTGTGCCCAAGGCAGGCCTTCGAACCGCCAGCCATTATGGGAATTTCGATGATGGCCTTCATCCAGATCACCTTCAAACCCGTGCAGCACGTTGTACACATCAACAAGCCCGGCCTGCTCCAGAGCCTGCCCCGCATCCACCGAACGGCGCCCTGAGCGGCAAATCAACACAACCGGACGATTGACGCTGGCGGCTTTTTTTACCTGTGGAACAAAATGTGGGTTGATATCCCATTCCGGACCGTCTACCCAGGGAATCAGGGTGGAGCCGCTGGGATGTCCGACAAACATGTGCTCCATTTCGCTGCGCACATCGACAAACACGGCTTCAGGGTTTGCCTGCAGGAAATCAAATGCCTGCTTGGGTGTCAGGTGTTGCATGGTGAAGAAGCTCCCGAAAATCTACCTGGCGGCATTATAGGCATTTTATGGCTTCTCAGGTACCCCGCATTCCGGTTTTACCAGAAACGCTGCAGCCCGTAACAGCACAGGAATGTCATGGAGCGACTGGATCGTTTTGGCGATTAGCCTTGATGTCACTGGAATACTGTTCGCAATATGCTGATGCAGACAGATACAGATCATGCAGGGAACAAATTCCATCGTCCTTGCGTACCGATGCATATCCCGAACTCATGGTTTTGATGCCGGGATAAGTCCTTTCCATAAACTCCGGCGAATTGCTGAAGTATTTACAGCCGAAACAACTCTCGGCAACACCAGACTGAGCCATCGGAATTCTCCTTGTCATTTGAAAATCCGTCCCGGCGAGGCTAGCCTCGCCGGGACGGGCATTTCGATTTAGTGGCTGAGATTCGACCAGTACTCAACGAACACGATCGTAGACAATATGAAACCAAGGATCACATTGACCACAACACCGGCGGTAAATGCCATGAATGGCTTACTGCCCGCTTTGGCAAGTTCCCTGAAGCGTGTCGTCAGCCCTATACTGAAGAAGCAGAAGATAAATGCCCAAGTACGCAAATCCTTGATCGGGCCCACCATTTCCGGCACCACTGACTTTTTGAAATCGGCTTCACCGAAATGCGTTGCGATCAGCGTCACGATGATTGAGGCCAGCAGGAAGCCAATGACGAATTTCGGAAAACGCCACCAGATTTCGGCCGGATTCGGTTTGGAGCCGGGTACCCGTTCCCAGCGTGTCGTGGCAATCAGGGCCATTACGAACGCCCAGATGCCAATCCACACGTCGCGACCGACAACCTTCATCAGGGTGAATGCCTTTACCGCATCATCAGGATTACCGGCAATGCCCGGTTGGCCTGCGAAGTCGCCATAGGTATGAGCAGCAGCAAAGCCGGCGGCATCAGCAAATTCAGATGTCCCAATCCAGGCGCCAGCCACGCCGATAGGCAAATGCATGGCTTTCGATACCAGCGGCAAAACGAAGATCATCACGATTGCCCAGACAATAACCAGGGTGATTGCGATAGGGGCATGCTCCTTCTTCGCGCTGACAGCGCCGGCGATTGCGATAGCACCGGACACACCGCACACTGCACCTCCTGCACCAAGCGTGGCGGCAAGGCGCCTGTCCAATCCGAGTTTCAATCCAACGAAATAAATCACCATGAAGGTACTGATGGAAACGATGGATGCCTGTACGATTGCGACCGGGCCTGCCCAGATGATCAGGGTAAACGGCAAGGTTGCGCCCAGCAGTACGATACCGGTTTTGATGTAATACTCAACACGGAATCCGGTATCCATCCATCTCGGCAACCCCATGAAGTTGGAAATAATCAGCCCGAGCAACAAAGCCAGCAAGGGGGGTTCCAGGTTGAGATTGACTACCGTCTTATTTTGTCCTACCACAAAGATGATAATCGAGAAAACGTAGATGAACAGAAATGACGGATAAAACTCCGACAGCTTGAATCCCAGCGCCCGAATGCTGATGCCGAAGATAACGGACCACATCACGAATTGAGCGATATATTGGGTATAGTGCTCGGAAAAATGCTGGGTGACCACTGAAAAGTCGGTCCATTTTCCGGGTGGTAATATTGATATCCATTTTATGCTCGAACCGCTGACAAAGAACAGGTAAGCCACAATCACGATACCCAATCCTAGCCAGATTGCCCACCAGTCCTCCTTCAGCCACAGTTCCTTCCAACCCATGCTGCGGACTTTCTGGGGTTCTCCACTTTCGTTCCAAGCTTCTTGAGTCTTTTCCATTACGAAACCCTCCCTTGTAGATTACGTTTCAATGGTTGCTGACTTGCTTTTTATATATAGAACTCGTGCTATACCAGCTGATATATGAGTTTTGATTCTTTTCCGCTATCCCTCCTTTCCCGATTCAAATATATTGCGCTATTGCAAATGTTACGAAATGTACACTGAATTGCCAAGCTCTTGCTGATTAATTCTTCTGTTCGGCGATCTTCTGCAGTCTTGCGGGCTGAATGAATTGTCTGTCCAGACCGGCCCGTTTCAGGTTGCCGCCGTAAGCAACCGTCATTAGTTATGAATAGTAAGCTACCGGCATGGCCAGTCTGGTGCCATTCTTTTTATTGATCCCGGACGGGTAGACTTCGACATTGGCCCGGCACAATTGGATTACATTCGGCGTGTATCACCTGCTTGCCGCATTCGGCAGCTTCCAGACCCGCGCTCATGCCGCCTATCCCTCCCCCACTACAAGGATGGTCTGATTGGTCGCAATTGAAGCCCTCTATCGAAACTCCTTTGGAGTTTTAGCTTTTAGCGATGCAACTGAATGCTACAAGCCGGATACATGGTCATTGCTTCAGCGTATGAATCTCGAAAGTCATATCGGCCAAATCCCCCAAAATCCAGGTCAATGCCTCATCCACATTCGGCGCACCGATGCCGGAAACCGAACCTGGATTGACCAGCAAAGTCTGCCCGCCTCTTATGTTGGGCTGCCGGATGATCTCAGCGACATGACTGTGGCCGCAACATACCAGATCGTAATCGCCGGTACACGCCATGCCCCGGCCATAGTGCGGGTAGTGAGTTGCAAAGACGCGCCGACCGCCGAGTTCCAACTCGGCATCTTGCCCGTAATAGATAAGTGATCCGCCTGATTTTTCCATCAATCTGTACATCGCGTTCTGGTCGCCAAGTTTGTTGCCGTGCACACATGAAGCGGGATATCCAGTTTGATCGACTTACGCAGGGTGTTCGCACCAATCAGGTCTCCGCAATGTATGACTGCCTGTGCTCCGCTGGTCTGCGCGTGGGCTATAGCCGCCGCAAGCGGCTCTGCTCGGTCATGACTGTCTGAAACGATGCAGATTTTCATAGTTCAAGTTTTGCGGTTTAGCAACAATGCCAGAAATACCCACCAATTCAATAAATTATAATATATTCAACAGATTCATTAAACCCGTTGTGCAGTTTTAATGTCTATAACCATAACGGGGTAGCGTTGATATAACCCGAATGAGGGGTATACTCTTAGGGTAGTCGAACCGGATTTCAGGCAATAATCAGCGCACTTTTGTCATACACTAAGGATCGGCATATTTGAACAGAATTTCATGCTATTTCACGACCCGGTAATCGCATGTCCTGCATACAGGAAACCGGAAATTTTTCAGGCGCATTGACGAATATATGGGCAAAAAAAATAACTCTCTGCTGAACACGGTACAAGCTGAATTTTCGTGGTCCGACGACTTCCATTTCTCGCCTCCGGGAAATGGCGGGGATTTTGCAGCGAATAGATCGCTTCCGCCAGCGGTACCGCATTCGGACGATTTCAGATCGGTAGTTGAAAAGCTGCTCGAGACGCTTATCAGCACAGTAAATGCGGCGTCCGGTATAGTCCGGATTCTTCCCGCGCACAGTCAGACCCACCAATTTTTCAGCTCGGTCGGATTGCCTGCAGAATTGCTCAAACTCGGCAGCGACCTCGAATTGAATTGTGAAACAAGCTGCAAGGCATCGAACAGCCGCGCGATATACTCCACCGACCTGAGCACATGCAGGAAACGGCCTGATTGCCTCAATTCCGGGTGCCAGATTCAGTCGTTGATCACTGCTCCGATTGGAAACCCTACCTCATCAGGCAAACCAGCCGGAAGAATTACACTGTTTTTCAGCGAGCCGCAGGGGCCATTTGAACAAATTTCAAAAAGGATACAATCTTTCTCGGACCTGCTCGTCACCCTTGTCGAACAGAATCAAACGACCCGCGAGGTCAGCCGCTCCGAATTGATTGCCGAAAGGCAAGCTATCGCGAACGAAATTCATGATTCCCTTGCGCAATCGCTGGTATATACGCGGATGCGCACAAGCATGCTGCTTGAATCGATACGAACGCTGAACGCAAGCATGGTCGCCAAATATGCGCACGAGATCGATGAAGCACTGGAAAACAGCCAGAAGACCGTTCGTGAACTGATCACGGATTTTCGCTGTGCTGTGGATCCGGCTGGCCTTCTACATGCCCTGCGAGCCATCGTGGAAGAATTCCGTAAACGGCATGACATCGAACTCGAATACATCAATCTTGTTGCCAAGCTCGATTTGCCCCTTGAATACGAGATACAGGTATCACATATCGTGCAAGAGGCCCTTGCAAACATAGCCACACATTCCGGCGCCACACATGCCCGCATCGTTGTTGCCTTGACCGATGGATATTATGTTTTCACCATTGATGACAACGGCAGCGGAGGTTGTACCTTTTTGCCTGTTGAAGGACACTATGGCATGAAAATAATGCGTGAGCGCGCGCAACGCATCGGCGGAGAGATTATGGTCGAAAGTTCCCAGGGTGTCGGAACGCGCGTCAGATTATACTTCCCCGAGCCGAGTACAGACTGGAGAGAAGTTAATGAATGAGAAGTTGAATGTTGTGCTGGTAGACGACCAGAATCTGTGCCGCAGCGGATTGAGCGAATTACTCGGCAATTGCTATGGTTTTTCGGTCCTTGGCGCAACCGGCAGTATCGAGGGATTGCGGGTGCTATTGAATGAGGAACCCGATCTGCTGATCATGGATCTGCGGATGAAGCCGCTGGACGGACTGGCCATGCTGGAACAGGTCCGCAAAGAGGGTTGCGCGACACCTGCCGTCATCCTGACCATGAGCGATTCTGAAGCTGATCTGGCCAATGCGATACGCTCCGGCGTGCGCGGCTATCTGCTCAAAGACATGGCGCCCGAGGACGTTGTTGATGCTATCCGCAGGGTTGCGGCTGGGGAACTGGTAGTCGCCCCGACCATGACAATCAAAATGATCGAGATGCTGCGCGGCGATCAACCCGAGGACGAACCGAAGAATTCTCTCAAGTTGCTCACCGACCGAGAACGCGAAATACTGCAGCTATTGTCGCGCGGAGAAAGCAACAAGGCCATCGCGCAAACCCTTTCCATCAGCTATGACACCGTAAAGCAGCATGTACGGCATATACTGACCAAACTCAACCTGTCTTCCAGGGTCAAAGCTGCGGTACTGTTTACTGTCGAACAACAAGCGCAAAGCAGCAACGAAGACAAATCGTTCCGTTAATGCGCCCCGGGAACAGGCCAGTTAGGGCGTTATTCCGAGTCAGGTATCTCCTGGCTACAATTTCTTGGTGTTTGCCTTATGCCCCGAGCAGGGAAATGACTTCCCTGATTTCATGGCGAAGCGCGTCGATGTTCAACGCGTTCGTTTTAGATTTCTGGTGATTTTCAGCATGGTTCTCATGGTCGAGCAGATTGCGCGCGCCGCTGATGGTGAAGCCCTGCCCGTACAATAAATCGCGGATGTGGCGTATCAGCATAACTTCATGGTGCTGATAGTAGCGGCGGTTGCCGCTGCGCTTGACCGGTTTGAGCTGGGTGAATTCCTGCTCCCAATAACGCAGCACATGCGCCTTGACCCCGCACAATTCGCTGACCTCACCGATGGTGAAGTAGCGCTTCGCGGGTATCGGTGGTAGTTCGGAGTTAGGCTTGTGGTTTTCCATGATAGGACTTTTCCACCATGGTCTTCAATTTCTGGCTGGGATGAAAGGTCACGACACGGCGTGCGGTGATCGGGATTTCTTCGCCGGTTTTGGGATTGCGCCCGGGGCGCTGCGGCTTGTCGCGAAGCTGAAAATTGCCGAATCCGGAAAGCTTTACGCTATTGCCTTGTTCCAGCTGCAAACGGATTTCTTCGAAAAAAGCTTCAACCATGTCTTTGGCTTCGCGCTTGTTGAGGCCCACTTTTTCGAACAGCTGATCGGCCAGTTCGGCTTTTGTTAATGTTGTTGTCATGTTGCTCCCTTTTCCAGATCCCGTCATTCCGGGATCATATACGTAACTGCGCACCATTTATTTGCAGGGTTTCAACCAGCTGCGCGATGCTTGGTTCAATTTCCGACTCCGAGAGTGTCTTATGAGTATCTTGTAATAACACACGGAATGCAAGGCTTTTTTTGCCTTGCTCAACACCCTTGCCGCGGTAAACATCGAACAGGGCAAGCTCGGTTACATAGGGTGCGGATCGTTGCCTCATTACATCTAGCAAGGTCTGTGCCGTTACAGACTCGTCGACCACTACAGCCAGATCGCGGCGCACTGGCAGGAATTTGGCAATCTCGCTCATCAGCGGAACCCGGGTCAGGGTCAGGGCATCGAGTTCGATCTCGAACCACAGGCAGGCACGCGGGATGTCGTACTTTTGTTGCCAGTGTGGATGCAATTCGCCCAGCCACCCGACCATCTGTTGGCCGCAATATATCCGCGCAGAACGCCCCGGATGCAGCGCAGGGTGGACTGCGGGAACAAAGCGCAAATCCAGCGGCACGAACAGGGCTTCCACGTCCGCTTTCGCATCGAAGAAATCCACCGGTCTGGCGGGCACGCCCCATTGTTCTGCCTGAACATCGCCGTAGCTCAAGCCAGACAGGCGCTGGTTCTGGACATATTCAACATCCGCCTTCGCAAAACATGCGCCGATCTCGAACATTCGCACCCGGGACTGCTTGCGGTTCAGGTTGAAACGCAGCGCGCCGACCAGACCGCCGATCAGGCTGCTGCGCATCACCGCCAGATTGCTTGCAATCGGATTTTGCAGCGTGACGGGATGCTCGTTACCGCACAGCTCGCGCTCGACCTGCGCATCTAGAAAGGCATAGCTGACGATCTCCTGGTAATCTCGGGCCACCAGCAAATTCCGGATATGGGACAACGGACGGCGCAATTCGCTGCAGGGCAATACGGTGAAGGCGGCCTCGGGCGCCTGCGCCGGGATATGGTCGTAGCCGTGCAGCCTGGCCAGTTCCTCGATCAAATCGGCCTCGATGGACAGGTCGAAGCGGAAGCTCGGCGGCGTGACCCGGAAATCGTCGCCGTTGGCCGTGAACTCGAATTGCAGGCGCTTGAACAGGGCTGCAATCTGCTGGTTATCCAGTGCGATGCCGAGTACCCTGGCGACGCGCGAGCGGCGCAATGCGATCGGGGTACGCGACGGCAACTGGCCGCGCACCTCGCTGATTGCGCCGGCATTGCCGCCGCAGATTTCCATCAGTAATTGGGTGGCATGCTCCAAGGCCTGGCGGGTCGCTGCAAAATCCACCCCGCGCTCGAAGCGGAATGAGGAGTCGGTCGCCAGGCCGAAACGGCGCGCCCTGCCGGCGATCGCATCGGGATGGAAAAATGCGCTTTCCAGAAATACGTCCCGCGTGGTCGTTTCTACGCCGCTGCCCTGCCCGCCCATGATGCCGGCCAGTGCCAGCAATCTGGCATCATCGGCGATGACCAGCACTTTTTCGTCCAGCTCGACGTTCTGATCGTTGAGCAAGGTCAGCGCCTCGCCTTTGCGAGCGCTGCGCACCGTGATTCCACCGAACAGCTTTTCCACATCGAAAGCATGCATCGGCTGCCCCATTTCCAGCATCACGTAGTTGGTGATGTCCACCACCGCGCTGATGCCGCGCAAACCGCTGCGCTCCAAGCGGCGCAACATCCAGTCTGGCGTGGCTGCAGCCGCGTTCACGCCGCGCACCAGGCGCCCGCAATACAACGGACAACCCGACGCATCCATGACACTGACCGGCAATTGTTCCGACAAGGTTGCCGGCTGTGTCCGGATTTCCAGCGGTTTGAGCTCGCTGCCTGTCAGAGCGGCAACTTCACGCGCGATGCCGACCATGCCGGAACAGTCGCTGCGGTTCGGCGTCAACTTCAGGGTAAACAGTTGGTCGTCCAGTTCCAGATAGTCGCGCAGCGTTTTGCCGACCGGCGCATCGCCCGGCAGCAGCCACAGGCCCTCGCTTTCCTCGGCCAGTCCGAGTTCCTTTGCGGAGCACAGCATGCCGAAAGATTCGATATTGCGCACCTTGGCCTGCCTGATCACGAAGTCGCCTGGCAGCACCGCGCCGATGCGCGCGCAGGGCACTTTCACGCCGACCGAGACATTCGCAGCACCGCACACGATATTCAGCGGAGCCGACTCGCCGACGTTCACCCTGCATACGTTCAGGCGATCCGCATCGGGATGCTTGACCACTTCCAGCACTTCGCCCACCACCACATTACTGAATGCGGGCGCCACCGGCTCGAGTGCCTCGACTTCCAGGCCGGCCATGGTCAGCACATGACCCAATGCCTCGCTGGACAGGTCCGGATTGACCCAGGTTCTCAACCAGTTTTCGGAAAATTTCATGTTCTAAGTTCAGTTGAATTGCTTCAGGAATCGCAAGTCGCTCTCGAAAAACAACCGCAGATCGTTAACGCCATAGCGCAACATCGCCAGACGTTCCACCCCCAGACCGAACGCAAAACCCAGAAACTTTTCGCTGTCGATGCTGACGTGCTTCAGCACATTGGGATGCACCATGCCGCAGCCGCCGATTTCCAGCCAGCCGCCTTTCCAGCTCATGTCCATTTCTGCCGACGGCTCGGTAAATGGGAAAAATGAGGGGCGGAAGCGCACCTGCAAATCATCCTGCTCGAAAAAGCGCTGCAGAAAATCCTGAACCACGCCTTTGAGATTGGCAAAACTGATGTGCTCATCTACCCACAGTCCCTCCACCTGGTGAAACATCGGGGAATGGGTAGCATCGGAATCGACCCGGTATACTCGCCCGGTGGAAATGATCTTCAGAGGCGGCTGATGCTTTTCCATATAGCGCACCTGCACCGGCGAGGTATGGGTGCGCAAGACGTGCTGCGGATCGATGTAGAACGTATCGTGCATCGCGCGCGCCGGATGATTTTCCGGGATGTTCAGCGCGGTGAAATTGTAGTAATCGTGCTCGATCTCGGGACCGGATGCGCTCGCAAAGCCCAGCGAGTGGAACAGCTGCTCGATGCGATCCAGCGTGCGCGTGACCGGATGCAATCCGCCGGCGCCGGTCCCGCGCCCGGGCAACGTCACATCCAGCGATTCTGCCGCCAGCTTTTGTGCCAGCCTGTTTTGCTGCAGCGCATCGCGGCGCTGCTGCAATGCAGTTTCAATACCCTGCTTGACCTGGTTGATGCGCGCACCGGCAGCGGGACGCTCTTCCGCAGACAGCTTGCCCAATCCTTTCAGCAATGCGGTCAGGCTGCCCTCCTTGCCCAGATAGCGCGCCTTGACCTGCTCCAATTCGGCTTCGTCGCTGATCAGCGCAAACTGCCGCACAGCCTGGTCGAGAATATGTTGTAGTTCTTCCATCCCTAATACCAGAATAATTGGTCACCGATACCCCAAACGGGCACCGGAAACAAAAAAAGGAGGCGGTAAGCCTCCTTTTTATTTCCGCGATCGTGGTTAAGCGCCGAGGCCGGCCTTAGCCTGCACAACCAGCTGTGCAAACGCAGCCTTGTCGAAAACCGCAATATCCGACAACACCTTGCGGTCAACCTGTATCTCGGCTTTCTTCAGGCCGTTCATGAATACGCTGTATGTCATGCCCTGCTCGCGCGCCGCCGCATTGATACGGGCGATCCACAGGGTGCGGAACTGGCGCTTCTTCTGGCGGCGGTCGCGATAGGCATATTGCCCGGCCTTCATCACCGCCTGTTTGGCGATACGGTAGACATTCTTGCGGCGGCCGCGATAACCCTTGGCCAGGTCCAGAATCTTCTTGTGACTTGCGCGTGCTATGACGCCACGTTTAACTCTCGGCATGGTCTGCTCCTTATGCGTAAGGCATCATGGCACGAACCGATGCAGTGTTGGTTGAGTGGACTTCAGTGATGCCGCGCAACTGACGTTTATTCTTGGTGGTCTTCTTGGTCAGGATATGACGCTTGAAGGCTTGCGAACGCTTGATGCTGCCACCAGCGCGTACGACAAAGCGTTTTTTTGCACCGCTTTTGGTTTTCATCTTGGGCATGATATTTCCTTTAAGTTGTGATGGCAGGTGTTTCCCACTGGGAAAGCTTGATACCCGTACACCACTTATTTTCGGGACTGCTTGCTGCATCAACCCGACCGTCCCATAGCTGTCGAGTCAAGAATCATTCGCTGTTAGCCGGACTTGCCCGACTCAGCCTTCTTTTTGGCCGCCGGCTTGGGCGACAGCACCATCACCATCTGCCGGCCTTCCATTTTCGGAAACTGTTCGACCACGCCATACTCCGCCAAATCCGCCTTGACACGCTCGATCAGGCGCATACCGATTTCCTGGTGGGCCATTTCACGGCCGCGAAAGCGCAAGGTAACTTTGGTTTTGTCGCCATCCCCCAGAAATTTGATCAAGTTGCGCAGCTTGATGTTGTAATCGCCTTCGTCGGTATTCGGCCGGAACTTGATTTCCTTGATCTGGATCTGCTTCTGCTTCAGCTTGGCTTCATGGAGCTTCTTGCTTTCGGCATACTTGAATTTGCCAATGTCCATGATGCGGCAAACCGGTGGATCGGCCAGCGGTGAAATCTCCACCAAATCCAGTTCTGCATCATCGGCCATACGCAATGCTTCTGCGATGGTTACGATCCCGAGGGGTTCTTTTTCGACACCAATGAGCCGCACCTGCGGTGCGGTAATCATCTCATTCATGCGCTGCGATTTATCTTG
>JBAUQH010000046.1:0-13174 GCA_049580605.1 Gallionella sp. | reverse complement strand
GCCGCTTCCACTTCGACGATCCGCGCGGCATCCTGGGCCAGCATGATCCGGAGAAGGCGCGCGAGCTGAAATCGCGCTTTCTCGAGATGTGGACCGCTTCCCATCCTGCTGTTTCTTCTACAAAACTTGGCCTATAGCAAATATAGTTTACAAACATATTGTTTTCCTAATATTCCCTGCTAGAATGCGCCGCCTTCGATCTAGAGTGCATTGCCGCTTTGCTTTTGGATGCATTTGAATCCGGGTAAATTATTGTGTATCTCATCTCAACTTAACTTTCCAAGGAAACCAAAATGAAACGTATCGCGCTTGTTGCCACTTTGCTGGCTCTGGCATTGTCTGCTTGCGGCCAAAAAACTGCTGAAACTGCTGCTCCTGTTGCTGCTCCTGTTGCAGCTCCTATCGCTGCACCAGCAGCATCTGCACCAATGGCCACATCGGCTGTCGGCGCACCTGCTGCAGACGAAAAGAAGTAAAGAAGTAGAAACAGGATTCTCGAACAATAAAAAGCCGGCGCAAGCCGGCTTTTTATTTCTGCAGTTATTTCCCTGATCGAGGTCTTCAGCCGATCTCGCGCCAGCCGAATCCGCCTTCCTGGGTTGCCACCCCCACCCAGCTTGCCTCGCATCCGGCCGCTGCGCTCAACGCGCTCACGGCAAGTTCCGGGGTATTGTTCCTGCGGCTGAGATGCGCGGCGATCAGGTGTTGCAACCGGCTGATATCCAGGCTGGACAGAATGCCGGCCGATTCATCGTTGTTCAAATGCCCGAACCGACCGCCGACACGCTGTTTCAGGCTATACGGATAGTCGCCGTTCATCAGCATGTCCAAATCGTGGTTGCATTCCAGCACCAGCGCATCGCAGCCGCTCAATGCCTGCTGGATATGCGCTGTGCTGCACCCGGTGTCGGTCAGCACGCCGAGCCGGCGTGCGCCGTCACTGAAAACGAATTGCACCGGCTCGGCGGCATCGTGCGGAACAAGATAGGGTACGACCTCGATATCGCCGATACTGAAGGCCTGCCGGGGATCGATTTCCCGGATATCGGCTATCCCGGCAAACGCCTTTTCCTGTGCGCGCAGCGTGCCATGCGTGAGCCATACCGGCAGATTGTATTTGCGCGCCAGCCGCGCCACCCCGCCGATATGATCGCCGTGCTCGTGGGTCACGACGATGCCGCTCAATTCCCCGGGGGACATGGCCAGGCCGGCCATGCGCTGGATCGTGTCCTGCAAGCCGAAGCCGCAGTCCATCAACAACCGGGTCTGGCGGGCAGCGGCGGTTTTCACACCGACTGCGACCACCAGCGCGTTGCCTTCGCTGCCGCTGCCCAGGGATGCAAAACGCATGGCCATCAGCGCATCGCCGCTACTGCTGATTGATGTTTTTGTAGATCGCCTCGAGCATCTGCTTGCTCACCTTGTTGCTTGCACCGGTCTGATCGGCAATGGATACTTCGCAGGTGTTTCCGCCGTCTTTCACGTACACGCGATAGTGCCGGCTGGTGTCCTCATCGCTTTTCCAGAACATCAGTTTGTCCAGCCAGCCCCTGTCCAGCCGTACCGGACGCAGGTAGTAGATGCCCTTCTCGCGATTCCTGTCTTCGACGACCAGGCCAGCGGCCTCGAGGGCAAGGCCCACTTTTCGCCAGGAACGGTCAAACGGGTCGTTCAGCATGATGATGGTGTCGCCGCCGGAAATCTCGCGCAGACTGGCCGTTCCCGCCGGTTCGAGCGTGCCGACCGCCGTGGCGGGCGTGGCCGATACCGCGCTGGTTGCGGGGGCGGGAGAATTCGCGCTGCCGGCAGCGATGAGCGTAGGGACCTGTCCCAGATTTGCCGGCGCGCTCGCGGAAGCGTGTGCGCCGGCGGGTATCTGGTAACGATCATCGCCGGCGGGAAGGGTCAGATCCGGCGGAACCTTAAGCGGGGGTATGCTTTTTGCCGAGGCAGCGTAATCGATCTGTTTGCTGTTCCCGAACAGGCTGCAACTTGCCAGTGCAGCCAGCGCCACACCCGATATTGCCAACTGCAAGACTTTCATTGTTGCTCTCCGGCTGTACAGCATCTTCAATTGAGCAAGCCCGCTTCGCGCATTGCCGACTCGACCTTGGGGTGGGAGACCGCCGTCAGCGGGGTCAGCGGCAACCGCAGCGCATTCTTCATCAATCCCATGCGCGACACTGCCCATTTCACCGGAATCGGGTTGGCTTCGACGAACAGGTTGCGGTGCAGGCCAAGCAGGCGGAAATTGATTTCCCGCGCCCTGGCGACCTCGCCGTTCAGCGCCGCGACGCACATCTCGTGCATCAGTTTCGGCGCGACATTCGCGGTAACCGAGATCGCCCCGTGCGCGCCGAGCAGCATCAGCGCCAGCGTGCTGGCATCGTCGCCGCTGTAGACCGCGAATTCGCCAGTCGCACGCTTCAATAATGCCGCGCGCCGCAACAGGTCGCTGCCGCGCTCGATGTTGCCGGTCGCATCCTTGATGCCGACGATGTTGGGAATCTGCGCGAGGCGCAGCACAGTGTCGTTGTTCAAGTCGGCCACGGTGCGCCCCGGCACGTTGTACAGGATGTGCGGCATATCCACTGCCTCTGCGATGGCCTTGAAGTGCAGATACAGGCCTTCCTGGGTCGGTTTGTTGTAGTAGGGAACGACGGACAGCGACGCATCTGCGCCGGCCTTTTTCGAGAAGGCGGCCAGTTCGATCGCTTCCGTGGTCGAATTCGCGCCGGTACCGGCGATGATGGGTATGCGCCTCGCGGCGTGCTTCACCGCCTCGGCAATCAGCAGTTCGTGTTCTTCCAGATTGACCGTGGGCGATTCGCCGGTGGTGCCGACCACGACGATGCCATCCGTGCCCTGTTCGGCATGAAAATCGATCAGCGCGCGGAATGCCGCCAGGTCAAGACTGCCGTCTTCCAGCATCGGGGTGACGATTGCAACAATGCTGCCTTTGATCATGTTCTCCTCGATCATTTGTTGTGGACTAGCCGAATAATAAAGGGGGGCATTCTACCGTAATTTGCGGCCGCCCCCACGGCCAGCGCGACAAAAGTCACACGAAGTGAAATAATGCAGCCACTCTTGAATTCAGCATCCCTATGTCCGCAACAATCCTGGTGTCTGCAACAACGCTGGTCTCCGCAACAACGCTTACCGCGATGCGTTCCGGCGAAACCGCCACCATCGTCTCGATACATGCCGATGAAGCGCTGCATCTGCGTCTGCTGGCATTGGGGTTCCGCACCGGAAAGCAGGTCGAGATGATACGCAAAGCCAGCTTCTCCGGCCCCCTGCAGGTACGCATCGGCACCACCGACGTGATGCTGCGGCGCAGCGAGGCGGACAAGATCAAGGTGCAAGCCAAATAGCATGAAGCGAATCGCGCTCCTGGGCATGCCCAACACCGGCAAATCAACGCTGTTCAACCGGATGACCGGCGGAACGGCGCGCGTGGGCAACTGGCCCGGCATCACCGTCGAGCTGCTCAGCGGCAAAATATTGCTGGGCGAAGACGTGGTCGAGATCATCGATCTGCCGGGCATCTACGACCTGCACGGCTTTTCCGACGACGAACAGGTGGTGCGCCACTTCCTGCACGACAACGTCCCCGACCTCGCGCTGGTCATCGTCAACACCACCCAGATCGAACGCCAGATCAGCCTGCTGCTGCAGCTCAAGCAGCTCAACATCAACCTGGTGGTGGTGCTGAACATGGCGGATGAAGCGAAGAAATTCGGCATCAGCGTCGATGTCGCGAAAATGTCCGCGCTGCTGGAGCTGCCGATCTTCCTGCTCAGCGCTAAATACGGCAGCGGCTACCCGCAGGCGCTGCAGGCGATCACCCGGGCGCTGCGCTACCCGACCCCCGGCATGGCCGAACAGCTGCGCAGCCAGCTCGAACAGGACGAGCATATCGAGGCGGAAATGGCGCGCGTGCTGAAGCATACCGTGCAGGTCCCCGCGCGCCTGTCGGACCGCCTGACCGAAAAACTGGACAGCGTGCTGCTGCATCCTTGGCTGGGGCTGCCGATCTTCTTCGCGGTGATGTTCCTGCTGTTCCAGGCCATATTCATGTTCGGCCAGCCGGTACAGGCCGGCATCGCCGCGGCGTTTACCTGGCTCAGGGAGTCCGCGCTGGCGCCGCTGCTGGCCGGCCTGCCGCAGGCGATCCAGGGTTTCCTGCTGGACGGCATCTACAACGGCGTGGCCACCGTCGCGGCATTCGTGCCGGTGATCGTGCTGTTCTTCCTGTTCATGGCGATGGTCGAGGACAGCGGCTACCTGTCGCGCGCCGCATTCCTGATGGACGCGCTGATGGCGCGCCTCGGTCTGGACGGGCGCGGCTTCGTGATGCTGCTGATGGGCTTCGGCTGCAACGTCCCCGCGCTGATGGGCACGCGCGTGATGCGCTCGCGCGCGATGAGACTGCTCACGATGCTGGTGATCCCGTTTTCGCTGTGTTCGGCGCGACTGCAGGTATTCATCTTTTTCAGCGCGGCGCTGTTCTCGGCCAGCGCCGCGCCGGTGGTGCTGTTCAGCCTGTACCTGTTCAGCTTCGCCACCGCGATACTCACCGCGTTGATCTTCAAGAACCGCTTCAGGAACAACGAGCCGTTCGTGCTGGAACTGCCGCCCTACCGCTTTCCCACGCTGCGCCAGATGGTGCTGCGCGGCTGGGTGGAGGTGCGCCATTTCCTGCGCCGCGCGACCAAGTTCATCGTAGCCGGGGTGGTGATGGTGTGGCTGCTCACCCATCTGCCGATGTCCGCCGCGCCCGCCGGTCCGGGCACGCTCGCCGGAATGATAGGCGACGCGCTGCAGCCGTTGTTCGCGCCGGTCGTGATCAACCCGCAACTGACCATCGCGCTGATCTTCGGCTTCATCGCCAAGGAAATCGTGATCGGTGCGCTCGCGGTGATCTACGGCCTGAGCGGCACGGCACTCAGCGGCGCACTCGGACAACAGCTCGACTGGGTGCAGGCCTACAGCTTCATGCTGTTCACGCTGCTCTACACGCCCTGTCTCGCCACCGTTGCGACGCTGCAGAGCGAATCCAAGCAGACCCGCTTCACGCTGCTGTCGCTGGGCTGGTCACTGGGGCTCGCCTGGCTGGTCAGCTTCGCGTTCTACCAGGTCGCGAGGGCGCTGGGATACTGAGTACCGGGGACTGGCCACCCATTCCTGCAGCAGGCTGTATCCCACCGCAAGCAGTGTCGGTCCGATGAACACGCCGACAAAACCGAACGCAAGCACGCCGCCCATCACGCCGAACAGGATCAGGATGAACGGCAATTTGCTGCCGTGGCTGATCAGCAGCGGCTTCACCACGTTGTCCACGCCGCTGATCAGGAATACGCCCCATAGCAGCATGAAGATGCCCCAGCCCACGGAGCCCTGGTACAGCAGCCAGACGGTCGCGCAGCCCCATATCAGCGGCGGCCCGACCGGAACCAGCGAGAGTACCGCGGTGGCCACGCCAAGCAGCAGCGCGGCCGGCACGCTCGCGATGAAAAACCCGATCGTCGCAACGATACCCTGCGCCAGCGCGGTACCCAGCAGCCCGTACATGACGCTCCGGACGGTGTTCTTGACGATGCCGAGGACGTTCTCCACATGGGTCCCGGCCACCCGATCCATCGCGCCGTTGAGAAAACGCGCCAATGCGATGCCGTCGCGATAGAAAAAGAAACTGACGAAAGCGGCCAGGCTCATGACCACCACGCCCCGTCCCAGCAGAATTCCGCCGGCAAGTAGGAATCGCCTGGTCGGCTCCAGCAGGCGGTTCACCAGAGCGGATCGCTCATGGGGATCGGTCGCGATCAGATGCCAGTACGATTCGGCAGACCCGCCAACGACCGGAACCTCCTTCAACCAGGCCGGCGGAACCGGCGGACCGGCCTCCACGGCCTGCCTGACCCAGTCGTAAAAGGCGGTAACGTTGTCTGCCAGGTTGTATGCGACCAGAGCCAACGGCATAATTACCACGAGTACCAGCGACAGCGTCATCGTAAGCGCGGCGATGTTCTGCCGGTCCTTCATCCTGCACAATAGCCGGAGATAAAGCGGCCAGGTCGAAACACTCACCACCAGCGCAAGCAGCATCGCGGCCAGAAACGGCCTCAGCACCAGAAAACAGCCCGCCACCAGCACGAACGCTGCGGCAAGTTGAACGAAATATTCGAAGCGTTTTTCCACGGTTCTGTACCTCAAGCCGGTTCCGGCAATCCGGCTGGTCCGCTATTTCCCAAAGGCCGGAACATCATGCATGGTAGCCGATTTTGCGAAACGGACAACATCCGGCCGGCAGCGGCAACAGTATAATTCGCACGTTGCGCATAGCCGTCAGGTTGACGGCATCACGGAACCATCCCGATAAATTTCTGCCGGATTAGCCAACAGGAAACAACCCCATGCTGACCTTCATGAGTGTGGCAATGCTGATTTACGGCTCAATGCATCTCTATGCATTCGGCAAGGCTTGGCTGGCATTCCCGCATTCGTTCGGCCTGGCGCTGGGGCTGGTGCTGGCCGGGATCGTCCTGACCTTCTCCCCGATGCTGGTCTGGTATATGGAAAGGCAGAACTGGCACGGTGCAACCGTTGCCACCGCCTGGGTGAGCTACACCTGGATGGGATTCCTGTTCCTGTTTTTATGCATCGGCCTGGTCTTCGATCTCGGCCATGCAGTCGCGACTTTGCTGAATTTCAGGTGGCCGCTCAACCATGTGACCGCATTCGGAACCACAAGCCTGCTCGCACTCGCGGCTGTGTGCTACGGATCAATCGAAGCGCGGCATATACAGATTGAAAAAGTCAACATCCGCACGCCCAAGCTTGCCTCCGGACGCGTCACCATCGCGCAGATTTCCGATCTGCACCTCGGCATGATGAAGGGGAATGAATTTCTCGGCAGTGTGATGGACAAACTGCGCGAGCTCAGGCCCGACATCGTCGTGGCGACCGGAGATATCGTCGACGGGCAGGGCGATGAACTTGACGCGCTAGCGCAGGGCTTCAAGGCCTACTCGCCACCGCTCGGTGCTTATGCGGTGATCGGCAATCATGAACATTATGCGGGATTGGATAATTCGCTGCGCTTTCTGCACAGCGCCGGCTTCACCGTGTTGCGCGGCGAATCTGCCGTTTCAGGCGGGATCGTGCTGGTGGGTGTCGATGATCCGGGCAGCCGTGATCCGGACAACCCGGCCAGACTGGACACCCGGAAAGCACTGGCGCCGGTCACCCGGGATGATTTTATCGTGCTGCTCAAGCACCAGCCGGTGGTGGATGACGACACGCCGTTTGATCTCCAGTTATCCGGACACGTCCATGGCGGACAGATATTCCCGTTCGTTTACCTGACGCGACTTTTCTATCGCATGCACACCGGCCTCACCAGACTGGCCGACGGGCGGCTGCTGTATGTCAGCCGCGGAACCGGCACCTGGGGACCCCCGATACGCCTGTTTGCGCCGCCCGAAATCACGCTGATCACCATCGAGAGCAACCTTCCGCATCCGGCACACTGACTGCCGATGGACGAACGAAAACGTGCCGGCCGGTATCCGATTAAAGTGGCGCGTGGCGCAGCCGCTATAATGCACGCTTTCGTAACGGGTCATTATCGTGTCTGATCGTCTGGCAGTATTACCGCAATACCTGATACCCAAGCAGGCCCTCACCGTATTGGCCGGAAAGTTCGCCAATGCCAGGCTGGGCGGCCTGACCACGGCGGTGATCCGCCGCTTCGTCGCGCGTTACGGGGTGAACATGCAGGAAGCGGCGAACCCGGACATCTCCAGCTATCCCAGCTTCAACGATTTCTTCACGCGGCCGTTGCGCGAAGGCGCGCGCCCGCTGGCCGCTGCCGATTTTATCTGCCCGGTGGATGGCGCGATCAGCCAGTTCGGCGCAATAACGCACGGCGACATCTTCCAGGCCAAGGGGCACCGCTACACAACCACCGCGCTGGTCGGCGGCGATGCGGAACTGGCCGCGCAATTCGCGGACGGCAGCTTCGCGACTCTCTACCTGAGTCCCAGGGATTATCACCGCATCCACATGCCCTGCACCGGCCGCCTGCGGCGGATGACATATGTGCCGGGCGAACTGTTCTCGGTCAACCCGGTCACGGCGCGCGGCGTACCCGGATTGTTTGCGCGCAACGAGCGGGTGGTATGCGTGTTCGATGGGGAATTCGGTGATGGCGTGTCCGGGCAATTTGTGCTGGTGCTGGTCGGTGCCACCATCGTGGGCAGCATGGCCACGGCCTGGCATGGCGTGGTCAACCCGCCGCGTTCTGGCGCGGTGCGTGTTTGGCGCTACGACGGCAAGGAGATCAAGTTGAACAGGGGCGATGAGATGGGGCGCTTCCTGCTTGGCTCCACGGTGGTGATGCTGTTCCCGCGCAACACGCTCAACTTCAATCCGGAATGGTCGCCCGCGCGGTCGATAAGCCTGGGCGAGAAGATGGGCAGCAAACCCTGACGATCGCGAAGGCGGGCAACTCGGGCTGTTCCTTTGCTTCCGCTGCAGCCATGACACGCTTCTCCCCGCATCCTGCGGACGCGCTTTTAAATTCAGTAAAGGATCACGATGTACCCAGTTCACGATGTTGATGCGATTCTGCTGTTGTCCCTGTCGGTCGCGTCCAAGCGACGGCCCGCCAACCTGACCGAGATCATCACGGCTATCGATCTGTCGCAGGACTCGATTCCGTCGGGAAACAAATTATCGGATGCGTTCGCCAGGTTGTCGGCCTACGGCCTGGTTGTCGAAGCCGAAGGCGGCTATACGCTCTCGGCCGATGCGCAGCAGATGATGGCGAGCCAGCGCAAGAAAGATGACACCGCGAAGAAAATGCATCGTCTCAGGGAGCACCTCGCCGACTACCGCCTGAACGGCGAACATACGACGATACAGGTACACCCGGATCAGTTGCTGGCCGCATTGCAGGCGTACCGGAAAGCCAGGGGCTCGGGCAGGAGCTGGCTGGTCGACAAACCCAAGCCTGCCTGGATCCCCACCAAAGCGCTGGCCAGGGCGGGCAAACCTTTCCCGATCAGGCGCCGCAAGCCCTGACCATCGACCGGACTGAATTCGCATCCGTCCGCCGACGCATCTTCATCCATTTCAAGGTTGCGCGCCTTCGTAACCTTCTATGATGACCATGTCCAGCGTGGAAACAGGCAGCCGCAGTTTGATCGCCTGCTGGTATTCGGGTGAGTTCCAGCAATCCAGCGCGGCCTGATAGCTGGGAAACTCGATCACCACATTGCGCGACCGGCTTTGGCCTTCGGGGTTCTCGAATTGCCCGCTGCGCACCAGAAAGCGCGCGCCATACTTCCGGAAAGGTTCGGCATTGGCCGCAACATAGGCATTGTATTTGTGCTGATCAGTTACGTCGGCACGTACGATCCAGTAGCCTTTGGGCATGCAAGTCTCCTTTACGATGAACAGTCGGAGGCGCGCCGCATTCGCATGCGGCTACCTGACCACCCAGGCACCTTCCACGAGCAGCCTGTCGTTCTCGAATATCCTGCCGAGATAACGGTCCCCCGGATTGACCGGGCCGACGCCCTTGGGCGTGCCGGTCATCAGCAGGTCGCCGTCTTCCAGGGTCAGGAAACTTTTTGCATAGTCCAGCATCTGCGCCGGTTTGCTCAGCATCAGGCCATAGTTGCCGTGCTGAACCAGCACGTCGTTGATATGGAACTCCATCCTCAACGCGCCGACGTCGCCGTCGAACACGACGAACTCGCTGAATACCGCCGATCGGTCGAATGCCTTGGCGAGTTCCCACGGCCATCCCTTGTTCTTCAACTGGTACTGCAGATCCCGCTTGGTGAGGTCCAGCCCGAAGCCGATACCGCCCAGTTCGCCGGAACGGATCAGGAAGGTGATCTCGCCCTCGTAATGAATCAACTCGGTCTTGCTGGAATAGACTTCGTTCGAAATGGCCGAGTTCGGTTTCAGGAAAATGACCGGATCCTGGTCGGGCTCGTTATCGAACTCCTTGATGTGTTCGGCATAATTCCTGCCGATGCAGACGACCTTGGACGGATAGACCGCTTTGCCGTCCCATTTAATCGAATTCATATCAGCTCACTTTCCATGATGATCGGCACAGAAATATAACAGGGCATAATCGCGGTATGGACAACCCCGCACGGGATTATTCCTGCATGCCGCGTCAGCCGATCTGCTCTGCCAGCGCGCGCAAGCGGTCTTCGACGAACATGACCTCTTCCTGATCCATCGGCAGCACCATGGTCATCGCGATGAAAAACCCCTGCACCCGGCCAAACAGTTGTCGGTTGTCGGCCACGTCTTCCCTGTTGGACATGACTTCCATGTTTGCGGTGCTGAACAATTCTTCGAACATGTCGATCATGTCTTCCTTGGTGACCACTGGCTTCTCCTGAATTATTCATGTCGCGGAAATATATGTTGCCACGATTTTCGTGCGGACCAACAGCGCGCATCGGGTGCGGTGAAAGTTTAACTTAAATCTGCGTCGCAGGCTTGCCGGCCTGCGCCAGCAGCCCTGCCCGTTTCGATTCCGTCGATTACTGGCGAATATTCGCCAAATTAAAAGCCCGGCATTGCCGGGCTTGTTCATTGCAGCAAATACCCCTTATTTCTCGAACTTCATCACGCCGGATTTGCAATCCACCCTGATCGTGTCCTTCGCGGCGAACCTGCCTTCCAGGATCAGCTTGGCGAGCGGATTTTCCAGTTGCGCCTGGATCGCGCGCTTCAGCGGCCGTGCGCCATACACCGGGTCGAAGCCCGCGTTGGCGATTTCGGCCAGTGCGGCCTCGCTGATGACCAGCTTCATTTCCAACTGTGCCAGGCGCTTCTCCAGATACTGCAACTGGATGCGCGCGATGGACTTGATATTCTTTTCGTCCAGCGCGTGGAACACCACCACCTCGTCGATGCGGTTGATGAACTCGGGGCGGAAATAGGATTTCACCTCACCCATCACCGCCAGCTTGATTACCTGGTAATCGTCGCCCGACATCTGCTGGATCATCTGGCTGCCCAGATTCGAAGTCATCACGATCACGGTATTCTTGAAGTCCACGGTGCGTCCCTGGCCGTCGGTCATGCGCCCGTCGTCCAGCGCCTGCAGCAGCACGTTGAACACGTCCGGATGCGCCTTCTCCACTTCGTCGAGCAGGATCACGCTGTATGGCTTGCGGCGCACCGCTTCGGTCAGGCCGCCGCCTTCCTCGTAGCCGACATAACCGGGCGGCGCGCCGATCAGGCGCGCAACGGAATGTTTCTCCATGTACTCGCTCATGTCGATGCGGATCAGGTGATCTTCCGAATCGAACAGGAATCCGGCCAGCGCCTTGCACAGCTCGGTCTTGCCCACGCCGGTGGGGCCCAGGAACAGGAACGATCCATAGGGGCGGTTCGGGTCGGACAGGCCGGAGCGCGAACGGCGTATCGCATCCGACACCAGCCTTACTGCCTCATCCTGGCCGACCACGCGCTCGTGCAGCTTGTCTTCCATGTGCAGCAGTTTTTCGCGCTCGCCCGTCATCATCTTGCTGACCGGGATACCGGTCGCGCGGCTGACCACTTCGGCGATCTCTTCGGCGCCGACCTGGGTGCGCAACAGGCGGTTCTTGGGTTTGTTCTCTTCGGCGTGCACCGCTTCCTTCAGTCTGGCCTCGAGCTGCGGCAGCTTGCCGTATTGCAGCTCCGCGACCTGTTCAAGTTTGCCCGCGCGCTGCAGCTGAACGATTTCGGCGCGCACTTTTTCCATTTCCTCCTTGAGATGCGCGGTGCCCTGTGCCGCGCCCTTCTCCGACTTCCAGATCTCTTCCAGGTCGGCGTACTCGCGCTGCAGCTTGGCGATCTCTTCCTCGATCAGCGCAAAGCGTTTCTTTGAAGATTCATCCTTTTCCTTCTTCACCGCTTCGCGTTCGATCTTGAGCTGGATCAGGCGGCGATCCAGCTTGTCCATCACTTCGGGTTTGGAATCGATTTCCATTCTGACGCGCGCGGCGGCTTCGTCGATCAGGTCGATGGCCTTGTCCGGCAGGAAACGGTCGGTGATGTAGCGGTGCGACAGTTCCGCGGCGGCAATGATGGCCGGGTCGGTGATGTCCACGCCGTGGTGCAACTCGTACCTTTCCTGCAAGCCGCGCAGGATGGCGATGGTCGCCTCCACGCTCGGCTCGTCCACCAGCACCTTCTGGAAGCGGCGCTCCAGCGCGGCATCCTTCTCGATGTATTTGCGGTATTCGTCCAGCGTGGTGGCGCCGACACAATGCAGTTCGCCGCGCGCCAGCGCCGGCTTGAGCATGTTGCCGGCGTCCATCGCGCCTTCGGCCTTGCCCGCACCGACCATGGTGTGCAACTCGTCGATGAACACGATGGTCTGTCCTTCGTCCTGGGCCAATTCCTTCAGCACGTTTTTCAGGCGTTCCTCGAACTCGCCGCGATACTTCGCGCCGGCCAGCAATGCCGCCATGTCCAGGCTCAACACTTTCTTGTTTTTCAGCGATTCGGGCACTTCGCCGTTGACGATGCGCTGCGCCAGACCTTCCACGATCGCGGTCTTGCCCACGCCGGGTTCGCCGATCAGCACCGGGTTGTTCTTGGTGCGGCGTTGCAGCACCTGGATCGCGCGGCGAATTTCGTCGTCGCGGCCGATCACCGGGTCGAGCTTGCCCTGACGGGCGCGCTCGGTCAGGTCGATGGTGTATTTTTTCAGGGATTCGCGCTGACCTTCGGATTCGGCACTGCCGACCGTCTCACCGCCGCGCACGGCGGTGATGGCCTGTTCCAGCGGTGCACGGGTCACGCCGTGCTGCTTGAGCAGGCGTCCGGTCTCGCCCTTGTCGTCGCAAGCCGCAAGCAGGAACATCTCGGAAGCAATGAATTCATCGCCGCGCTTCTGTGCCGCCTTGTCGGTCAGGTTGAGCAGATTGGACAGATCGCGTCCGACCTGCACTTCGCCGCCGTGGCCCTCAACCTTGGCCAGACGCTCCACCGCCTCCTTCAACGCAGCCTTTAACGGCGTAACATTGCCGCCGGCGCGCGCCAGCAATGAGGCTGCACCGCTGTCGGCATCGTTGAGCAAAGCCAGCAGCAGATGCTGCGGCTCGATGAACTGGTTATCCGCGCCTACGGCCAGGCTCTGGGC
>JBAUQH010000045.1:0-4484 GCA_049580605.1 Gallionella sp. | reverse complement strand
AGGCAGCCATCACATTGCCCACACCTTCATGCCGTCCGGACAGCAGGGCGCGGGTGCGCTCGGGGGTGAAGTAGGAATTGATCATGCCCATGACCATCACCACCCCGGCTAGCAGCAGCAACACCTTGGGCGTGTCATACAGGAAGAATTGCAGTGCATCGTAAAGATGACCACCGCGATCGACGGGCAAGGCATCCACCAGCCAATGCGACAGCGGCTCAAGCGATTTATAGAGCATGAACCACAGCACGGCAGCGATCAGCAGAAAGGCGCGTGGGTTGTGGCGCGGCAGCTTGAGAACGGATGCATTCATGTTCGGAGACTCCGGCAAAACGGGCACATATGCCCTACACCAAGGAGACGAATGAACCTTGAAAAGGATGCAACTACTTGCGCAGCACGAATCCCTCGACCCGTCCTTCTTTATCAAACTGTACCTTGCAGTTGGTAGACAGTGTATCCCGCATACGTTGCCGGGCACGCAACAGACGGGATTTGACGGATGCGAGTGTCAGCCCGTGCGTCTTGGCATAATCCTGCTGCTTCATGCTATTCAGGTCGCACTGTTCTATGATGTCCCGGTCTTCAGGCGAAAGCTCGGTCAGCACTCGCCCAACGCAAACGCTCATCGTCGCCACCGGCTCGGACTGATCGACGGGTTCCGGGATGTCCTCAGGCAATTCAACGGTTTCACGACGCAAGCGCTGATAATCCACCACCGCATTGCGTGCCACCTGGAACAGCCATGCACGCGGGTTATCCAGATTGCAGAACCCGCTGCCCTGCTGCATTGCCTTGACAAATACGTCCTGCAACAAATCCACGGCAAGTTGTGAATCGCCCAGGCGATGGTGAAGATAGTTTCGCAGTTCGCTTTCATGCGCACGCCATGCGCGGATGACACAAGTAAACGAGGGGTTCACAGCAAAGTCTCTCCCAAGTGAAGCCAATACGGCGCAGTTCTTGCCTGCCATCATGGCATCATACAGCATGGAAATTGCACATTGTGTCCAGCACTCTGCAACGTAAGAATTGTTGCAAGCACTTTCCTATTTCTGCATGAAGGACTTCACCCGCTTTCGTATACATAGCTGAACGACTGCTTTAGAGAAATACGAATGGCTATAATGTGTCGGGAGCGGCATTTGGCGAATATCGGCTTTTTGGCAACCAATTGAAATATTCGAATGACTGTTATGGGTCGGTAAGAGACGGCCAAACAGACCGATTTACAAACGTTTGTATGGCTGCTTTCGGTCAACAATCCGACATTCTCATAAGCTACTAAGTACAGCAACTTTCTGCTTCCTCCTTATGGGGTTATTCTTCAAAGGCTGGGTTACATAACAAATCGAAGCTTGGCTTTAAATCGTTATTGGATTCCCGAATAATATTCAATCCCTCTTTGATTCCCTTATTCCGCACTCCAATGCATATCGCACGGCTCCGCCGACATCTGCATGACCTTGGCGCCAAGCCGAGCCGCGCGGATCGCCTGTTGCGTGGCTGGTCCAAGTTGGCTCGTAGGACAGGAAGGACAGTCACGTTGCAACTTTCTTCCTGTTCGCACTGCACAAAGAATTGCCGCCATCGAACCAGAACCTGATGGGTTGGTACGCCAGCACGGTGAATAGCCTGCCGACGATCAATTCGCCCTGTTGTTGGTTGAACTTCGTGGTGACCAATTGGTTGATACGTGCTGTAGCCGCCCGGCGGGTAGCGGGTTTAGACGCTAGTGGATTGTGCGGCGGGTTGCGTATAGTGCATGAGCGGGTAGCGCCGAGTTGTTGCCTCGTGCGCCGCAGATCGGTATCGAGGAATTGGTTGAAAGCGCCGAGGCATACGGGCGCGCCTCCGGCTAATTTACTGATGTTTCATCAACCATGACATTCAGATGCCAACATGCAAACCCACCGTCATCATTTGTGCAGCGGGTATGTGATAGCCGGTGATAATGTCTTGGGTGTTTCTTGCCAGAAATACAAAGAGCTTGTCGCGCCATACAGCCATACCGCGCAGCTTGCGACCGGCCAGCAGGTCTACATGGCCGACAATGTAGTGGATTTCATCCAGGTCGAGGTGCAACCCCAACTCTGCACACGCACTCAGATCGGAAGGAATGTTGGGCGTATGCATGAATCCATACCGCAGCATAATGCGATAAAACCCTTCGTCGTATGCTTCCAATTTGATACGCTCGTCCATGCTGATCGTGGGCATCGGTTCAATGACTACCGTCACAAGGATTACGCGCTCGTACAGGACGCCCGTGTGCCGTACCAGTTGCTGCAGCGAAGGCGGGGTCGGCTCTAACCTGCCGGTAAAAAATACTGCCGTTCCGGGAACACGCGGTATCTGTTCGCCCTTCACGCGCCCGATGAACGTCTCAAGATTGGTCGTGGAACCGGCAATGATCTCCGCCAGTATTTCTGTTCCCCGGCGCCATGTGGTCATTACGGTGAACAATAGCCCACCGATGAATAAAGGCAACCACCCGCCATCGGGAATGGTGAGAAGATTGGATCCCAGAAATCCCAAGTCAATGGCCAGGAACCCAAACAAAAAGGCTAGCGCTGCGGGCAAATTCCAGCCACCGCGCTCGCGCGCCACATTGAACGCCAGCACAGTCGTAATTGCCATGGTGGAGTTGACTGCCACACCGTAGGCTGCTGCAAGATTGCCCGACGAGCGAAATGCAAGCACCAGGAAAATTGCGGCTGTCATCAGTATCCAGTTCACGACAGGCAAATATATTTGTCCGTGCACATCGGCGGATGTCTGCTTCACCGTGAGCTGCGGAAACATGCCGAGTTGTATCGCCTGCCGCGTCAGCGAAAAGGCGCCCGTGATGACCGCTTGTGAAGCAATGATAGTCGCGGCCGTGGCGATAATGATCAGGGGATAAAGTCCCCATGACGGCGCGAGATGATAGAAAGGGTGAATGCTATCGGTAGGATCGGCGATCAGAAGTGCGCCCTGCCCGAAGTAATTGAGGAGCAATGCGGGCAGTACAAACTTGAACCAGACCTTGCGTATTGGCTGGCGCCCGAAATGGCCCATATCCGCATACAGCGCCTCGCCGCCGGTGGAGACGAGAAACACGGCATAAAGAACAAAGTATCCAGTCATTCCGTTGTCCAGAAAAAACCGGACCGCGTACCACGGATTGATCGAAAGCAGCACTACGGGCGCCTGGAAAATGCCACGCATGCCGAGCAGCGCGAGCACGACAAACCAGATCAGCGTTATTGGGCCAAAGGAAGCGCCGACCTTGGCAGTTCCAAACCGCTGCACGGAAAATAGCAGGACCAGGATGAACACCGTAATCGGTATCACATAGCTTCGGAGTCCGGGTGTGGCAAGTTGCAGTCCCTCCACCGCGCTCAGCACCGAGATCGCCGGCGTAATCATTGCTCCGCCGTACAACATGGAGGCGCCCAGCAATCCGAGCAGGATCAGAATACGACGGAACCACCGGGTTTGTCCCCGGTCCGGTCTGAGCAGAGCCAGCAGGGCAAAGGTACCACCTTCACCGCGGTTATCTGCCCGCAGCACGTAGACCATGTACTTGAGCGAAATAACCATGATCAGCGTCCAAAACGTGAGCGAAAGAATACCGAGGACGTTGTCAGCCGTGACTGGAATGGGATGCTTGCCGGCGAAACATTCACGCAAGGCGTAAATCGGGCTGGTACCGATGTCCCCGTAGACCACCCCGAGCACTGCCAGGGAGAGAACCCGGGACGTCTGGCCGTGTGAAGCGTCCGGCGGCATTTGCTTCAACGCCTCATTTTGATTTTCAGCACCATTTGATTCCGTTGGCATCTTTGCCCTTGGTTGATTGCTAGGAATGGTATGAACAACTGCAGTTTACTTGGATCAAAACATGACATGAAAAATTGCGCATCAGTATATACGGCAAAGCTGGAAGTTTGACGAACCTTTAAACGGAGCCGCCAGAAAAGCATTGCGAGGCAGCCCGGCACTTCCGGGTTGACGCTTTACAACATCCACAATTCAGTGCTTCGGGGGCGTTCATCCAAACGAAGCCTGAGTTAGAATCAACGCCGGTTCCCTCACACTATTCTAATTCACTTTGATTCACGCTCCTCACAAGCCGATGCGCATCGCACAGCTTCGCCAACGCCTGCATGACCTCGGCGCCAAGCCGTGCCACGAAGATCGCCTGCTGCGCGGCTGGTCCCAGGTTGGCTCGTATGACAGGAAGGGCAGTCAATCTGCAGCTTTCTTTCCGCTCGCACTGCGCGATGAATTGCCCGCCATCGAGGCGGAACTGGACGGGCTGGCGCGACTGCGCAGCGAACATCCCGCCGGCGAAGGCGTCGCACGACTGCTGGTGGAACTGGCCGACGGCCAGATGGTGGAGAGCGTGCTGCTGCCGCGCGGTGGCATGTGCGTGTCGACGCAGGTGGGCTGCGCGGTGGGCTGCGTGTTCTGCATGAGCGGCCGCGCCGGTTTACTGC
>JBAUQH010000044.1:0-11626 GCA_049580605.1 Gallionella sp. | reverse complement strand
AGTACTCCATGGGTCTGGGCGTCGGCAATTTTGACAATCCGCACATGTGGGGTTTGTACATCGCCTCTTTCATCTTCTGGATCGGAATGAGCCATTCGGGCACGCTGCTGTCGGCGATTCTGCACTTGATGCACGCGGACTGGCGCAAGCCGATTTATCGCTTTGCCGAGGCAATGACGACTTTCTCGCTGATGACGGCCGGCTTGTTTGTGGCAGTGCATCTTGGCCGCATCTGGCAGATTTACTTTGCCCTTCCGTATCCGAACATGCGCCAGGTGTGGCCTAATTTCCAGTCGCCTCTGCTGTGGGATGCGATGGCGATTTTTACTTACCTGAGCTCTTCGATTCTGTTCCTGTACATCGGGATGATTCCGGATCTGGCTATTTGCCGCGACAACATGCATTCCGGATGGCGCAAGAAGCTTTACACCGTGCTGTCGCTGGGCTGGGAAGGAACCGACCGGCAGTGGCGCAATTTCCGCATGACCTACCTGACCATCGCCTGCTTCCTGATCCCGCTGGCCGTGTCGGTGCACTCGATCGTTGCCGGCGATTTTGCGATGTCGCAGCAACCGGGCTGGCATATCACCTCTTTCCCGCCGTACTTTGTGGCTGGAGCGTTGTATTCGGGTTGTGCCGCGATCATTACCCTGTTCGTGATCCTGCGCTACGTGTTCAAATTTGAGGAATACATGACAAAGTCGATCCTGAAAAAGATCGTGCGCCTGACATTCGCGATTTCGATGGTTTGGACCTACCTGGTGTGGGTCGAATACGCCACGGCCTGGTTCGGGCATAACCCGCACGACCAGCACTTGCTGCTCGAAAAAGCCACCGGTACCTATGCGCCATTCTGGTGGATGATGAACTTCTGTGCATCGGTCGTTCCATTGATCCTTGTTTTCAAACGTTTCCAGACCAATATTCCGGTGTTGTTCGCGGTTTCGCTGCTGCTTAACCTGGGAATGTGGCTGGAGCGCTGGATGATCGTTGCGCCGACGTTCGCGGACGGCTTTTACCCATGGACCTGGGATCACGACCAGTGGCCCAGTCTGGTTCAGTGGGGCATCGTGTTCGGCAGTTTCGGCTGGTTTACCATGCTGTTCATGATCTTCTGCAAGATATTCCCGTCAGTCTCCATGTATGAAGTGAAGGAAATGGTTTATCACCGCAGCCTGGAAACCAAGAAACTAAAAGCAGCCGGCGAACTTGCCGCAGCAGGGAAGGGAGCACACTAAATGAGCAAACGTCATTTACTCGCGTTATTCACCAATTTTGACGAAGCTGAAAAAGTCGTCACCGAGTTGCGCAATCTGGGGATCAACGGCTTTAATGCCGATAAAGACATGATCGTCAAATCTCCGATCGAACATCCGGAGGTGGAGGAGTTTCTCGGCAACAGGCCAGTCCGTGTGCAGTGGTTTACCCTGTTCGGTGCGGTGGGCATGGGCGCGCTGATGTTCCTGCTGATCTCCGCTTCGCAGGGCAACTTCTTTGCACAAATGAAAGGCGGAAAACCGATCGTCCCATTCCCGCCCAATTTCGTGCTGACATACGAATTGTTCATTCTGGGGGGTGTATACATCACCGTGCTTGGATTCCTGATTTGTGCAGGTTTGCCCGCCAGGCGTTCGCCGTTGTACAGCGCCAAGGTTTCCGAAGACCAGATCGGCATTCTGGTCCAGTCTGAAGAATCCGCAAGCGGCACGCTGAAGTCGATTTTCACTAAACACCAGGCACTGGAAATTCAGGAAGAGGCGGGGAAATGAAAAAAATATCCTTGGCAATTTTATTATTGGCTGCACCGACGTTTGCACATGCATGGCCATGGTCCATGGACCAGGGCAACCAAATCAGCATCAAACCGCAGGAAAGCTATGATCCGGCCAATCCAGGCATGTATCCTTTTCCGAGCCGTTCGGTTCCTGTTCAGGGTACGCCGACGTCCTCGATAGAAGTTAAGGACAAGGATGCTGCGTTCAAGCTGAAAAACCCTGTACCGATCAATGCCAGATCAGTCGATATGGGACATCGGCTGTTCTCGATATATTGCGTCCCGTGTCATGGCAAATCCGGTACCGGCGACGGCTATGTCGGCCAGAAACTGATATTGCAACCCTGGAATCTGACCTCCAGCAATACCATTCATTCCTGGAATTCACCGGATTACCCCGATGGCTATATCTTCGGCATGATTACATTCGGCGGCGCGGTAATGCCGGTTTATGCAATTGACTTGAGTCCGACTGAACGTTGGGAAGTGATAGATTACGTCCGTGCTGTGTTGCAAAAACGGGGAATTCCCGCTGTTGCTTCCGTTGCACAAAAGTCAAAATAGGAGACGGTCAACATGTTTTCATACAGCAATTGGTCGGTTCTGACCGTAAATTTTCTGGTGGTGCTTTATCTGGCCCTCGGCGGGGTGACACTTTCCGCCGTGTTGCATCTGGCGGGTGCGCGCTGGAGATACGAAGTCCGATTTCTGGCCAGCTCCCTGTTTGCCCTTTTTCCGCTTGCCTTCGTGTTGCTGGTCATATTGCTGGTCAACGCCGACGCGACTTTTCCGTGGGTGAAAATGGCCCATGAACACAAGCTTGCCGTATCGTCGTGGGACGGTTTCACGTTCCTTGCCTGGCGCGAAGTCATCGGCATGTTGCTGGCGATGACGATACACTGGATTTTCATCAAGCGTCAGGCAGTCAGCGATCGCAGCCCCGAGGATGCGGCGCGCTTTCACACCATAGCCTGCTGGGTACCCTATGTATATGTGGTCTACGGTACGATGGTGGCATGGGATTTTGAAATGTTCATGGTGCCAGGCTGGCAGAGCGGGATCTTCGGCATGCAGGAGTTTGTCAGCTTTTTCGGCATGTTCCTGTCTTTCCTGGTGATCTGGATCTATGTTTTGAACAGCCGCAACAGATTGGTGAATCCGGTCAAGCCGTTTGTGTATAATTACCTCGCGCAAATGATGCTGGCTTTTACGCTGTTGTGGGTTTACACCTACTACGCGCAATATTTGACGCTATGGTATGGCAACATCCCTGATGAGAGGGATCGGTTGAATGGCATGCAGGATGGCGATTACACCGTAATTTGGTGGGCGGTAATCACGCTCAAGCTGGTGATTCCTTTTGCCTCGCTGGCCATGCCTTTCGTCAGGCACAATATCAATGCGATCGTGTCGGTTGCAAGCTGCATCATCGTAGGTACGATATTTGAGCGCTATGTCTGGATAGCCGGTGCCAATGGTGGCGTCGGGAATTATCCTTTCCTGTCGGCAATAATCGTCAGTGCGGTGGTTGCAACTATCGGCTTCTTCCTGGTGCGCATGCGTTTGCATAGCACCCAATTGGTAAAAGGTTAGTTTTTAATTTTATGATGAGATTGTATTCGGGGACTACCTGCCCCTATAGCCACCGTTGCCGGATTGTGCTGTTTGAAAAAGGTATGGACTTTGAGGTGATTGACGTGGACTTGATGAACAAGTCGGAAGATGTCGCGGCAATCAATCCCTATGGCAAGGTACCGGTGCTGGTGGAACGCGATCTGGTGTTGTATGAGGCGAATATCATCAACGAATACATCGATGAACGCTTTCCACATCCCCAGTTGATGCCGCCTGATCCCGTCATGCGCGGGCGCGCCCGGTTGTTCCTGCACCGTTTCGAACAGGAAATATACAGCCAGGTAGAGTCAATCGAGCATGGGGTTCCCAAGGCTGCCGAAAAGGCGCGTGCTGTCGTGCGGGACAACCTGACCCAGCTATCTCAGATATTGGCTACCCAGAAGTTCCTGCTAGGCGACGAATATTCGATGCTCGACGTGGCGATCGCCCCGATGCTTTGGCGGCTCGACCATTACGGAATTCAGATGGGGAAAGACGCCGTACCGCTGATGAAATATGCCGAGCGGTTGTTCTCCCGTCAGGGCTTTATCGATGCGTTGACAGCCGCAGAAAGAGCGATGCGCAAGTAATTCATAGGCTTTCCATCGGCGGCCTGTTGTTCAGTTCTCAGAGGTGGAACGAGTTTTCGTCGCTGCCTTGTTTCAACTTCATAACGGAAATGGTATGAACGATCTTTCCACGCGGCCATATCTCATTCGCGCGATATACGAATGGTGTGTGGATAGCGGCCTGACCCCCTATCTTGCTGTCAGGGTCGATGAACATACCGAGGTGCCGCGTAGCCATGTCAAGGACGGCGAAATCATCCTGAACATCAGCGCCGATGCGGTGCGCGATCTGCAACTGGGCAACCATATGATTTCCTGTACCGGGCGGTTTGGCGGGGTGCCGTTCGAACTCCTGGTTCCGGTTGCGGCAACCATAGGCATATTTGCCAAGGAGACGGGGCAGGGGTTGGTATTCCAGGGCGGTGATCAGCCGCCTTCACCGAGTGGCGGCGACAGCGAGAACAGGCCGCCGCCACCAACAGCGCACAAACCAAAATTGAAGATTGTTAAATAAGAAAGCCGCTGTATAAGCGGCTTTCCTGTTCCGGAAGCATTCCTTTTTATGCAGCGGCCTCTGCCAGTGCGGTATGCATCTTGTTCATTGCCTTTTGTTCGATCTGCCGGATACGTTCGGCCGACACATTGAATTCGGCAGCCAAGTCATGCAGTGTTGCGCCGGAACCCTCTTCGCAAAGCCAGCGTGCCTCGACAATGCGGCGACTGCGTTCATCAAGAACCGCCAGTGCGCTCGATAGGCCGGAAGTTTGCAATTTTTCGCGTTCGGCAGTCTCAAGAATCTGTGAAGGCTCATGTTCCGAGTTGTCGGCCAGGTAGTTTATCGGCGCGTAGCTTTCATCGTCATCGCTGCCGCCGGGCTCCAGCGTCACTTCATGGCCGGCGAAACGAGCTTCCATATCGACCACATCGTGCTCGCTGACATTGAGCTGTTTGGCGATTTCGGTGATCTGATGAGGTCTGAGCGGCTCGAGACCCTGTTTCATGCTGCGCAGGTTGAAGAACAGTTTGCGCTGTGACTTGGTTGTCGCGATCTTCACCAGCCGCCAGTTGCGCACCACGAACTCGTGAATCTCGGCGCGTATCCAATGAAGCGCGAACGATACCAGACGCACGCCGCGTTCCGGGTCGTAGCGCTTCACCGCTTTCATCAGGCCGATATTCCCCTCCTGGATCAGGTCGGCCTGGGGCAGTCCGTAGCCGGCATAACCCCGCGCGACGCTGACCACCACGCGCAGATGGGAAAGCACCAGTTCGCGCGCGGCATCAAGGTCGTCTTCGTTTTTGAAGCGAGTTGCCAATGCAAACTCCCGCTCCGGAGTCAATATCGGGAAGCGGTTAACCGCCTGGATATAATTTTCCAAGCTGCCTACGGCTGATGGAATGGGCAAACTCATGGTTGCATTCATTGTGTACCTCCTAAATATCGCAAATATTCTAGCACTCTCAGAATTGGAGTGCCAAGCCTTAAAAAGGTTCGATGCCATTTACCGGAGACAAGCTGCGGATTACAGTTCATTTAATTGATTACAGTTCATTTAATTTTGGCTAAGGCCAATTATGGGCCAGGCTACGAATCCAAATATGTTGAGCGGGCCATCAGCGCTGATAATATCTGCGGAAAATCGTGACCTTGACCTGATTTTTTGTCACAATACGGCCCGATGCATGCATAGTAGTTGCCGAAGCTTGCAGTCAAATCTTCAGCGTGGCCACTTGTTCCTGATTGCTTGGAGGAATATGCGAAACTCGTCAGATATTCTCAAACTCTTTGGAAGCAAGGCATGAATAAATTCACTCACACGGCTGCCTGCGCAAAAACATTTTTCCTTCTGGCAGGCGTGATCGCAATGGCCGCTTTTTCTTCTGCAGCGTCGGCGTTGCCCTTGTTTGCCAGGCAAACCGGCATGGTCTGCTCCGCTTGTCACTTCCAGCACTTTCCAATGTTGAATGGATTCGGCAGGGCTTTCAAGTCCGCCGGCTTTACCATGATGGGTGTCGCGCAGGGAAAAGTGGAAGGTGAAGGTCTGGCCATTCCGAATACGCTGAACATGGCCGTGCTGGCCACGTCAGGTTATGAAAGAACCAACCAGGCGTCCAGTCTGAGCCCCCAGAAAACGACCGGCGATGGCGCGTTCTATGTTCCCGGCACCGGGGGTGAATTATCGGTGTTTTTTGGCGGCCGTATCAGCGAGTACGCCGGTTTTCTGTCTGAAATCGGCACCGGTGGATCGGTCTCGGGCACGGTCGTCAGCGGGTCCCATAGTTCGGCCAAGCTGCCTGTGCTGTTCCCGTTGTCGGTGTCGAAACTGCCTGAAGGCACACTCGTTGGATTTGTTCCGTTCAGCACGGATGATCATGGCGCGTCATACGGCTTTGAAGTGCTGAACACCGGCGCGAATGTTGTGGATCAGATGAGCCCGGTGCCCGGACTGAATGGCGCGCACAACGCGGCGCTTTCCGCACAGCAATTCATCGGGACCGCGGGTGCCGCAACGGGTGTGGCATTGGTGGCAAACAGTTCAGGCGGTTTCATCAATCTGACCAAATATAACCAGAGCGGTATCGCGGGGGGTACCCTTGCGGCTTTGAGTTCCAACTACCTTCGCGCCGCCGTGATGTTTGACCTGGCCGGCTGGGATGCGGGCGCGGGGATTCAGGTCTGGGGTGGAAACTCGGCTGAGCATTCTGATGGAATCTATCAGTACGCAGATACCAGGGCAAGAGCGGTGGATGCACAGTTTCAGGGGAAAATCGGTGATACGCCGGTGGGGTTTTACGCCAGCTATGCTACGGCTCCGGCGGGCACCAATACGTACAACAGGGACCCTGCTGCCACGCTGATCAATTTGACCGCAACGACGCCCGTACCTGTTTACGGATCCGCGACCAGGAGCGCGTTTAATCTTTCCGCCGAAATGGGCGTGATTCCGGACAAGGCCACTTTGGGGTTCGCGGTCCGTTCCGGCAGGAGCGGGGTTGCAATCGGAGGATTGAGCAACGCAAGCGACAATGCGATCACGCTGCTGGCGACCTACAAACTGGCGCAGAACTTGATGGCATCGCTTTCGCTTACCAGCGCAAGCGGCGGATACTGGGACGCTGCGCACCAGAATGCGCTGGGTAGCGCGACCACCACGATCAACCTGTTTGCATTGTTCTGATGCTGTTGCAAATTTACCAACTTTTCACATTTTGTTGCAATTAGAATACCCCGGGATTTGTGTGTGTGATATATTTTCCCGGCAGATGTAACAGGGCTGAAAGGTATTGAAGCACGCCGAAAGCGGTCGATCTGCAGACGTTAGTTTTTATAGTATGTGCGTCAAAGTTGTAGGGGTAGTAAGGCACATCGATCGTAATTTTTTAACGTAACTAGGGGAGAGGTATGAATAAAATCATCTTGAACAAAATAGCGTTCCTGCTGGCAGGCTTCGTTGCAGCAGTGACCTTCACGTCGGAAGCATCGGCATTGCCGTTGTTTGCCCGCCAAACCGGCATGGAATGCGCGGCATGTCACTTCCAGCATTTTCCGATGCTGACCGCTTTCGGTCGTTCCTTCAAAAACGGCGCATATTCGATGGTGGGCGCGCAGGAAAAAGTGGAAGGCGATAACCTGTCCATTCCGGCCGTGCTGAACGCGGCCATCCTGTCTACCGCAGGTTATTCCAAGAGCAATATCGCTCCTTCAGGTACAGCATCTACAAATGGCATTCAGTCCAATGGTGAAGGCGGATTCTACATGCCCGGCAGCAACGGCGAATTCTCGCTGTTCGTCGGCGGCCGCACCAGCGACTTCTCCGGTGCGTTGGCCGAACTGGCAATGGTCCCAGATGGTACCGGTCAGGGCGGTGCACCCGGCGGCGTTTCCTCCGCCAAGATCCCGATGCTGTGGGAAGTGGCCGACGGTACCCGTGCAGGTATCGTTCCGTTCACGACCGATGGCCAGGGTGCATCCTACGGCTTTGAAACGCTGAATACCGGCGCGAATGCAGTGCACACCATGCTGTTTGTCGGCGGTGACTTCCAAGGTATGGTTGCCCCGGCCCTGTCTGCCCAGCAATACATCGGTACCGGCGCAATAGCAACCGGTATTGCCGGCGTGGTCAACAACGAAAGCTACTTCGTCAATATTACCAAGTTCAGCCAAACCGGGCCTGGGGATGTGGGCGGCACGACGGTCAAACTGGGTTCCACCTATGCACGTGCGGCCTACATTTTCGATCTGTCCGGCTGGGATAGCGCGGTGGGTGTACAAAGCTGGAGTGGTTCTTCCGGTAATGGTGACCCTGCTACGACTGCGCTGGTTGACACAAAGGCTACTGCAATCGACGGCCAGATGCAGGGTGCAGTCAACGGCATGCCGGTCGGATTCTATGCCAGCTATGCAAATGCGCCGGCGCCAAGTGCAGGTGGTCCTGACAATGCATTCAACAGCGCTGGTGCGGCCTCAAGAAGCTCGCTCAACTTCTCAACCGAATGGGGCGTGATTCCTGAGAAAGCGACACTGAACTTCGCCATTCGTCGCGGCAAGAGCGGTCAAGCTTACAATGGATCGAGCAATGCCACCGACAACGCCATCCTGGTCGGTGCCAGCTACAAGTTGCGCCAGAACATCATGGTCAACCTGTACTATGTCAGCCAAAGCGGCGACTGGTGGGATCAAGCCCATCAAGACTCACTGGGCAGCAAGCTGACCGCGATCAACCTGGCAACGATATTCTAATTTCCGGTTGATGATTTCCTGAGTATTTTCAGGAGTAGGTAGCAAAATAAACAGGGGAGCTTCGGCTCCCCTGTTTATTTTCGCCTGTTGATATAGCGGTGTTACGTTTACTGTTTGGCGGTCACTTCTTGCTGAGCAACGCCTGCAGATCGGCGAACGGATGATGGGTCGCCACGGATGCGTGGTTGTCGCGGCTGCCCGGCCGGGACTGTTCTTCCAGCTGGCGCATGTGCTCGTTGTCGTGGCAATACAGGCACAGCAGTTCCCAGTTGCTGCCGTCCAGGGGGTTGTTGTCGTGATTGTGGTCCTTGTGGTGCACCGTCAGTTCGCGCAGTCGCGCACCGGAAAATTCCCGGCCGCAGCGCCCGCAGATCCACGGGAACAGTTTGAGCGCCCGTTCGCGGTAGGTTGCTTCGCGCTCGCTGCTGTGGCGGCGTCCTTCGGCAACCACGCGGTCCAGCCGGGCGTGGTCAGGCGTCGTGCGTTTGGGCATGCTCAACTCCCCTGAAAACGGTAAGGGGGCCTCGCCGGATGCTTAATTTGTGTAGCTGATTGCGGCAGGAACCGGCTGTTTTTTTGGTTTTTTTGCTTCCTTGGTCTTGCGCTGTTGTCCTTTGGCCATGATCGTTCTCCTTTGGATGATGACTCGTTACACCTTTAAAGCCGGGTGCGGTAAATGAATCGAATTACAGCCGTTGAGACCTTGCGGGATGAAGCAAGGTTCAACGCGGGCAGATGATAATCCCGCGCGTAAAAAAGTAAAGGAATATAATTCTGTGCGCAGCGAACAGCAATACTGGTTTTACTGGTAACAGTTATCCGTTACCAAATATCCATTTACAAATACCCATTAACCATTACCCATTAACAAATGCCCGGTAATAAATTTCAAGGAAGATCATGAAAAATTTGCTGTTGACCATAATGAGTGCGGTAATCATCACCGTGAGCATGACATCGCTGGCTGAACCCATGACTCCGGCTGCTCCAATGACGAGGGATCAGGGCGATGCGATACTCAATGAACTGCGCGAGATCAAGGCACTGCTGGCGAAACAGCAGCAACCACAGGTGGTGCCGCCGGGACTGGTGCAACCTAATCAGGGGATGCCGCAAAATCTGACGGTCAAGGGCGATGCGATCCATGTGCTCGGCAAAAGCACCGCGCCGTTGACGATGGTCGAATTCACCGACTACCAGTGCCCGTTCTGCGGGCGTTTCGAGGCAAGCACTTTCCCGGAGATCAAAAAGAACTATATCGACACCGGCAAGTTGCGCCTGATTGTGCGCGACCTGCCGCTGGAGGGACTCCATCCCCATGCGATGAAGGCGGCCCAGGCCGTGCACTGCGCGGCGGACCAGGGCAAGTTCTGGGCGATGCATGATTTGCTGTTCAACAATCAGAACAGGCTGGATGCGGATTCGCTGAACGGCTATGCAAGCAAGAATCTCGGGCTCAATGGCGCCACCTTCAGCAAATGCATGGCCGAAGGCAAGCATCTGCAGGAGATAGCAGCGGAAGTCAGCTATGCGCAAACGCTGGGAATCACCGGAACACCGACATTCATCATCGGCAAGACGGACGGTGACACGGTCGAGGGACGTCTCGTGGTCGGCGCGTTGCCGTATGCGAATTTTGCGGCGGTGATCGACGAAGCGCTGGCCAAGCGCTAGGGAAATCAATAATCCTGATTCGGAACGGTCACGCAGTCCTGTTTGGGCTGCGCGGCCATGTTCGGCATCAGTCCAGCGACGGATAATCGGTATATCCCTTGGCTCCGGGTGTGTAGAACGTGTTCATGTCGAATGCGTTCAGTGCCATCCCCGTCTTCCAGCGTGCGTCAAGATCAGGATTGGCAAGGAACGGTTTGCCCACCGCGATCAAATCGCATTTTCCGGCAGACAGGTCGCTTTCGGCTCTTGCCGCATCATAACCCCCCGACAGGATCAGCTTGCCCTTGAAGGTATCGCGAAACATTTTCTTGATCGAATCTGGAACAACCGGCGCACCCATGGACGAGTGGTCGACCAGATGGATGTAGGCCAGCCCGCGTGCATTGAGCTGCTGCGCCAGATAGGTGTAATCGGCATCCATTCCGTCGTATAAAGGCATGTCATTGAACACGCCGTAAGGGGACAGGCGTATGCCGACCCTGTCCTTGCCGATCGCGTTGATGACCGCGTCGGCGACTTCAAGCACGAAACGTGCGCGATTTTCTATCGGGCCGCCATAACGATCGGAGCGCAGGTTTGAATTCGGCCGGATGAACTGCTCGAGCAGATAGCCGTTCGCGCCGTGCAACTCGATCCCGTCGAATCCCGCCGACACTGCATTCCTGGCAGCCTGGGCGAATTCTTCGATCGCGGTCTTGATGTCATCCCCGGTCATTGCCTGCGGCATTGCATTCGGTTTCATGCCCTCGGCATCGGTGTACATTTCGCCTGCGGCCGCCACGGCTGACGGGCCGAGCACGCGCGCAGCTTCGGGAAGATTCAGCGGATGGGCGATGCGTCCGCAATGCATGAACTGGATGAATATTTTTGCACCCTTGGCGTGTACCGCATCGGTGATGAGCTTCCAGCCAGCGACCTGTGCCGGAGAAAATATTCCGGGAATACGCGGATAGCCCAGGCCATCCGGGGAGGGCGATGTGCCTTCGGTGATGATGAGTCCGGCCGAGCCGCGCTGGGCGTAATATTCCGCCATCAATGCGTTCGGGATATTGCCGGTGGCGCGATTGCGCGTCATCGGGGACATTACCAGGTGATTTTGCAGCGTGAGCGCACCAAGTTTTGCTTGCGAGAATAGCAGCGACATGAGTGTTCCTTTCTGTAGGCGATTGGAATTATTTTGGTACAGGGTTAATGGTTGAATTGGCGATGACCGAAACGGTGCGGGGAAAACAGTCGGGCAATGACTGTTATATG
>JBAUQH010000043.1:0-17260 GCA_049580605.1 Gallionella sp. | reverse complement strand
CTGGAATTGTTGCACTGACAATAATGAACCCATTCCTGCCAGATCTGGATGAAACAGATCGCCGACAATCACATCGTATTTGTTTTTCGACGTGATCAGGAAGTGTCTTGCATCATCCCGTTGGGTCTGCGCCTGATCCATGATGTTGTGGTTGACCGGCGCAAACCATGTTCTGGCTGCAACAATCGAACCACGGGACAATTCGACCGCACTGCGCTGCAAGTCCGGAAAAGGCGCTGATCCCGCCATCGAGATTCCGGTTCCCAATCCCAGAAAAAGTACACTTCGAGGCGCCGGATGGATCAGCAGCGCAAGTCTCGCCTGATCCATCTGAATTTCCACAGCACTCGGATCACTGGAAGCGTCCATGCGCTGCAGATCACTCAACAGCACGCGTTGGCCATCCCGTTGCTGAATCACTTGCGTCATCGAAATCGCATCTTCATAAAGATACAGATCCCTGCTGCCGGCTTCGATTTGCGGCAACAGATCGTGAACGGGCGGCATGCTGCGCAAATGCCATGCAATCATCACCATGACTGCGATTGCCAGCCATACACGACGGGAATTGACCCACAACAGACCCAGAGACGCAATTGCAAGTCCGGCAATTGCAACCGTCCCGGTGCTGCCAATTGACGGTATGAGCAGCAAACATGCGATGACTGCACCCGCAGCTCCGCCCAGGCAGTTTGCGCCGTATAGCCATACTCCGCTCGCCTCGGCGCCGGCAAACCGTCCGGCCAGCAATGGCAGCCATGCGCCCAGGGAAAGGGTAACCGGAAGCGTGAATATTCCCAGTATCAGGGCTTGCGTCCACGTGGCACCAAGGAATGATTGAAATTGACTTTTCTCAACCCATGCGGAAACGGCCGGAAGCAACCACAGGCTGGCCAGTACGCCCATTCCGGCAACAAGCGGCAAGATGACGGTCAGCCATTGCCGGTGCGTTCGCGGCAATAGCATGCTGCCGAGCGCGATCCCGAGCAGGAATACCGACAGGATCACCCCGAGAACATATTCGGTGCGCAACATGATCATCCCGTACAACCGAATCCAGCAGACTTCCAGCATGATGCTGCCGGCACCTATCCCCGCGTATATGATCAGCGCCGAAAACGGCGGCTTTGATTGCTGGAAACTTTTCGGAACATGTTCGCCATGGCTGTCGCGTATTAAATATAACAGCGCCATTGCTGTTGCACCGATTGCCAATCCAAGCAGGGCGACAAACCTGACCGAATTGCCCCAGCCCAATGCTGACAAACTCCATAGTGGAAACAGGGCGCCTGCCGCTCCTCCAACCGTATTCAGACCGTATAGTTTTCCCAGCGATAACGGTGTTCGGTCAACCGCTTTCAACACCAGCGCAAAACTCAAGCCCATTGCAAATGCCGGCGCCACCAGCAGGCACAGCGCTTCCCCTCCTTGCAGCAGATACCATTGCGCCAGCGTCAACCTGGTGGCGATACCGTTCATCCACCCTCCCATTGCCTGCTCCAGGCCTGGCAACAGCAGGGAATAAAGTGCGATCAACATTTCAAGCAGTGCAAACCATGCCAGCGGCTTGCTGATCCGCATTGCCCACCTCACGCCAGCCAGACTGCCCAGTCCCAGTCCGATCATGAATGCTGCAACGGTCAGCACAACGCCGAAAATACTCACCCCGAACTGCATGGACAACATGCGAGCCCACAATACTTCATATGCAAGACCGGTAAATCCGGACAGGCAGTAAAGAATAGCAACAAACCACCACCATGATTTCCAGACTGGAAATGTGCGATCAGAACTCGGTGATTGATTGAAGGGCATGAATAACAGGTCGGCTATTGAGTGATGGGCCCGGCAATTCCCGAGGGAACCGGGCAACCACGCGCATTGAATAATTGCGGGAAAAGATGTTTACGGTTGTCCAGACAGGCGACTGCCGGATCGACTCAACGACCCAGTTAGAATGGATAAAACCATACCAGACCGACTATCGCATGGACGATTGCCATCGTGACGCTGAAAGCTGCGAATACCATGTGCGGAACAAACACAGGCTTGCCGAATATGCCCATGGCGAGCCCCAATCCGCCGGTAATAATCACCAGCACGATCACCGCGAATCCCAGCAAAAACATGATCTGTTGCTTCTCCTTCAGCGGTATGGCTTTATCTCTGATATCGCTCCTGTGTTGCGCATTGAATTCCTGCAATATCTGTGCACTGTCCCCTGCCGGCGGGGTATCCTGTGCATGTGCAGGCATGACTGACATGATTAATAGTAATCCGGCCAATATTGCGCTGGCGTTGTGCAACGCCGGCTTACCGAATGCCAATTTTGATATTTGCAGCATTGAATACCTACTTTATAAATAGTTTATGGGTTCGCCATCGGCAGCTTCTCGCTTGGATTTGCGTATCGCGTTTTTCCAGGCCAGAACAGCCATTAGCACGAATGGAATAAATACGCACATCAGCAGAAAGATGAAGATATACCATGGCGTTTCAATGGTAACGTGCATGAAGCGGTAGCTGTCCACCTGCGCCTGAGCTGACGAGGCTGCAGCAGAACCGAACAGTAAGAATAGGGTCCTCGCCCAGAACTGTTTCATCATATACCTCCGTATCGATTATTTTTTCAAATCGGACGCACAACGGAATCCGTAAAAGTCCGATGCAAAATTCGGCCATGAATAATCGCGATGATAGGTTTCCGTGGAAAAGGGGTCGCCCTTCCATGAACCGCCTCGCAACACCTTGTAATGCCGATTGACCCGGACCATATCGGATACCTTCAAGGCTTGATCTTCGGCACTCAGGACACGGGCAACCTTGCCCTGAAATACGTCTGCAGACGCATCCGTGCCTTTGTATGGAAGAAAGTCATCTGCAACCCACTCGTCGACGTTGCCGGCCATGTCATATACGCCATAGGGACTTACGCCGGTCGAATAAGTCGTAACATCGGTCGCGGAGCCAACATTATAGTAAGTGTTCAATCGCTTTGGATCCATCAGATTCCCCCATGGCCAGCGTCTTCCGTCCGTCCCGCGCGCGGCCTTTTCCCACTCCGCTTCCGTTGGCAAGCGTTTGCCAGCCCATTTTGCGTACGCGGAAGCGTCGTACCAATTGACCATGGTAACCGGATACAGCAAAGTCCCCTGGTCGATTTTGCCGTTTTTCCAGCTCAATGGCGGACGATGCCCGGTCGCGGCAACAAAGCGCGCATACTGGGCATTGGTTACCAGATATTCGTCAATCAGATATGCTTTCAGTCTGACGGTATGTTCAGGGTGGGAAGCGGCATCGGCATTTTTGAAATTCGATCCCATCAGGAAATTCCCTGCCGGAATTTCTACCATGCTATCAAGTTTATCCCACTGTTCTTTGGATAGGAGCGCGTAGGCTTTGGCTACGGTATATCCTGCCGCTTCGTTTTTCCTTTTTTCATTTTCTTCATGAAGAACAATATCTTCGCCTTGCGCCCGGATCCGGCTTGCCTCTTCTTTCAAATCGTAGGTAGCCAACGCCCGCATCTCGCCCATCCGCATCGAACCCAATCTGACCACATGCAGACTCCCGCCAATAACGATTAGTGAGATGCAGGTAATCAGCGTGGCCGAAAGATAGCGCTTTCTGCGCAACTGCTCTTCAGGGGTCGGAACAGTTGATTTGTTTACCTTAAGCATTACGATTCCCTGGTTGCGACTGATTGTTCCTGGCCGCCCTTCTTTGATCTTCCATACACATTCTTAATCATTACCTCTCCAACAATTCCGCCAATTCCGGCTGATTCCATTGCCAGAATCACATACAGGCCCCACCAGCCCATCGGATTCAGATTGCTGCCGTGAGGCGTTCCGGTGACGTAAAGAATTTCTGCATAACTCAGGCTGCGTACAATCAGCGGCGGAAAATAGCATAACCACTTGCCGCCCATGCCGTATATCCAGGAAACGATAATTCCAACCAGGAACGGCACAAAGAATACATCCAGTATCCAGGCAAAACTGAATGTCGACAATCCCGAAAAAAGCTCGATCTTGACGCCGAGCAGCCTGTCTCCGAAATGGTTCAGGGACATTCCGATCATCAATGCAACCAGCCCCCTGAGAAGTCGGTTGTTCATTTCGTATACTCCTTACCGGTCAATTTTTCGTACTCCATCTTCCTGGTTTGCTCCAGGTACCAGTCTTTGACCTTCAGGCTTGCAAGATATTGTGCCAACAGATGACGGTCACCTTCAGGCAAAGTTCCATAAGAAGGCATCTGATACTGCTTTTTTAGGCGTGAAGGCAATATCGCCTGGGGATCGGGGGAAGACAGGTATGTGTACAGCCACGATTCGCTGCGCAATGAACCGATACCGTCCAGCATGGGGGCCGGAACGGATTCAAGTATGTCTTTCATTGTCCATAATGAATGGCATTCCTTGCATCCGTTATGGTTGTATATTTCAGTGGCCTTTATTGACACGTCTTTTGAGGCAGTGCTGTAAAAGGGGATTTCCCTGTCATGCTTCCCTTCGACATGCAGCAGCGATCGCACCACTCCTGATGCTAGAACCAAGCCTATCAACGCCAGTACGGCTTTTTCCCCGCGTTTCATACGCCCAGCTTGTGCCTCTCCGCATCTTCTGCCAGATGACGTTTGCGGCTCTCGATCTGAGAACTAATGACCGAACGGCTTTTCGCATATTCATCCGGCGTCATTTTGTCCTGGTCTTTCTCGTCAAATATCACGTATTTGATATCTTCATCAAACTGTTCGTTTTGTGCGCCCCATCGTATCCAGTAAAGAACCGCGATGATAATCATTGCACCGATGATCAACCAAAGGTAGATGGTCCATCCATCCGGAAGCGTTTCAAAAAAGTTAGCCATAGTCGAGTTCCTCGTCAAATAGTCAAAATAGGATGCCGCCCAGCATCTGCATCGCGGCGATTATTACCGCTACCACAACACCGAGAATTATTGCTCCGAATAATATGCTCTCTCCCATCCTTGCCTTTTTGGGGCGATTCTTGTTGAACATCAGCGCAATGATAATGCCGGAAAAAAGCAATATGCCAACCATCAGGAAGACGAATATCCACTCGCTGAACTCCTGGCTGCGCATACCCTCAATGCTGAGGTCTAGCTTGGGTGATATTTCGGAATTAACTTGCGAGACTAGAAGCTGAATCGTGTTGATAGCGTAAATGAGAATCGTCAACTCCTAATGCTAAAATGATTTCCTAAACAAAAATGCCGCGCCTTTTATTCGGCGAGGCATTTCATATTCTTACTAATTACACTCAGTTAACCGGACCTTAACTATACTAATCTTATATGCAAAATTATTCGAATTACTTCTTTTCATTACGACGGTCGATAAAAAGCGCATAAAAAATCGGAAATCCAAAAGCCAAAGCAATTATCAGGGATATTGCAAGCGGACCGTTATCAAGTTCTATCATTCCAGTTCCTCCTAAATATTAAAGTGATATATAACCGGATTGGCTGCACCAAAGCCAATCCGGACATGATCAATGACTAATTATGCCTTGGTTGCCAGGTCGACGGAGGCAGTCTCTTGATCAGTATCGTTACCCCAATGAAAAAGTAGCTCAGATAGAAAATGTCAATCAGGTAACCCTTGTCCCACCAAGGCTGTTTCCGAATGACTGTTCCATCGGCGCGTTTGTTGCCTTCAAAATTGGCTATCACAACATGGTCACCGACGACCTCGTATTCGCTCATATCCACGCCTTTGGCAATCAATGATTCCATTTCTGGCCTCATGATGCGCAAATCATCCATGGTTACCGGGTGGCGCTCCAGCATCGCATCATTACCCTTGCCCCGATTCAGCTGGACGATTTTCATCATCGCTTCCTGGTCATCCTTGGCTGCCATGACTTCAGGCAAACTCATTGCCTTAATATAACCCTCATAGATATCAGCGGTCGGGCGCTGACCCCATAGAGGAAAGGTAACCGCAAATGCCGTGATCACGGTAAGTACGACCAGCAGTACAATAGGCATGGGCAAACGATTGTTATCTTCAGTGATGCCGCCCAGATCTTCCTTTTCCCACAGCACCTTGTCTGCTTCATTCGTTGTTGAGTCGCACATCGTGCGCAACGGCTTATCAAAATTCCAAGACATGTCCAACCCCCCTATTATTTCAAGCTCAACATAAAATCAATCAGTCCGCGAATTTCGGAGTTGCTGGCATAACTTGGAACATCAGGAGGCGAAACACGCTTGCCCTCAGCATACTCGTTATACTCTTCTCTCCATTTCGCGAAGTCGATCTTTTTGCCATCGGCATCGGTCTTGCCCCACAAATAGTCGAAGCGAGGCATGATGGAATGCGGCTGTACAAGGCGTGGATTGAAGAAGTGCATCATCATCCATTCCTTGGAGGAATTGCGCGATCCAACGTGCAGCAAATCCGGAGCCTTGCGGTCAGAACCGAATGCAGTCGGCGATTCACCGTTGAAATCGCCCAGCATCGGCGGAGCACCGAATACCTGCCAATCCTGAGTTTCCTCTGGCAACAGCGTATGGCACCACCAGCAGCCCTCGCGGATGAACATGGTTTTACCCTTGCCCGCCTCTGAAACATCCGAATCATTGGCCACACGCATCACATCTGCGGGGGTCCATCCCTTGGTCGCGGTCAGGTTATCAATGTAGCTGTATTGCTTACCTTCGTACGTACCCTTGGCCAGTGTGAACACCGCCCCGACATCCTTCTTGGCATCGTTGACATGCCCTTGCTGCACGCTCAGTTCCTGTATACCTTCACCCAGAATCCTCGGATGCAGAACCCCGGCCGGGAAAGAAGTTCCCTTTTCGTAGACATAAACCTGCATTCCCCCGTCAATCGGTTGATTGGTCTTCGGATCGACCTTCAGCGAAACGCCGAGCGGTTTGTTTTTGCCCTGCATCCACGGATCATCCAGATTGAATCCCGATTCGTGGCCTACCGCCAATTGCTTGGTGAGGGCAATATCCGTTGAGGACACTGACGCTATATTGATGCTCGGAAAAAACAAGGTAATTGTCATCGATCCGCCCAGCGCCAAGCCGAACAGTCTCGCTCCGATTTTATACTCCCTAAATCCAGCCATTCTTGATCTCCCTAAATTTTTCTTGGCTCAATATTAGCGCTCGTATGCCAATTCGTGAGGCAAACGACCCTGAGGTACTACAGTCCCTTTGCGTGCCGTCATCCACATGTTGTACAGCCACAGCACGTTGCCAGAGAACACCATGGTACCGCCCAGCCAGCGCGCGATCATGTAAGGATGCTCTGCAATGACCACGTCGATATAGGGAACCTCATATATCTTGCCCGCACCCTGAATCAGGCCGGCAATCGTCATTGAAACCCAGTAAACGGTAAAGCCGATCAGCAACAGCCAGAAGTGCATGTTGGCCAGCGTGATGGAATACAGCTTGCGCTTCAGGATAGACTGCAAACCGTAATAAACAGCAGCCGCTTCAAGGAAGGTCGAGAATCCCAGCAATGCCAGATGCGCATGCGCGACAATCCATCCCGTTCCGTGGATATACCAGTTAATGGCACGAGTTTGCTGGAATCCGCCCTGCATATTCAGCGGAATGGCCATCAGGCAACCGGTTACAGTGAAACGTACCTCGATATTCTCGACGAACATATACCACTTGCCCTGCATGGTCAGCATGATGTTCGACACGAATGCAATCGCAGGAACCAGAATCAGCACACCCTCAACGGAGGCAAAAGACTTCAGCCACTCGGGCAGAGGCGCAGACATCAGGTGATGCGCCGCAGGGGTCGAATAGAACACCACCACCGACCAGAAGTGCAAGTGGCCGATGCGGTGCGAGTACAGCGGATTTCCGGTCACTTTGGGAATGGTGTAATAGGCAATCGCCGCGGCAACCGGGGTGATCCAGAGCCCAAGCACGTTATGAGCAAACCACCAGGTCAGGTAAGCCTCGGTCAGGCCTGTCAAATGGAAGAATTCGGGCAAATTACCGATCAGAAACACGATAATTACCATGAAGGTCGCTGCCGCGAAAAACCAGTTAGTCGTGTATATACCCTGGGTGCGGCGATTCAGAATCGTCATCCATACGTTTACGCCAAGCGGTATGAATACACAGGTTGCCAGGTACAAGTCAATCGGCCACGGGAAGTCGGAATATTCGCGACCGGAAGTGATGCCTGCCCACAGAACCGTCAGACCGAGAGTCAAACCCAGGTTCCACAGGAAGCAATTCCACAAGCCCAGCTTTTCAGACCACAACTTATTGTTGCCGAGTGCGGGAGTGATGTACATCATGGCCATGGCGAATGCCATCGAAATCCAGCCAAAGATAACCGCCATCACGTGAACCTGGCGCATGTGCCCGAAAGCAAAATACGCGTTGCCAGTCACAAAATCGGGAAATGCGAGTTTTGCCGCATTGAATGAACCCAGACCGGTGCCGATAACGAACCAGATTATGGACGAAAACCCGAAGAATACCGCCGCAGAACCAGACGGTATGTCCTCATTCTTGGCAAAAAGATATTTAAGCATGTACTACCCCTCCCTCAAATCGAATGAAAACTCTAGTGATGACCGGCTTCATTTTTTCTCTCATGTGGAACAATAATGTACCAAGACAGCAACATACTCGAAAACGCCAGCAGCACTCCAAGTGATCCCGCAATTAAAGCCATAACAACACCCCTTTAAAGAATAATAAATGTCAACCGAACAAGCCGTACGGCATCAAGTTTAACCAGCCGCCTGTTCTAATTTATCATGGCGAGTCAGACCCACCACCAGAATCACACAAAAAGCAAAACCGAATACAAACATCGCCCAATCTATGAAACCAGTGAATGTCGAAGGATTATAGGCCGTCAAGCCTGGGCCACCCCAGCTCGCAAAACCGCCGCGTCCCAACAAGCACATCAAAGTTGCTCCGAACACGCTCCCATTCCCCATGCCAGTCAACATCCCGCCTATAATAATTGTCCAGAAGGATCGAGATGTAATCGACTTTGTACTCATGTAAAACCCCCTTTAAAAGTTAATTATAATTAACACGTCATTTCGATCAGGCCAAAATTCTCATGGGAATCAAGCTTCTAATTTCTCCGACCCCCACCAGCGTGAAATCTTAGCGTGAACAGTCCCATACACGGCTAAACATAACTGCAAACGCGTGGCCGTGCACTGACATGGATCAACCAAACCAGATTTAATTCCAGGGCGCATTCCCGATAATTTTGCTTGGGTACAGGATGCCCGATTACTTATCCGCGAGCAATGTTATCGAGACGTTCAAGATCGAGGAGCTGCACCTGCCGCCGCTCAGTAGCCAGCAACCCCTCGTTCTGGAAACGGGTAAACACACGCGAAACCGTTTCTTCTGTTATTCCAAGATAATTGCCTATGTCGCTGCGCGACATGCTTAGATTGAAAGCGGTGGGAGAGTAATTGCGCCTCCGGAAACGTTGCGACAAGCTAAGCAAAAATGTTGCCAGACGCTCGTCAGCACTCTTTTTTCCGAGCAATAGCATCAACTCCTGGTTATCGAGAATTTCCCGGCTCAGAATCCTGAGCATCTGCTGACGGATGGAAGGGATTTCCTTGCTGTAATACTCAAGCACTTCGATGGGAACCTCGCATACCATTGTGGTTTCCATCGCCATCGCCTCGGTAGTGAAATAATGAGCTGCAATCGCGCCCAGACCGAGCAGTTCGCCGGCAATATGAAAACCTGTAATCTGCATCCGACCATTTTTTGTCAGCACAAAGGTCTTGACTGAACCACTGCGGACCGCATAAATGGTACGCACAGGCTCATCTGACCTGAACAGCAAATCTCCGCGTTCGAACAACCTGCGATTTCTGACAATTGTTTCCGGCAGGCGCAGATCCACATCGGAACCATTAACTTCCTTGCATAATCCGTATATTCCGCAATCTTTGCAGATTATCGGTGAACAGGAATCATTGTCTGCAGGGGGTGCAAAGACAGACTCGCTTGGCGCCATTCTTAAAATTGCAGTCATATTTTTCCTCGCCAGATAGCACCGCACAGCTACTATTTCAGCATTACCGGCAACATTGATGTTCAGAAGCAGAAATCTGCATCACTTTAACCGAAAAACCGGCCTGTAGCAATTCCATCAAGCCTTTGCTTAGGCCAACTTCGACCGGATAGACCCTTATCCAAGATAAACAAAACGGGCGCTCAAAAAAATTGCGGCTTAAGGAATTAATCTTTCTCGGGCACGGCATCTTTTTAAGGCAGTTGGATGAATTTTCCTGACTGGAGCTAACCGTTCGCCTATACAATAAAACATCATCGTGACGGCGGATTAAACCGCTGTTCTATGCCCGCGATTGCGTTCAATAATTAACCAAAGCACCCGATTAAGTTGTAACATTTTGTATCGGTTCCAGCATGATGATTTCAAAGGGCAGAAATAATCGAGTGCAGGACTTGTCATTTTACTCACATGGTAATCGCGTTACTATCCAGCGGAGGTTGGCTTACCCAAGCGAGAAATTCCTTGGCTGGCGGATTAAGCGGCTATTCATATCGCCTCTGTCCCTTCAGATGAATTTACAATAGAGTTAGCTCGGAAAGGTCAGCCATGAGACCAGCAATTCGGACAGCTACTTCAGAACAGTTGAGTGCGGTCATTGCGGGGGCCTGCTCAAAATCCAATCAGCTTCTGCATGTCTTGCATGCGCTCCAGCATCGATTTCTCCACATTCCGCCCGAAGCTGTCGTCAAAGTTGCTTCATTCCTTGCCTTGCCGCCCAGCCAGGTGGAATCTGTAGTCGAGTTCTACTCATTTTTTTCCACGGTGCCGCATGGCGAATATGACATTTTGCTCAGCAACTGCACCAGTTGCGGATACATGCCGAACGGCCAAAATCTTATGCAAATGCTCTGCGATCGGCTTCATTTGCTCTCCGGCATGACGCGGGATGACGGACGGGTCAGCGTAGGCGAGACCTCATGTATCGGAATGTGCGATCACGGTGCCGCTTTGCTGGTCAACGGCAGGCCGATCACCGGACTGGACGCAGAAAAAATAACGCGCATCGCCGATCTGATTGAAGCTGAAGCACCGCTTGAAGATTGGCCTGCCGAATGGTTCGTTGTCACTGACAAAATCCGCAAATCCGGATTATTGCTAGAGCAAAGCTTTGCCGCGGGTGAAGGTTTGCGTGCAACACTGGTACGCGGTGCCGATAACACGTTGGCAGAAATCATCCAGTCCGGCCTGCGCGGACGCGGCGGCGCAGGATTCAGCGCCGGCATGAAATGGAAGTTCTGCCGCGAAGCGCACGGTGCAACGCACTATGTGATCTGCAATGCCGACGAAGGCGAGCCCGGCACGTTCAAGGACCGCATCCTGTTGCACAGCCATGCGGATGCGGTGTTCGAGGGGATGACCATATGCGCATCGGTGATCGGCGCCGAACATGGCTTTCTGTATCTGCGCGGCGAATACCGCTATCTGCTGCCGAAACTGCTGGCGGTATTGTCAAGCAGGCGCGAACAGGGACTGCTGGGCAAAGACTTACTCGGGCGATCGGGCTTCAATTTCGATATCGAGATCGTTACCGGGGCCGGAGCTTATATCTGCGGCGAGGAATCGGCGCTGATCGAATCGCTGGAAGGCAAACGCGGCGTGCCGCGCAACCGCCCGCCGTTTCCGGTGACACACGGCTATCTCGGCCAGCCGACCGTGGTGAACAATGTCGAAACCTTTGTCGCTGCCGTCCATATCGCAGTGCATGGCAACGCATGGTTCAGGGCTGCCGGCACGAAAAAATCTGCGGGCAGCAAGCTGCTCAGCGTCAGCGGCGACTGCGCGTCGCCCGGCATCTATGAATTCCCGTTCGGCGTCAGCATCCAGCAGGTACTGGATGACTGCGGCGCAAAGGATGTTCAGGCAGTGCAGGTTGGCGGCCCTTCCGGCACGCTGATCGGCAGCACCGGATTCAACCGCATACTCGGATTTGAGGACTTGCCGACCGGCGGCTCGTTCATGGTGTTTGGCCGCGAACGCGACCTGCTGGATATCCTCGTCAACTTTGCGCATTTCTTCGCCCACGAAAGTTGCGGCTTCTGCACGCCCTGCCGGGTGGGCACGACGCTGCTAAAGAATGGTCTGGACAAGATCGCCGCAGGACATGGCACGCGGTATGACATCGATGAAATGAAACGGCTGGCGGCGCTGATCAAGCGCCGTTCGCATTGCGGTCTCGGGCAGACTGCACCGAATCCTGTCCTTGATGTTCTGCAGCGCTTCCCGCACGTCCTGGAGCAGCGCCTTGCGCAAAGCGATTTCGAGCCCTGCTTCGATCTGGATGCGGCGCTTGAACAGGCGCGACAACTTACCCATCGCGACGATGCGGCGGCGCATCTGGAATAACGGGGATGATGATATGAGCATAGATGCCAATCCGGTCGTTCTCGACACGATTAATATAGACGGTCAGGAAATCCCGTTCTCAGCAGGACAGACCATCATGGACGCTGCATTTGCTGCCGGCGTCTATATCCCGCATCTTTGCCACCGACCCGGACTGACGCCGCACGGCAGCTGCAAGCTGTGCACAGTCGACATCCACAACAGGATCGCGGCTTCGAGTCCATCGGATCGCAGGTCAGAGACCAAATTCTCCGTCGATGCCGATAGCCGCAGCGTGTCGGCCTGCACCGCGCTGGCATCTGCTGGTCAGCAGATCAGCAGCAACACGCCGGCTTTGAACGAAGTGCGCAAAACCATCACGCAAATGCTGTTCATCGAGGGCAACCACTTGTGCCCGTCCTGCGAAAAATCCGGGGACTGCACACTGCAGGCCGTGGCTTATCATCTGGGCATGCTGGACGGGCATTTCCCGCAGTTCTTCCCGCGCCGCAAAGTGGATGCGTCACACCCGACGGTGATGCTGGACCGCGACCGCTGCATCCTCTGCGAACTGTGCGTGCGCGCCAGCCGCGAAGTGGACGGCAAGAACGTGTTCGCTATTGCCGGCCGCGGCACCGCCGCGCATTTGATCGTGAATTCGCCCAGCGGCAAACTGGCGGACAGCGATCTGGAAACCGGAGACATGGCGGTGCACATCTGTCCGGTCGGCGCGATCCTGATCAAGGAACGCGGCTATCAAGTGCCGATCGGACGGCGCACCTTCGACCTGCATCAAGTCGGCGAGATCGGCCTGGAAAAAGTCGTGCTGGCCAAGGCGAGGCACACCGATGAATAAACTGCGCATCGCAACCACGTCGCTGGCCGGTTGCTTCGGCTGCCACATGTCCTTCCTCGACATGGACGAGCGGCTGGTGGAGTTGCTGGAACATGTCGAGTTCGACCGCTCTCCGTTGACCGACATCAAGCATTGCGGTCCGTGCGATATCGGAATGGTCGAGGGCGGGCTGTGCAACGCCGACAACGTGCATGTGCTGCGCGAGTTCCGCGCCAACTGCAGGATACTCATCGCGGTCGGAGCCTGCGCGATCAACGGCGGCGTGCCCGCGATGCGCAATCATTTCGATCTGCGTGCCTGCCTGGAAGAATCCTTTCTGAACGGCGTCGGCACCGAGAACCCGCAGATCCCGGATGACGTGGAATTGCCCTTGCTGCTCGACAAGGTTCGCCCCATCCACGAAGCGGTGCGCATCGATTATTACCTACCCGGATGCCCGCCGTCCGCCGACGAGTTCCTTTGCGTGCTCGGCGATCTGCTGGCGGGCCGCATACCCGCGCTGCCGAAAAAACTCATCCATTACGATTAGCGACAAGGTGTTATGGCACAAAACGAAATTTCTGCATCCGGCCTCAGGCGCATCGCGATCGATCCGGTCTCGCGCGTCGAGGGACACGGCAAGATCACGCTGATGCTCGACGCGGAGAATCATATCCACGAAGCGCGTTTCCACATCGTCGAATTCCGCGGCTTCGAGAAATTCATCCAGGGGCGCCCCTACTGGGAAGTGCCGTTCTTTGTGCAGCGTCTGTGCGGCATCTGTCCGGTCAGCCACCAGCTTGCGGCGGCCAAGGCGGTGGACCAGCTGGTCGGCGTGGAACTGCTCACCCCGACTGCAACCAAGCTGCGCCGCCTGCTGCATTTTGGCCAGACCCTGCAATCGCACGCGCTGCATTTCTTCCATCTGTCATCCCCCGACCTGCTGTTCGGTTTCGGCAGCGATCCGAAACTGCGCAACATCGCCGGCGTGCTGGACAAATATCCCGATCTCGCGCTGAAAGGCGTGAAGCTGCGCAAATACGGTCAGCAGGTCATCGCGGCGATCGCCGGCAAGCGCATCCACGGCACGGCGACAGTGCCGGGCGGAATGAACAAGGCCCTCTGCATCGCCGAGCGCGACTCGCTGCTGGCCGATATCAAGGATATTTTGACCTGGTGCCAGGATGCGGTAACACTGAACGAGCGTATCCATACCGCGCATGCCGAGCACCACGGCTTTGCCGCGATTCGCAGCAACTTTCTGAGCATGACCGGCAGCGACGGACATCTGGAGCTTTATCACGGCGGTTTGCGCGCGCGTTCGGCAGAAGGCGCAAAGATTTTCGACCAGTTCGATTACCGCGGCTACCGGCAGATCATCCGCGAAGAAGTGCGACCGTGGAGCTACATGAAATTCCCCTATCTGGTTGAACTTGGCAAACAGCAAGGCTGGTATCGCGTGGGTCCGCTGGCGCGCGTGAACAACTGCGACTTCATTTCTACTCCGTTTGCGGAATCGGCACGATTGCGTTTCAGGGAAACCGGCATAGGCGGATTGGTACAGGACACACTCGCCTACCACTGGGCGCGCATGATCGAAGCATTGCATTGCGCCGAGTCGATCAACGAATTACTGCAAGACCCGGAAATCACCGGCATCGATTTGGTCGCGGATCCGGGCGAAAAGCGCTTCGAGGGTATCGGTGTGATCGAGGCGCCGCGCGGCACACTGTTCCACCACTATCAGATCGACGAACAAGGCCTGATAGAAAAGGCCAATCTGATTGTGTCGACCACCAGCAACAACCAGGCGATGAACGAATCGGTGCGCTCGGTCGCCAACGAATATCTAGACGGGCGCGAGATCAGCGAAGACTTGCTGAACCACCTGGAAGTCGCAGTGCGCGCTTACGATCCCTGTCTGTCCTGCGCGACGCACGCGCTGGGCAAGATGCCGCTGCAGGTCGAGCTGATCGATGCGGATGGCGCGCTGCTCGACCGGCTGAGCAAAGACGGCAATGGCGGGATCGGAAGGACTGTCTGAGCATCATGGCTAAGCTGCTGCTGTTCGGATACGGAAATCCCGGGCGCGGTGACGATGCACTCGGTCCTGAATTGATCGCACGCATCGAACGGATGCAACTCGCCGGCGTCGACTGCCAGAACGACATGCAATTGCAGGTGGAACATGTCACCGACTTGAATGGGTGCGATCTGGCGCTGTTCATCGATGCCGACGAGTCCTGTGCCGGGCCGTTCGAGTTTTCCGAGATCGCCGCTGTAAGGGACTACAGCTATACCAGCCACGCGATGAACCCGGCCGCGTTGCTGCACGCGTATCGCGAGGTATACGGCATAGACGCGCCATCCGCCTTTTTGTTGCGCATACGCGGATACGGTTTCGGGTTGGGTGATCCGCTGACAGACAGCGCAGCGAACAACCTGGAATCCGCAACGCGGCTGGTTGTCGAATTAAGCCAATCTGTCAGCCTGCTGTTGTGGCGGAAGAAATTGGGTACAAGCTGTCAGGTGAATACAAACTTTCAGGTTATTCAATAACCGGGGTGGATTTCATCCCGCCTGCACGCCAGATCCGGCATGCGCCCTCGTCCGACACCATGCACGGGCCGATGGGGGTACGCGGTGTGCATGCCGCGCCGTAAAGCTTGCATTCGTTCGGGTAGATCTTGCCCAGCACCACCCGCGCGCAGTCGCAGCCCGGCGGCATTTCCCCAACGCGCTTGCGTCCCTCCGTGTCATATCCGGTAAATTGCTGGCGCGCGTCGTGCGCGGCGAACTGCGCATTGAGCGCAAAACCCGAAGCCGGAATGATGCCGATGCCGCGCCAGGTCGCATCCACCACATGCAGCGCCTGTATGAGTTGCTTTTGCGCGCCCGCATTGCCGCCGGGGCGCACCACTTCGGGGTAGCAGTTGTCGAGGAACCGTTTTTCCTCGAGCAACTGGCGCAATACCGAATAGATCGCCGCGAGCAGGGACACCGGTGTGAAACCCGCGACCGCGGCGGGTATGTGGTGTTGCTCGACGACGAACGACCACTCTTCAGGACCCATCACCGTGGCGACATGGCCGGGCGCGACCAGCGCGTCGAAGCCGGGCTGTCCAGAATCCAGCAGCATCGCGACCGCAGGCCAGGTCAACCGCCCCGACAACAGCATTGAAAGATTGTCCGGCACACCCTCGAGCAGCATTGCCGCGACCGGCGCGGTGGTGGTTTCGAATCCGGCGACGAAGAACACCACCTGACGCTCTGGATTTTCCAAGGCGATTCGGGCCGCTTCCTGCGGACTGGCCACCGGGCGGATATCGGCGCCTGCGGCTTTCGCCTGTTCCAGCGAACGCGGTTCGAATTTCGGCACGTTGACCGGCACGCGCAGCATGTCGCCGAACGCGACCAGGATAACGCCCGCACGCAGCGCCAGCTGAATCGCGAGGTAGACATCCTCCTCGGGACACACGCACACCGGGCAGCCCGGGCCGGGGATGATCTCGACATTCTGAGGCAAAGCAGCGCGCAGTCCCGCCATCGTGATCGATCGCTCGTGCCCGCCGCACACATTCATGATGCGCACACTGTGCATCAGCGGCAGCGCGTTGATATTGCTGAGCCAGTCTTGCGCGGTGAAGGGCATGGAAATTTCAGCCAAGTGTTAAGCGATTGCCGATTATTTTACTCTACTAATTTGATCTCATATACGATCGATGTTATGAAAAAAATGCCACACAATTGTGACTTTCCGCACAGACTTAGTGCTTGAAATAGCGTATCTTTCCGGTTTAAAATTTATTCTGCGTTGGTTGCCAGAAAAAATTTGACTTGACTATATATTAGAGAAGGGTAATATACTAAACAGCGAAACAAAAACCCATCTCGGCTTTCATCGCAGGTACGGTGATGCTGGCCGGGGTGATCTTCACTGCCGGCATCGCGATGTTCCCGTTCATCATGCCGTCGAGATCGGATCCGCTCAGTAGTCAGACGATATGGGACGCGGAATCCAGC
>JBAUQH010000042.1:0-7673 GCA_049580605.1 Gallionella sp. | reverse complement strand
CCCTTCGCCGCTTTGCGGGTAGGCCAGCCCGGCCGCGTCGCCGATCAGCAGCATGCCGTCGTCGACCTGCTTGCGTGCCGCATGTCCGTGCAGCAGGTAGGCGTGCCCGTGGAAATGATCCGGGATGTCCTGCGGAATCCTGCCGAGCTGCTTCAGGAAGTCGCAAAAATATTTCAGGTGCTCCGTCAGCCTGTGGCTGCCCTGCCGGCCCAGACCGATATTCAGGTGGTTGCCCTTGCGGAAACACCAGCCGTAACCCTTCAGGTCGCGGCAGAAATACAGTTCCGGCGTATCGCCGCGCACCTGGCATTTGCGCCGCTGCAGTTCGTCCATTTCGAACTCGATTTCCTTCGCCGCAACCGCCGGCTCGTCTGCGCCGAGTTTCGCGCCCATGTGGCGGGCGACCGGACAGAAATGTCCGCCCGCGCCGATCACCAGCGGCGCGGTGATCGCTTCGTTCACGATCCAGTATGCGCCGTCGCGCCGCAGCGATTTCAGCGGCTCGCCGAGCCGCAAGCGGGCGCCGCTGCGCTGCAGCAGGTAATTGTCCAGTTCGCGGCGGCGTATCCCGAAGCTGACGATCTCCGGATAGCGGGTCTCCACGCCTTTGCCGCCGATCATCCCGGTGTGGAACGCCGTGATCGGCTGCAGCACATTGTCGCGGGAATAATCCGCGATATCCAGCTGCAGTTCATCGACCACCTCGGGTGTGATCCACCCGGCACAGACCTTGTCGCGCGGGAAATTCGCCTTGTCCAGCACGACCACGTCCAGCCCTTTCCGGCGCAACTGCCACGCGCAGCTCGAACCGGCGGGTCCGCCCCCGACGATCAGTGCATCGCAACTGTCCATCGCCTGCTCCCCATGCGGCATACAGCCCATTCAAGAGCCTGCTGCCTGTCCCGAAGGTGATTTTGTTTCATGTTGTTTATCCTTGCCCGCACGATATGCGCCTGTTGCCAGTGCGACCGAAATTCCGGTCCGGTTTGAAGGGTAATCCGGTCGATTCAACGCTTGGCCTATGGCCGGGCGTCATATCATCCGCCGCGCTGGTACAACCCGACCAGTTCGGCCCGGGCGATTACATGTCCCTGCAGCGACATCTCCAGCTTTAACTTGGTCGGATTTCCGAGTTCATCCAGCACGCTATCCAGCGCATACAGCCTGAAAAAATACCGGTGCATGCCGATCGGGGGACACGGCCCGCCATAGCCGGTGCGCTTCCAGTCGTTGTAGCCCTGCAGCGTTCCACCGGGCAGTTCGACGATCCCCTCCTTCAGCCCCTTTTCACCGCAGGGTATGTTGTAGAGCACCCAGTGGACCCAGGTCATTTTCGGTGCGGCCGGATCAGGCGCATCCGGATCGTCGACGACCAACGCGAGGCTTTTCGTGCCGTCCGGCACGCCGGACCATTCCAGCGCGGGCGAGATATTCACGCCGTCGCAGGTATGGCGCGAAGGAATCGTGCCGTTCTGCATGAACGACGGCGAAACGATAATCATCGGCATTGCGATTGCCTCCTCTACACCCGGTCATTTCAGCGGTCCGTTTCGCAATCCCGGATCGCCCTGATTGTCCTGCTGTCCCCGTTTGCCGAATCGGGCGGACATTTGCACAGCTCCCTGTTACGGAAGCGCGCATCGGAAGCGCCGCCGTTCATCGATCGTCGATGACCGGCCGGTTTGTACCGTCATCTTTCGGAATTTCCGGTTCAGATTCTCCCGCGCTTTCCCCGGCACGCTTCCACGCTTTGGACCGGTGCGTCTTCACGTCGCCGCGTATCTTGCGCGCATAGTCCTCGAGCTGGCGTTTCGCGGCGTCGAACGCATCGCGCAGCGCGACGTACACATCCTCGGCATGGTCGCGGTTTACTACGATCTCGTTGCCAGGCACGCCGATGTCGATGCGCACCGTGTAGTTCTTGCCCTGCTGATGGTGCTTGTGCGGCATTTCGACAACCACCCTGCAGGACATGATTTGCCCGAAAAATTCATCGAGCTTGCCCGCCTTGACGCGGATATGTGCTTCCAGCGCGTCCGATTGTTCGAAGTCGCGTATGGTAATCTGCAACGGTAATTGCATGACCTACTCCTGCCTGTTGTCCGCGCTAGCGGCGGCTCGTCATTTCCCTTTTCTGCTCGTGCCTGACCAACCTGGAGCGAGACAGCAATTCCGCCGAGAGCGGTTCCAGCAAATCGTCCAGCGCAAGTATGCCCACCAGCACGCCGTATTCAACGACCACCGGAACCCGCCGCTCCCCTTTCGCGCGCATGTACTCGATGGTTTCGGACACGCCGGGGCTTTCCCTGGCCGTGGCAAGATCGGACATCATGAGGTCGCCGACGGTGATTGCCGCCTGGTCGATGGCCGGCGCAATGATTTCCACGAACAGATCGCGGTCGGTTACGAGCCCGGCCGGGGCGTTTATTCCCCCGCGTTTCTCGACAATCACTACATCGCCGACGTGGTGCTGGCGCATCAACTGTGCTGCTTCCAGTATGGTGCAGTCGCGCCCGGCAACGACCACTTCGCGGTTGCAAATGTCACCGATCGCCATGATATTTCCTCCATGTCTGCATGCAGTTGTTCGGGCCGCAGATTTCGGCAGCGGCTCCGTTGCGATCACCGGGTACTCCCGGAGCGGGGCGGTCCATACAGGTAATCGCGCGTCCACGGAATCTGGTTATTGCCGGCGCGCGCGAAGCTGACCTGGAACAGTTGCATCAACCCGGTCTTGAAGGAAGTCATTGATCCGGCCAGGTACAGGCGCCATGCCCTGACGAACTGCGAATCGAACAAATCCGCGACGCGATCGACATTGGCCTCGTAGCGCTGCAGCCAGTGTTCCAGCGTCTTCGCGTAATGCAGCCGGAGATTTTCGACATCCAGCACCGATAAATCGTATGGCTCGAAAATCTGCATCATCTGCGCGAGGCTGGGCGGGCATGCGCCGGGAAAAATATTCCGCTCGGTCCAAGGGTCCATCGGCCTAGGGTAATTCAGCCCGATGCTGTGGATCAGGCCGCGGCCGCTGTCCTTCAGGCTGCGGTCGATGACGCCGCCCAGTTCCCGGTAGTGGCTCGTACCGACGTGTTCGAGCATTCCGACCGAAACAAATGCATCGTAATCGCCGCGCACGTTGCGGTAATCGTCCTCGATGAACTCGACCCGGTCGTCCAGACCCTCGGCTTTCGCGCGTTCCCGCGCATACGCAATCTGCTCGCTGGAAATATTGTAGGCTGACACGGTCACGCCGTAGTGCTTCGCCATGTGCATCGCCAGCGATCCCCAGCCGCAGCCAGCCTCGACCACTTTCTCGCCGGGCTGCAGGCGCATCTTCCGGCATACGTGGTCCATCTTGGCGAGCTGCGCCTCTTCGAGGCTGCTGTCCCGGGTCGGAAAATAGGCGCAGGTATACAGCATCCGTTCGTCCAGCCAGAGCCTGTAAAATTCGTTGCCGATATCGTAGTGGTGGTGGATGTTGCGGCGCGATCCGCTCAGCGAATTGCGCCTCGCATCGTTGATCGGGGCCAGCAGCGAGTCGATCCGGTTCTGGCCGGGCAACGGCCAGACCTTGTAGACCGCCTCGAGGAAATCCACCAGGTTGCCGCGCACCTCGATGCGCTCGGCCGAGTACAACTCGCCGAAGTTCAACTCCGGATCGGCAACCAGCCTGAACAGCGCTCCGCGGTCGCGAATCAGCACGCTTGCGACCGCATTCCCGCGGCGGCACGGAATTGTCTGCCTGTTCCACAGCAAGACATCGACCGGCGGATCGCCGAATGCTTGCAACACCTTGGCGACCAGGAATCTTTCCAGGGGGAACACTACCCCTGCAGCGCGGCGCCGTTCCCCGCTGTAGGCTATGCCGGCTGATTTGTACTCGTGCATGCCGCTGATCAATTCGGATGACGTTTCGATTTGCTCACGACTCATGCCTGTGCTCCTTTGCTTGCATGGCGACGGCGGGCGCCATCGCTTCGGGTTCTATCAACTTGTTATCCTTGCCTCCGGCATCGTGTGGAACCGGAACAGGTTCACGCGCCCGGCCCCGTCCTCGAGGATTCGCTGCCACAGCCTGCAATTCATCCTTTCGACGATTTCCTGCACCCAAGCTGGAAGGCCGCCCAGAACAGCATGTCGTGGATAGATGCGTAGCGCCGGTATGCATTCTCTATTGATTCGGTTTCCAAGTTCGCTTTCCCAGCTTCACTTTATCAGCTTCACTCTATCAGCTTCACTCTGTCAGGTTCACTTTATCAGCTTCACTCTATCAGGTTCATCCTACCAATTCACTTCACCCAAATTTCACTTCACCCAAATTCGTTATAAGCGGTGGTCAAGCGTGCGATCAGACACGCATAGCCGGCAGCCGGTTCGCTACTGAAACAATTTGAAACAACGGCTTGCCTGCGCTCGGCGATTCGATCAGTGCGTCCATTTCAGGCGCAGCATATTCTGTTCGACGTTGTAGTGGTATTCCAGCTCGCCCTGGTAGGCATGATGCAGCGCATCGCCGAAGCTGCGGGCCAGGTGGATATCCGTGGTGGTCACCAGCGCGGTGCCGTCTTTTTCCTCGATCGCCATGATGCGCTTGAGTGGATGATCGGCACGTTCGCGCTTTTCAAGATTTTTCAACAGATTGAAGATCTCGTCGTGATGCGTATTGAAGAATTCACCCTGCATGGACAAAAAACCCGCCGGATAATGATCGTGGATGCGGTTGCACGCCGGGCAGACCGCACGATGCGCGTTTTCCGGCACCGGCAGCCATTGCCAGCGGCCCTTGTGGTAGACCGCACCGCATTGCGAACAAACCGACGGCTCGCGCAATTTGCCCTTGGCCTTGTAAGGGTCATGCACGAATTCCTGGAAAATTCCATCATCCCGGCTGATTTTGCGAAACCCCTCAGACACGATTTTGTTCATGATATTCACCTCCATTAAGCCGGCATGCCGTTTTCTTGGTGTGGTTCTCAGCGGCAAATCCGGCGTTATAAATTTGACGTCATCCTTCACGCCGCCGATTCCGCATGGACAAGTTAATCGCCGTCGGAACCCTTCACGCCCCGCCTGATTCGCGGGCTCGTTGTCGCCAATTCGCGCTGCATCGGACGCATCATCAGGTTACCGAGCAAGTCGTCCCTGTCACGGAACGGATCGAAGCGCGTCAGCGCGGATCGAAACCGGCGAGTTCGTTGAACGGATTGAAACGGGTAATATTGGCCATGATACTGTTCTCCGCATGAAGCGTATGAACGCCTGGCTGGCCGGCATCAACACGACTTCAGCGGATCGCAGCTCGCGCTGCTATCCTTTGAAGTCCTGGATATTCGAGGCCTGCCTGCCCTTCGGCCCCTGGGTGATCTCATAGCTGATCTTCTGCCCTTCCTTGAGCGTCTTGAAGCCGCTCATGTTGATCGCGGAATAGTGGGCGAACAGATCTTCGCCCCCGTCGTCCGGAGCGATGAAACCGAATCCCTTGGAATCGTTGAACCATTTGACTGTGCCTGTTGCCATTTCTTTCTCCCTTTCGTACCTGAATACCGGGAATAGCCCCCGTCAGCTTTGCTGCAATTGCTGGTTTAAATCGTTATCTTCCCGCCGGATACCCAATGGGTAATTCTTTCGTGCCTGTTTCATTCGCCCTGTTCCTGCAGATTCATGACAACATCCTTTCACGCGCCGCGCCGAAGCAGTCATCGCGCCAGATACAATTTACCTGGTCGCATTCCCCGCCATCGGCGGTTGCGAAACAATCGAAATTGCCCTCCTCGCTCTGGATCGACTTGATCAGTTCGCTTTTGGATAGGCGAGCCGTCTTGATATGGCGCGCCTTGGCGATGCTGCGTATCTCTTCGATCTTCATGATGTTCTCCCGGCTGAGTTCTATCTGGGTGATTGCACGGCGAAACGCGCCCCATTGACGGTTTTCAGGAATTCGGGAAGGTCGTCCGGTGCAGAATTGGTAGAATTGATGGTTGTCGACATGATCGCTTTTGTTGCTCGATTTCGGAGTTGCTGATATTTTCCGGCAAGTTGATTGTGCCTCCAGCGTGGCCGCAAAAAAATAGGCGCATCGCTCAACTGGACATTGCCAATTCCCGAAATTTTTCATCAGAGTTTGTCCTATACTCAAGTCAATGCCGAAGCAATTCCAATGTAAAAGCAGATAGTTGAATTAAATCGGCATATCCGGACTGCAGGCCGTCAGGCCGCTGTTGGTCACATCTCGAAAAATCCGCGTCATGGCTCGAACTGGGAACATCCTACTTGCCGATACGAAAATTTGCAGTTTTGAATTTTCAAGTCGGATATGCTTCGGTATGGAACGGGATTGCTGAACTTTATTGCGCAGGTTGTAAATTATTGTTGCCCGCGTGCGGTATGTGCAAAGTAAAATTCAGGGCCGATAATTGCTAGTCAATTTCGAAGGGTCGGCACTGGTATCAGGGAGAATAAATTGAACAAAAACAACAATAATGAGAATGAACTCATCGAGTTCGCACGAACCCCGGCCCTGCCCGGCGTCGAGCTGATGATGGCGCATGACAGTTCCCGCCATTGGCGGATTTTCCACGAACAGTATGCCTTCTGCACCAATCAGGTCGTGGCCGCCGAAATACGCTACCGGCGCCGCTCGAACCGGATCGCCGATCGCAGCACGCTGCTGTTCGAACCGGGGGAACCGCACGAAACCCACCGCGTGACCAGACCGCAGGTTTTCCAGGTGCTGTTCTTCACCCCGGAGACGATGCAGCAATACGGCGAAGAGATGGAGATCGCCGGTCAGTTGCATTTCAAGCCGGCACCAAACATCGACGAGGCGGTGTTCCTGTCCTGCAAACGGCTGCATGCGGCGATCCTGGAAGAAGCGACCGACATCGAGTTGCAAAGCCGCATGGCCGAGTGCGTCGGGACTCTGCTGGCTTCACATGCGGAGCAGGGGTTGCCGGAGATGGCCAGTCCGGGGCGGCAGACGCTATTGCGGGCGCGGGATTTCCTGTTCGAACAATACGCCCATGCGATATCGCTGGACGAGATAGCCGTAATGGCCGGGCTGAGCCGGTTTCATTTCCTGAAGGCGTTTACCGCGCAGTTCGGCCTGACGCCGCATGCCTACCAGATACACCTGCGCATCGAGCGTTCGTTGCCGCTGTTGCGCCAGGGGATGTCGCTGACCCGGGTTGCCGAGACGATGGGATTCAATGACCAGAGCCATTTCATCCGCCATTTCAAGCGCATCATGGGCGTCACGCCGGGTCTGTACAAAGGCAGGACGCCGGTTGGGCGGGTGGTTAAAACCGGGTGAATTCCGGTCATTGCACCGACACCGATGGCGCGCGGTTATTACTGAAGCAATCCGTTCTGAATCACGTAATAAATCAGTTCGGCATTATTTTTCAATTTCATTTTTTCCAGAATATGCGCGCGATAGGTGCTCACTGTTTTTACGCTCAATGAAAGCGCGGCCGCGATTTCGGAAACTTTTTTTCCGGATCCGAGCAGCTTCAATACTTGGTATTCCCTGTCGCTCAGATTTTCGTGCAACGGCTTTTCACGGTCAGAATTGATTTCCATCAGCATCAATTCGGCTAGCGTGGGACTGATATATTTTGTTCCGCCGATAACCTGCCTGATTGCAACGACCAGCTGTTCCGGCGCGACATCCT
>JBAUQH010000041.1:0-1654 GCA_049580605.1 Gallionella sp. | reverse complement strand
AGCGCTTTTCCGTTTGTGATGCTGGGACTGGGGTTATTGGGCGTGCATGATCTCGGCGATTCCGGAAGCAAATGGATATTGGTTGATGTGCTATGGGCCACCCTGTCCGGTGTCACCATCGGCGTCGTCGCGGGTGTCGCGCTGGCGCATATCGGGTGGAAACTGCGCAGCAAACCGCACCAACGCGAGTTGATGGATGACTTCCTCGGCCTCGGTCTGATCGGGGTCGTGTACGGTTTGACCGTGATGGTGAATGGCTGGGGTTTCCTGGCGGTATTCTTTGCCGCCGTCGCGTTACGCCAGACCGAGCTGAAGCTGGCCAAAGCTGCCCAGCTTGCCTTTGACGCAAGCAAAACCCAGCAAATGCTGCGCGCATCCGGACATGCGTCCGAGCCGGAGCCCCCGCAAACAGTCAGCCAGGGATCGCTGGTATTCAAGGAACATCTGGAAAGGCTTTCTGAAGTGGTCATGGTTCTGCTGATCGGAGGCACGCTGTTCGTGGACTCGTGGAGCTGGAAAGCGGTGGGGTTGGCCCTGTTCCTGTTCGTGGTCGTGCGACCGGTCAGCGTCATCGTCGGATTGTTGGGCACGAACACCACGTGGCGGATACGCGGCTTGACCGGCTGGTTCGGCGTGCGCGGGATCGGCTCACTCTACTACCTGATGTACGCGATAGATAGCGGCTTGCCGGAGGCGCTGTCGCTGCAGTTGATACAAATGACACTGATTGTCGTTACGCTTTCCATCCTGCTCCACGGAACCAGCGTCAAGCCGCTGATGTCCGTGTTCTGGCGGCGCGGCAAGCAGAAATCGATACCTTAGCGAATCGAAGCCGGTCTGTTTGTTTTTTTGGACTTATTGTTTTTTGGATTTATAAAGGATTTCATTTTGCCGATCAATGGCCCAAATATGCCCGTTTCCGAATTCGCCCTGTTCAACCTCGGCTTCCGTCCGTTCTTCCTGCTGGCGAACGTGTATGCGCTGGTATCCATCCTGGTCTGGGGCGGAATTTATGTCTACGGCTGGCCGGCGCCGCGCCTGCCGTTTTCACCCGCCTACTGGCATGCGCATGAAATGATTTTCGGCTATGGCATCGCGGTCGCCGCCGGGTTCCTGCTGACCGCGGTGCGCAACTGGACCCATATCCCGACCCCCAGCGGCAATTCGCTGGCAGGCCTGGCCGGATTGTGGCTCGCGGCACGGTCGGTCGAGTGGATCGTTCCCGGCCGGATTTGGCCGATGATGGTGCTGGACCTGCTGTTCGATGCCTGGCTGATCGTCGCGGTATTCACCCCGATCCTGCGCGCGAAACAGCACGACCAGATCGGCATCGCTTCCAAGCTGGTGCTGCTGATGCTGGCCAATCTGGTGTTTTATCTCGGCGTGTCCGGCGTGCTGGAACAGGGCATCGCGTGGGGCCTGTATTCCGGACTGTATTTCCTGCTCGCGCTGATGTTTAGCATGGCACGGCGCGTGATGCCATTCTTCATCGAGCGCGGCGTCGGCTATCCGGTGCAATTGAAAAACCGGCTGTGGCTGGACCGCGCGATCATCTTCCTGTTCCTGCTGTTCTGGCTTGCCGACGTGTTCTGGCGGCATGCGGACGCCACCGCGCTGCTCGCCGCCCTGCTGTTCGCCGCGCACGCGCTGCGGC
>JBAUQH010000040.1:0-8519 GCA_049580605.1 Gallionella sp. | reverse complement strand
CGGCAGCGCAAAGTAAATCTGCCAGATACGTCCCAGATGAACTGCCACAAACAGGCCAGCCGTCATCAACGAGAAAGTGGTCATCGCCTCGGCAAAGCGATAGATCGGCTTGCGCCAATCGGCATGTATGATATGCAGGATCGCTGAAAGCAAAGTACCCGAGTGGCTCATGCCGATCCAGAAGATGAACGAGGCGATGTACAAACCCCACATGTGCGGATTGTCAAAATTGCCGACGCCCAGACCCATGGAGTACTGGTAAATCTCGCAACCCACAGCAACGCCGACCGCGGCAATTGCGAGGAATAATATGACCCAGTACAGCTTTCTGGGATTTTCCAAGCTCTTGAGCACATCGGTGTTGATTTGTGCCCAGGCGATGTCTTCGCGAATATCTTTCATCGTTTATTTCCTAAAGAAATTACTGTGAATTAGCTAACTTAAATTTCGGTTTCGCGCACACGTTGCAGATACATGATCGAGGGATAGGGCGCCAGAAATTCATAAATTCGATAACCGCGCAGATCGCTGCCGCCCGGCTCTTCGTCCTTGGCCTGTTCATGCTTGTCCAGATCAACCTGCTGGGCCCGCCACTGCTTGTGCACCCTGGATTCCGGATCGACCAGATTGCCGAAATTGATTGCGCTGGTCGGGCAGGCTTGCATGCAAGCAGTTTGAATCTCGCCATCGCGAACCAGACGGCCCTGCGTCTTAGCGTCGCTTTCGGCGCCCCTGATCCGCTGGATACAGAAGGTGCACTTCTCCATCACGCCCTTGCCGCGCACCGTCACATCCGGGTTCAGCTGCATGTTCATTTCGGCAGGCCAGACATTGTCTGTGGACGGGTAGTCCCACCAGTTGAAGTAACGCACTTTGTACGGGCAGTTGGATGAGCAATAACGCGATCCGATACAGCGGTTGTAAATCTGCGAATTCAGGCCGTCTGGCGTGTGGTTGGTTGCGCCCACCGGGCATACTGTTTCGCACGGCGCAGCTTCGCATTGCTGGCACAACATCGGCAGGTATCTCGCGCCCTGGTCCGGGAATTCGCGCCCGTCCTGGTCCCAGTAGCGCTCGATGCGCATCCAGTGCATCACCTGGCCGTTCGCAAATTTCTCCCTGCCCACAACCGGCAGATTGTTTTCCGCATAACAAGCCACTGCGCAGGCATTGCATCCGCTGCAAGCATCCAGGTCGATAGCCATGGCCCATTTGTAAGGGTTGTGCGGAACGTCGCCATCCGGGTGGCGGTGGCGAAACTGCGAGTAATCTGCAAATAGGGTGCTAATCGACATTTTTAGATCTCCTTCGAAAGGTTTACTTTATCGGTAGTCATGCGCGGGACGATTTTCTGCCCTTCCTGATTCCCGCCTACCGGACCTTCATCCTTGACCACGATCACACGCTCGCCCGTTTTGCTGATTTTGACGCGGGTCTCGTGCAACGCCAATTCACCGGTTTCCTTGTCGAATACCATGTCCAGAATCTGGAATGGGTTCACGCCATAACCCTTCGCATAACGGCCCATCGCTTCATGACCGCGCCCGAGCGGTATCGATACCGCATCGGGATGTATCCCAGGGAAAAGATATGCCTGCACTTTCACCGAACCGTTCCTGCCGGCAACTTCGACGATATCGCCTTCCTGTATGCCGAGCTCGGCCGCCTTTTTAGGGTGTATCTCCATCCAAGAATCCCACACGATCGTCGTCAAGGGATCGGGAGACTCCTGCAGCCACGGCTGGTTGGTATTGCGGCCGTCGCGCAGGCTGGCATTCACGTGCGGAATCAGCTGGAACGGGTACTGCGCATCAACCGCAGCAGGTTCCGGCAGCGACAATCCAGCCGCGCCCGCCTTGCCGGATAAGGATGCATGCCTGGCGCCATCGAGCTTGATGATGCCTTTGCTCAGCGTCTCATTCCAGAAAATATCGTTGTCCGCCTGGTGCGCACCGCCAAGCGCCGCCTTGTTTTGCAGCACTGCGGCGCGCAGATAACCATAGAAGTCATCGAACGGCTTGTATTCCGCGGCGCGGCGCTGCTTGATCAGGGCGAGCAGGATATCGCCCATGCCGCGGGTATCCGCGTGCAGTTTTTCCATCAGCGGCTGGCGGATGTTGATTTGCGCATCCCCCGCCATATATTCGGGAACCTGCGTGCCCCAGTCTTCCAGCGCAGAGTCCAGCGGCAACACCAGATCGGCCTGCAATGCCGTTTCATCCAGGTACTGGGCAAACACCACCTTGAAATTCGCCTTGGCCATATTGTCCTTGAACTTCATTGCAGCAGGCGATGTGAACACTGGGTTGGACCCGTAACTGAACAGAACCTTGTACTTGCCCGCAGCCAATCCGTCATTCAGCACCTTCAAGGCAGCCGTGTTGCCTGTCAGCGGGGCCATTTGCGGGAAAGGCACGACGGCCGCCGCTTCAACCGTTTTGCCGACATTGCCCAGCACGTGGTTGAGCAGGTTGATCGCTGCGGCATTTTGCGAACCGTGCGCATAGCCTTCTGCCGCGCTGCCCGCCAACACCAGGCTTGGGGTGCGCTCTTTGAGAATGGCAGCAATCTTGTCGATCTGCTCGGAAGACACGCCGGTGTCCTTGCTGACGCGATCCTTGTCGTAACCCTTCACGGCGGCGGCGATATCACCGGGTATGTTTACACCGTGGGCACCCAACGCGTTGATGATGCCAAGCGCCAGTATGCCTTCCGTTCCGGGACGAACCACCAGCCAGCGATCGGCATTTGCCCCGGTAATGGTCATTTTGGATTCAACCTGTATCAATACTCCGCGCTTATGCCCGTCCGCGCCTTTGCGGAACTGTGCATATTGCTGGGAAAAATTCACCGGGGAAACCCATGCACCCAGAAAGTCGGCACCGAACGACAGCACCACCCTGGCCTTGTTGATATTGAAGCGCGGCATTTCCACGCCGTACGACTTCTCGTTGGCCGCACGCACCACGGCCGGGCCAATCGCTTCATACACAAAATGATTTTTGCTGCCGATGCTGTCCATGTAGTTGCCCATCAGCACCTTGAGGTGGCCGCTCATGCCGCCGGTCAGGAAAGCAACTTCATTGCCGCTCGCGCCCTTCAGTTTCTCGTCGATCAGCGCATAGGCTTTGTCCCAGGAGATCGCCTCGCCGGTATTCCCGGTACGCAATAACGGCGCGCGCACCCGGTCCGGGTTGTAGTGATTCTGCACACCCGCCTGACCCAGACCGCATGTCTTGCCGCGATTAATTGCCGATTCGGGGTTGCCTTCCAGTTTCAGCACGCGACCCTCGCGGATACGTCCGGTGATGCTGCAACCGGCATCGCACTGCGCGCAGGTGGAGTTAAAGTAAACGCTGACGCTGGGAATCATGTAATCATTGGTCTCTACATATGAAACCACTGTTTCCTTGCCGCTCTCGACCATGCCGTTGCCGCAGCCGGTCAAAGCAACTGCGGTGCCTCCCCAGCCGAGCACTTTCAGGAAATCACGCCGATCAAATTCGCTGTTCATCATAACAACCTCTCTAAACTATTTATGGCATACCGAACAGTCGTTCGGGCCCTGGGCCTTAAGAATGCCCGACGCATCGATAACAGGCTTGCGCATGCTGTACCAATATGCCTGATTGCCAATCGGCGTGCCGCCGGGAGCGGTTACCGGATGATTTATTTCATGGCAGGTGACGCAGAAACCCATGGAAAGCAACTTCTGGCGACGGGCCACCGTCATTGTTTTCACATTGCCGTGGCAATATCCGCAAACTTCCTGGACCGGACGGTTTAACTGGAAGACGAAGCGCTGGATATGACGCTCGTGGCTGAATCGCACAAAATCCGGAAGATCATGCACTTTCTTCCAGGGGATGGCCTTCTTTGCATCCCAGTATGCAAACAGCTGCTTGATGCGCGGCTTGTCGCGAACTTCATCGATGCTCTGATGGCATCCTATGCATTTTTGCACCGGGGGAATTCCCGCCACCAGACTGCGCCTGGCGTAAGTATGGCAATACATGCAATTGATCTCCATGCCGCCCTTGTCGTGATCACCCGCGTGGCGAAAGTGCGGAAACTCGATCGGTTGCTTGACCGCGGGACCGACATTTTCCGGGCCTTCGGCCCAGTATTTTGAAAGCCAATCCGAGAAGGCTGAACCGCCGCTATCGGACTTTTCCATTGCGGCCTTGTCGATGGCGGAACCGTCAATACCGGGATCCACTGGATTTGATTGCTGTGCATCGGCCGCATAGCTGATGCCAGCAGCAAAAAAACCCAGCAGCAAAAAGGACAAACGTAAGAAACTGTGCATCGTAAGGGCTCCCCCGGCGAACAAATGATCCCACACCGGCTTGCGCCGGAATGAATGAACAGGTAAATCGGAATATTTTTTGATGTATTGATTCGCGTTTATTATTATTATCGATGTTTGTTCTTCTTGTTTTTCCGCAAAGACTGAACGCGGCGCGACAACACGCCCGAATAATGTCCAGTCTGAAAAATAAAGTCAACACGAAAAATTTGTACCCTGCTCAGACACAAAAAAATAGTTATATGCCACACGGAATTACATTAACCGCTTATATACATTCAGAAACATTTCGATACATTTTAAAACAAGGATCGTACCGGGCAGGACATCATGAATGAAGAACAGGCAATATTTGAGTTTTTTTCCCTGGCGGAAAATCTGCCTCTGGCGCTTTCAGTTGCCGAACAAATGGACAAGTTGCGCGAGCGAATGAACAACCGCTTTTGGCAGGAATTGCGCGCGCGGCTCGACACCTTGATCAAGGAACATCAATTGGCATGGCATATCGAATTCACGGAAGATAAAACTTCACCGGAATGCCTGGTCGGTCTGCATTGCACTCTGAACGGTGGCCAGACTCTCTATCTTCGCCCGATGATGGAACAGCAATACAGCGGGGGGGATTGGCGAATATACTTCGGCCTGATCTGGAGCGCCGCTTTGGGCCAGTCCGGTTTGGCTGCGGCGATTGATCTGAAGGCGACACTGCAAAAAGCCGGCTTCAAGAGCAATGAAAGCTTCCTCGCCTGGCAGTGGACCGCGTTTCATCCGCGCAGCAAGGACTTCCTGCTCAGATATGCTCGCCAGCCGGAACAACTGCTGCAAGAAGTCGTGACAAAATTTTCAACGTTACTTATCGATTACCGCGTGGAAATAGCGCAAGCCAATGAAATGCTCAGCACAGCCGCGACTCGCAGCTTGTCTGCATCGCTTGAACAATTGCGCGATGAATTGCTTGATTGACCGGAAAAATTCATTGCTGAAAATTCAGACCGGATTGGGCTGATCAAAGAAGCGGTGTTCCAGACCGAACCGGGTTGACAGGTGTTCACCCAGCGCCTGTATGCCGAGGCGTTCGGTGGCATGATGCCCGGCCGCAATAAACGCAACACCGGTTTCATTGGCAAGATGATAGTTCTGTTCTGATATCTCGCCGGTGATGTAGGCATCCACGCCCTGCGCAATTGCCGCTTCAAAGTATCCCTGAGCACCGCCGCTGCACCAGGCCACCTTTCGAATATTCGCGGCCCCATCCCCGATGACCTGCGGCGTGCGCTGCAAATCATCCGCAATTTGCCGGGAAAATTGCGTCAGCGAGCGTGGGGGGATCAGTTCACCCAGCCAGACCATGTTCTGGTCACCGAACCGTCCTTGACTGGTAAAACCGAACAATTTGCCGAGTTGCGCATTGTTTCCCAGTTCATCATGCGCATCGAGCGGTAGATGATAGGCCAGCAAACTCACATCATGGCGCAACAATTGGGCAATGCGCTTTTTCCTGGTGCCGACCAGTGTGGCCTCCTCGTTGCGCCAGAAATATCCGTGGTGCACCAGAATCGCATCCGCACCCCATTCGATGGCGGCATCAAGCACATGTTGCGATGCCGTCACCCCGGTCGCGATGCGACGCACTTCCGCGCGGCCTTCCACCTGCAAACCATTCGGACAATAATCCTTGAACAGGTTGGTTTGTAGCAGGCTTGCGTTATAATCGCGCAATTCATTCAGCAGCATGGCCATTTCCTTAGATTGATTATATTCCAGCCAACGGGTTCATCATAACATGCGTAAACACTGGCTTCTGTTCACCCAAACCGTCACGATCGCGCTGGCGCTGCTGTTCATCATCCACACGCTCAAGCCGGAGTTGCTGCCCAAAGCGGCACGCACCGGCGTGGTCACGCTGTATGAGAGCACACCCCTGGCCGGCACTGCCCGGCCGGCGATGGGAATGAGTGCTGCGGCGCAAAAGGCCATGCCCGCGGTGGTAAACATCTTTACCCGCACCATCATCAAGAATCCGGCCAATCCCTTCATAGATGACCCGCAGTTCAAATTCTTCTTTGGCGACCAGTTCGACAGCAAACCGCAAACCAGTTCCAGCCTTGGCTCGGGTGTGCTCGTCAGTCCCGACGGTTACATTCTGACCAATGAACACGTGGTTGAAGCGGCCGACCAGATCGAAGTCGCGCTTTCCGATGGCCGCAAGGCCAAGGCGCATGTCATCGGCTCGGACCCTGAAACCGACCTGGCGGTGATCAAGATCGATCTGCCGGGCAGCCTGCCTGCCATCACCTTCGGGCATCCCGAACAGGCACGGGTCGGCGACATGGTGCTTGCCATCGGCAATCCCTTTGGTGTCGGCGAAACCGTCACCATGGGCATCGTCAGCGCGCTGAACCGGGACCACCTCGGCATCAACACATTCGAGAACTTCATCCAGACCGATGCCGCGATCAACCCCGGAAACTCGGGCGGCGCCCTAGTGGACGGAAATGGCAACTTGATCGGCATCAACAGTGCGATCTATTCGCCGAATGGCGGTTCGCTCGGCATCGGTTTCGCGATCTCAGCAAACACCGCAAAAAAGACCATGGAGCAAATCATCCTGCATGGTTCTGTCACGCGCGGCTGGGTTGGCGCAGGCGTGCAGGAACTCACCCCGGAACTTGCCGAGTCATTCAAACTGGGTGACACAAAAGGAGTATTGATTACCGAAGTGTTACGCAACAGTCCTGCAGCGCACGCTGGCATGAAGACCGGCGACATATTGGTTGCGATAAACGGCAAACCCATCGAAGACTCGAATGCGATGCTGGATACCGTAGCCAACATGGCACCGGGAAAAATCGCTTCGCTCAAATTGATACGCAACGGGACAGCCATCGATTTGAACGTGAAGATCGGCAGACGCCCGATCCCCAAGGAAGAATCCGAGTAACACAAGCGGCGCGAACTGCTATTCCGCCTCAGTTTCTTCCTTTGTCTCTTGTTCTTTCGACTCTTCTTCCCCGGTCCCGGGCTTCTTGCGGCCGACCCAAACGGCAACCAGGATTCCCGTTTCGTAAAGCAACCATAACGGCACTGCCAGCATGGATTGGGAAACCACATCGGGAGGGGTGAAGATCGCACCCACCACAAACGCCCCGACCACCATATAGGGACGGATTTCACGCAATTTTGCGACTGTGACGAAGCCCATGCGCACCATCAGCACGACCGCCACCGGCACCTGAAAGGTCAGCCCGAATGCGACAAACATGGTGAGCACGAAACTCAGATACTTGTCGATATCCGTCATTACCGCGACGCCCATCGGCGCGCTGGCGGTAATGAAGCCGAATACGATCGGAAATACCATGAAATAGGCGAAGGCCATCCCGCAAAAGAATAATGTCGTGCTGGCGATGATCAGCGGCCACACCAAACGTTTCTCGTGTTCGTACAAACCCGGGGCGACGAACCGCCATACTTGGTAGAGGATGTAAGGAAGTGCAATAAGAAATGCGGCCATCAGGGCCACCTTGAGCGGCACGAAAAATGGCGTGGTGACATCGGTGGCAATCATCTGGCCGCCTTTGGGCAGCTTGGACAGCAGCGGTTTGGCCAGCAAAGTATAGAGCTTCGACGCAAACGGAAACAGGCAGACGAACACGATCAGCACAGCCACCACCGAGTTCAGCAGGCGCGTGCGCAATTCGACCAGATGCGCCATGAAACTTTCGCCAGTACTCATTCGGCTTTTTTGTTTGCTGGTGTCAAGGACGGGATCTCAACTGCTGGCTGCGGCACCGCCTGTTCCGATGATGAAAGCTCTGCGACCGCCTCGTTGACTTCCTGCACCTGCTGATCCGCTGTCTTTGCCACCTGTTTCTCCGATTGTTCCAAAGCGCCCGCTTCGTCCTGCGCCTTTTCCTGCGGCTGCGGCGTTGCCTGTCCAGAAGATGCAAGCTTCGCGACCGCCTCGTTGATTTCCTGCACTTGCTGGTCCGCTGTCTTTGCCGCCTGTTTCACCGATTGCTCCAAAGCGCCCGCTTCATCCTGGACCTTTTGCTGCAACTGGCGGAACTCTTCCACCGCGATGTCACGCTCGATGTCGGCTTTCACGCCGTTTATATAACGCTGCGCCCGCCCCCACAGGTGCCCCATGGTGCGTGCCACTTTCGGCAGACGTTCAGGCCCGATGACAACAAGCGCCACAACCATGATC
>JBAUQH010000039.1:0-10327 GCA_049580605.1 Gallionella sp. | reverse complement strand
GTCCAGCGCATTGAAAACGCTGGCCCGCGACACGCCCAACCGCTTTGCCAGCACTTCGCCGGAATGAAATTCGCCGTCCGCGAGCAGGCCCAGCAGCTGCCAGGTTCGCACTCTGGCGATGCCCGCCGTCATTGCGGCATCTCTTCTTCCGGATACGGCTTCAGCTCGAGGAAGGCCATGATTTCATCGCGGCGTTTTATTCCGTCCTGGTAACCCAGATCGATCAGCGCGCGGCAGAATTTTTTCTCGGACAGCAGGTAGCTCACCAGCGTCCCGCCGCTCTGCTGCCCCGCGCCGATCAGGCGCAGCAGCAGGCGTATCGTCCAGGGCAGCTCTGATGCATATCGTTCGGCGATCATTTCGATCGGCTGGCTGGGCGACACCAGCAGCGCATCGATATGCCTGAGATCCGCGCGCTCGCGCATCTCCTCGGGCATGTTCGCAACCAGGTCGTTGATCTTCCTGAGGCGCTCCAGGTCGATTTCCATTCGATCGAGAAAGATGCTGTTCAGCGCATGTCCGGCTATGCTGGCCAGCGAAGGATATTCGCCGATACCGGCACGGTCGGGCTTTTCGGGGCTGCCGTTCGCCGAAACGCCGATGATCAGCACGCGCGTCGCGCCCAGATGCAGCGCCGGGCTGATCGGCGCGATCTGGCGCATCGAGCCGTCGCCAAAATATTCGCGGTTGATCAGCGTCGCCGGAAAAATAAACGGCAGTGCGGAGGAAGCAAGCAGGTGCCTGTTTTCGATCCGGGTCGGCATGCCCAGCCGCCCCTTGCGCCGCCAAGGAACCAGCTGTTTCACCCCCTGATAAAAAGTCACCGACTCGCCGGAACCATAGCCCGAGGCGGTAATCGCCAGCGCATGCAGAAAGCCACGGTCTATGCTCTGCTGGATCAGCTCGCAGGGCAGTATCTCCTCAAGAAATTCGACCAGCGGTGTATTGTCCAGCAACGAAACCCGGGTGAGCTTGTTGATCCCAATCATGTTCAGGATCACCCCGGCCAGCCACAGCATGGAATTGTTGAACACCCCGGCCACATCGGTGCGATAGACCTGGTTGGCATGGAAATTTTTCCAGGTGCTGGTCAGATACTGCACGCCCTTCCTGAAATTCCCCGCGTTCACCGCCAGCGTGGCCGCATTGAGCGCGCCGGCGGATGTGCCGCAGATTACCGAGAATGGCGAATGCGCGTTGCGCGGCAGGAAATCCGCTATCGCCTTGAGCACTCCCACCTGGTATGCGGCACGCGCGCCGCCCCCGGTGAGTATCAGTGCCGTGCGCTTTTCCATGGGCCGGCTATTCGACTTCTGCCTGCACCGATTCCAGCGCGTCCTTCAACGTTTCTTCCGGCAGCGCGTTCAGCGTCTCCGACAGCATTTCCGCGGCATACATCGCTTCTTCACGCAACGACCCGGGATCGGTGTTCGCGACCAGCACCGCCGCCGCGCCCACCACCTTGAGCAGCCTGGCGCGCTCCTGCATCAGCATTTCCACTTCTTCGCCGAGCATGTCGGCTTCCTGTTTGTTCATCGTCATCAGATTTCTCCCTAGTGTTTCTTGACGCCGGCGACCGCCAGCGCGCTCATGTTGACAAGACGCCTCACCGTGGCTGTTGTCGTCAGGATGTGCACCGATTTGTTTGCACCCAGCAGGATCGAACCGATGGTGATGCCGTCGCCACCGGTCATTTTGAGCAGGTTGTAGGCGATATTGGCTGCATCCAGATTCGGCATGATGAGCAGATTCGCCACTCCCTTCAAACTGTTGTCCGGGAAAGCGGCTGTGCGCAAGCTTTCCGACAGCGCGGCATCACCGTGCATTTCGCCTTCCACTTCCAGATCCGGCGCGAGCTTTTCGAGCAACTCGCGCGCGCGTGCCATTTTTCGTGCAGAAGCGTCTTCATGGCTGCCGAAATTCGAATGCGACAGCAGCGCCACCTTTGGCGTCAGGCCGAAACGGCGCATCTCCTCGGCGGCCAGAATGGTCATCTCGGCCACTTGTTCGGCGCTCGGATCGAGATTGACGTGGGTATCGCAAATGAACAGCGTGTGCTTGGGCAGCATCAGGATATTCATTGCCGCATAGACGTTCACACCGTGGCGGCGTCCGATCACCTCGTCGATATAGCGCAGGTGCCTGATCGGCTGCGAAATGGTGCCGCACAGCATCGCGTCCGCTGCTCCCAGGCGCACCAGCATCGCCGCGATCAGGGTGTTGCTGCGGCGCATCGCGCGCTTGGCGGTAGACGGCGTGACGCCGTGCCGATGCATCAGGCGGTGGTATTCGCTCCAGTATTCGCGGTAGCGCGAGTCGCTCTCCGGATTGACCAGTTCGAAATGCTCGCCGGCGCGAATCCGCAAGCCGAGCTTGGCGATGCGCTGTTCGATCACTTCCGGGCGGCCGACCAGAATCGGGTAGGCTATGCCTTCGTCGACCACCGTCTGCACCGCGTGCAGCACCCTGGACTCCTCGCCTTCCGCATAGACCAGGCGTTGCGGCGCGCGCTTGGCAGCCTCGAATACCGGCTTCATCAGCATGTTGGAATGGTACACAAACCCGGCCAGTTGCTCGCGATAGGCCTTCATATCGGCGATCGGCCGTTCCGCCACCCCGCTGTCCATCGCGGCCTGCGCCACGGCAGGCGCAATGCGTATGATCAGCCGCGGATCGAACGGCTTGGGGATCAGGTGGTCCGGTCCGAAACTCAAACTTTCATCGCCATATACTTCCTGTTCCTCTTCCGATTGTTCGGCCTGCGCCAACTCGGCGATTGCATAAACCGCCGCGCGCTTCATTTCCTCGTTGATGGTCGAAGCCCCCACATCCAGCGCGCCGCGAAAAATAAACGGGAAGCACAAGGAGTTATTGACCTGGTTCGGATAATCCGAACGTCCGGTTGCCATAATCACATCGGGACGCGCCGACCTGGCAACACTCGGCAAAATTTCGGGGTTTGGATTGGCCAGCGCAAAAATCAGCGGACTCCCTGCCATCTGTTTTACCATTTCCGGCTTCAATACACCTCCGGCGGACAGGCCGAGAAACACATCCGCTCCCGCGATCACTTCGCCCAGGGTACGCGCTTCGGTTTCCTTCGCATAGCGCGCCTTGTTGTCGTCCATTTCTTCGCTGCGACCCTCGTAAACCACACCCTTGATGTCGGTCACGATGATATTCTCCATGCGCACGCCGAGGCTGACCAGCATGTCCAGGCAGGCCAGTGCGGCCGCCCCCGCACCGGACACCACCAGTCTAATTTTTGCAATGTCCTTGCCGACCACCTTGAGGCCGTTCAGCAGCGCGGAGCCAACGATGATCGCCGTGCCGTGCTGGTCGTCGTGGAATACCGGTATCTTCATCCGCTCGCGCAACTTTCGCTCGATATAGAAACATTCCGGCGCCTTGATATCTTCCAGATTGATGCCGCCGAAGGTCGGTTCCAGCGCGGCAATGATGTCCACCAGTTTGTCGGGATCGCGCTCATCGATTTCCAGATCGAACACGTCGATACCGGCGAATTTCTTGAACAGCATGGCCTTGCCTTCCATCACCGGTTTGGCGGCTAGCGGGCCGATTGCGCCCAATCCCAGTACCGCGGTGCCATTGGTGATCACCGCGACCAGGTTTCCGCGTGAAGTCAGGTTGCGCGCCTCGGCCGGGTTGTCCACGATCGCCCCGCAGGCTACGGCGACTCCCGGCGTATAAGCCAGCGCCAGATCGCGCTGAGTGATCATCGGCTTGCTCGGGGTGACGGTAATCTTTCCCGCCGGAGTCTGGCGGTGATATTGCAGCGCGGCTTCGCGCAATTGCTCATCCATTTTGCACTTCCTTCATGGCCGTACCGAATTGCGCGGATTATACCGCAGGCGGGGAATTGCCACGCTTTGCTAGGTGTTTGTGCCGGGCGCGGAAACCGGCTTTTTCAGCGTAAACGCGTAGAGACGCTGCGCGTAGCGGTTTGGATAGATCATCACCAGCAGGGCGGTCAGCGTGATACTGACCAGCACCACCATGTAAGTGGTGTCGCGGATCATTTCCCCGCCTGCAACGCCGAATTGCAGCGGCAGCGTCGCCAGCACGGCAGACGCCAGCCCCTTGGGCGCCATCATCGACGCGATGGCGGTATCGCGCAGGCCGTAGCCGTGATCGCGGAAAATCAGTCGCGCCAGTCCGAGGCGCATGAGATACACTATCGATACCATCGAAATTGCGGCAACCGCCAGCGCCGCATCGCTGAAATGAATCGAAATGCCGAGGTAAACAAAGAAGTAAGTTTTCAGCAGAAACACCGCTTCGCGGTAAAAGGCGAGATCGATTTCGTTCAGCGGCACGATGCTCTTGTCGATGTAAGGGATGCGGTACAGGTGGAATTTCTGGAAGTTGGTCAGCGAAACGCCCAGCGCCAGCGCGGCAATCGCGCCCGAATAGCCGAGCATTTCGGTTAGTCCATACACGATGAATACATAGGCAAGCGTCGACGAAATGGTGTTGGGGAAATTGCGCACCCTGCCCAGCACCATCAGCCAGCCTATTCCGCCCAGCAGGCCGATCACCGCCGCGAAAATCAGCGATGCGAGCACGGTGCCCACCAGCCTGCCCGGCACGACACCGCCTTCCGTATGGATCTGCAACAGCGCGAATACGCCGACGATGCTCAGCACGTCGGTGAGCGCCGATTCCAGCACCAGCACGGTGCCGGGCTTGTTCGACATTTTCAGCGAGTTCACCATGGGGATGACGACCGATGAAGAAGTGTTTCCCAGCGTGACGCCAAGCAAGATCGCCGGCAGCAATTCCAGCCGCAGCGTGTAATGGCCGACGGCGGCAATGATCGCGGCAGTCAGCGCAAAACTGACCAGCGCCAGCAACCCGGTCGTTCCCAGCGACTTGCCCAGCACGTCGAGATTCAGCGTCGTGCCGCCCTCGAACAGGATAAGGACCAGTGCAATGGTCGCGATCAGCGAACCGATCTTGCCGAAATCGTCCGGCGTGACGATGCCGAGCAGCGGACCGATCATGATACCGACCAGCATCAGCACCAGCACGTCGGGGATATTGGTCTTGCCGAATTGCATCGACAGGAAATGCGCAAAAAACAGCATCAGGCCGATGATCAGGATGGTGGTGGACATGTATGTTTCCGGCTGTTTGGCTGGGACGGATTATACATTCGGTTTTTTACAGCCCGGTTGCACGAGTCAGCGCCTCCGGATTTTAGCCCTCCGGCGGCCTTGCCTCTGGAATTGCAGGCGAAAAACCGGCGTTCTGCCGGATCAATGCGATCGCGTTGCCGGCTTGTGCGTAAACATGAAGATGAACAACGCAATCATCACCAGCAAGGCCGCGGAAGCCGAATAGCGGCTCAAATCCAGCCCGCCCTTGCTGAACGGCTTGTCGAGGAAGTCGCCCACCACGGCGCCCAGCGGGCGCGTCAGTATGAATGCCGCCCAGAACAGCACGGTGCGGGAAATTTGCGTCCGGAAATACGCCGCTGCAATAATCGCCAGCATCGCGCCAAACACGAATGCGCCGCCTTCGTAACCGATACCCGCGCTATCCGCAGTCCAGTCGCCCAGCGCGGTACCCAGAGTCTGGGAAAACATGATGGTTACCCAGTAGAACATTTCCGACTTCGGCGAACTGACCGTATCCACGGCGACCGAGCCCAGTGTGCGGTGCCAGGTGAACAGGGACAGCACCAGCAAGGTGAACAGCAGGATTGTTCCGCCGGCATAACCGATCCCGAGTGAGCGGTCGGCGAAGTCTGCCAGTGTCGTTCCGACGGTCGTGGTGGCGATAATCGTCGTCCAGTAGATGACCGGGTGGAATTTCCTTGCGGCTATCTGGACCATCACCGCGACGATGAACAGGGCTGCAAATATCGCCGTGCCGTCGAGGTAGCCGAGGTGCATGGACATCGTCACCGTGTCGCCGCCGGTTTCGCCCAGCGTCGTCGCCAGGATTTTTATTATCCAGAAGACCAGCGTTACCTCGGGTACCTTGCTCAGTATTTCCTGCTTTTCCATATTTACTCCCAGTATTCGATTGAATTGTTGCCGGGATGCCCAAACCCCGGTTACGCGAGATGCTGCAGACAAGCCCGCAATATCAAAAGTTCACTTTCAATAACTCGATCACCCCCTGATCCCCGCCAGCATCTTCTCCAGCCGCTTCACAGAGACTATCACCGGCGTTTTCAATTCCTGGGCAAACAGTGATACTCGCAATTCCTGCAGCATCCACGCGAAGTCGTCCACGCGCGGATCGCTGTTACCCTGTTGCGACTGGCGCAGCCGCTGCCATGCCTGCGACAGCGGCTGCAACTGCGCAATGCATTGCGCGTCGCGCTGCGGGTTGCTGCGCAGTTTTTCGACGCGCAGGCTGATCGCCCTGAGATAGCGCGGCAGGTGCTGCAAGCGTTCATACGGGGTGTCGGCGATGAAGCGCTTGTGCAGCAGCCAATCGATTTGCGCGCGCACATCCTGATTAACCGGCGCGTTTGCCCTGAGTTGCGGCAAACTCTTTTGCAACGCCTGATACTCGGTCAGCACATTGCCGACCAGCCGCGCGATTTCCTGCGCGACCAGCAGGAGTCGCGTCCTGGCCTCCTTGCCGCGGGCGATGAACTGTTCTTCGTTCGCCGGCAACGGATCGCCCAGGCAGCAGCGGTCGAAGGTGATCGCAAGGATCTGCTGCTGGAGTTCCTGCTGCGTGCCGCAAAACGGGGAATTGGGCGCCATGAACAGCATGCCCAGCCGCTGCGCATCGGGCAGGTTTTTTTCCAGATACTTCGCCTGTTCCCTGAGCAACAGCATGAACAGGCGGCGCAACCCTTTCCGGTGCGCGGCCTGTGCCGCATCGCGCGTATCGAAAGCGTGCAGTGTCACCGCATCGCAGTCATCCACCAGCGCGTTGAACAGCGTGACATCCTGTCCGGCGCGCTTCACGACCCGGGTTTCGGCAAAGTCGCCGAAGCCCCACGAGCTATGGCGCTGCACTGAATCGGATTCGCCATTTTCCCGGTGTGCCGCACCTGCCATCATATTCGCCGCGGGCGCGGCGCGCGGCGCGAATTCGGCATGCAACTGCGCGAAATTGCGCGACATCGCAAGCTGCCGGCCGTGTTCGTCGACAACTCGGAAATTCATCAGCAGGTGCGGCGGCAGTTGTTCGAAACGGAACGCTTCCGTCGGCACTTCGACCTGCTTCTGCTCGCGGATATAGCGCGCCAGCGCCTGCAGCAGCGGCGCACCGGACGGCGGCACGTCGCGGCAGAATGCGGCGGCGAATTCCGGCACCGGCACCAGATGGCGGCGGATTTTCTGCGGCAGTGTCTTTATCAGTTGCACAACCTTGTCGGCGAGCAGTCCGGGGATCAGCCACTCGCAGCGCGCAGCCACCACCTGGTTGACCAGCGCCAGCGGCACGGTGAGCGTGATGCCGTCGTCGTTCCTGCCCGGCGAGAAGTTGTAGCTCAGTGCAAAGCTGACATTGTCTATCTTCAGTTGCGGCGGATACTGGTCGGTGGTGATGCCCGCCGCCTCGTGGCGCATCAGGTCGTCCTTTTTCAGAAACAGCAGCGTTGCGTCGGTGCGCTCCCCTACCTTGCGCCATGCTTCGAATGTTGCGCCGTTGTGGATATCATGCCCGGAGAACCGGCGCGGGATGCGGCTGTCATAGAACGCGTAGATCAATTCGTCGTCGACCAGCACATCCGGGCGGCGCGCCTTGTGCTCCAGCACCTCGATGTCGGCGATCAATTTGCGGTTGTGCGCAAAGAACGGCGCGCGCGTGTCGAACTCGCCGCCGACCAGCGCCTGGCGGATAAATACCTCGCGCGCCTCCGCCGGATTCATCGGCCCGTAGTGCACGCGCTTCTTCGGATTGATGATCAATCCGTGCAGCGTGCTGCGCTCCCACGCCACCACCTGGGCGGCTTTTTTCTCCCAGTGCGAATCGTAGTAATGCCGTTTGATCAGGTGCGCGCCGGCTTCCTCCAGCCACTCCGTCTCGATGCGCGCAACGATACGGGCATACAGGCGCTGGGTCTCGACCAGTTCCGCCGCCATCACCCATTTCGCGCCCTTTTTCGCCAGTACCGAATTCGCTGCGATCAGGAACTTGATTCCGCGCGCGCCCAGGTATTCATTGCTTTCCACGCTCTTCATGCCGATGTTGCCGAGCAGGCCGCACAGCAGCGCCTTGTGGATCTGTTCGTAGGTCGCGGGTTGCCCGGACATCGTTTTTCCGCCGCCGCGCATCCCGATCTCGGACACCTGCGCATGCAGTTGCTGGTGCAACTCGCGCCATTCGCGCAGGCGCAACGGAGACAGGAAATTATTGCGGCATTCTTCCGCCAGCAGGCGGTTGGACTTTTTTTCCGCCAGCGCCTGCTCGAACCAGGCCCATATCTTCAGAAAGGCAAGAAAATCCGAGCGCTCGTCCGCAAAGCGTTTGTGCGCGTTGTCTGCCGCTTCCTGCCGGTCGAGCGGGCGCTCGCGCGGGTCCTGCACCGACAGCGCGCTGGCAATGATCAGGATCTCGCTCAAACAGTGATACTGCCGTCCCGCCAGCCACAGGCGCGCGATCTTCGGATCGAGCGGCAGCCTGGCCAACTCCTGGCCGAGACGGGTGAGTCGCCTGGTTTCGTCGATCGCGCCGAGTTCGGCGAGCAGCTGGTAGCCGTCCGCAATCATGCGCGGGGTAGGCGGCTCGATGAACGGGAATTCACCCACTTCGCCGAGTTCCAGTGCGCTCATCCTCAGGATAGCGGTCGCGAGCGAGACGCGGAATATCTCGGGATCGGTAAACTCCGCGCGTTGCAGAAAATCCGCCTCGTCGTACAAACGCACGCACACCCCGCTCATCACCCGGCCGCAGCGCCCGGCGCGCTGGTTCGCGGCGGCCCGCGAAATTTTCTCGATATGCAGCTGCTCGACCTTGTTGCGTATGCTGTAGCGGTTCACCCGCGCCAGACCGCAGTCGATCACATAGCCGATGTTGGGCACGGTCAGCGAAGTTTCCGCGACGTTGGTGGCAAGCACCACGCGCCGCTGCCCGCCGGTCCGGAACACCCGGTCCTGCTCCGCCGCCGACAGTCGCGAGAACAACGGCAATATTTCCATTCCTCCATGACGCAAATTGGCCGAGTGATGCTTGCGCAGCGTTTCGGCAGTGTCCCGGATTTCGCGCTCGCCGGGCAGGAATACCAGCACGTCGCCGCGCAGGCCGTCTGCTGCAAGTTCGTCCAGCGCACTGCTCACCGCCTGCGGAACATCCTCCACGTTGCCCTCTACGTTTTCCCGCAATGGGCGGTAGCGTATCTCGACCGGGTAGCTGCGCCCGGACACCTCCACGACCTGCGCGCCGAAATGCCGGGCGAAACGGTCCGCATCCAGCGTCGCCGAGGTGATGATCAGCTTAAGGTCGGGGCGGCGCGGCAAGAGTTGCTTCAGGTAACCGAGCAGGAAATCAATGTTCAGGCTGCGTTCGTGCGCCTCGTCGATGATCAGCGTGTCGTAGTTATTCAGCAGCGGGTCGCCGTGAATCTCGGCAAGCAGGATGCCGTCTGTCATCAGCTTGACGCTGGTGTCGGGCGATACCTTGTCGTGAAAGCGCACCTTGTATCCGACCGCGCCGCCCAATTCGGTTTTCAGTTCGAACGCGATGCGCGATGCGACACTGCGCGCGGCGACCCGGCGCGGCTGGGTGTGGCCGATACATCCCGCCACACCGCGCCCCAGCGACAGGCAGATCTTGGGCAACTGGGTGGTCTTGCCCGAGCCGGTCTCGCCGCACACGATCACCACCTGGTTGCCGGCTATCGCGCGCGCCACATCGTCGCGCTTCTGCACCACCGGCAGATCGGCGGGAAACTCCATCGTTGCAAGGCCGGCAAGCCGCGCTTTGCGGCGCAGGGCACCGGGTGACAATTCGGGGATAGCGGTCAACGAAGTCTCACGGATTAAAAGGGTATGGCGCCCGCGCTTATAATGGCAACCGGCAGCAATGTCTATATACTTTACCAAGTACCCGACTATTTTAACCGGAGCCGACCATGCCTTACGTCAATATCCGCATCGCTGGAACCCTGACCCGCGACCAGAAAAAGCAGATCGCCGCCGAGATTACCGACACGCTGGAGCGCATTGCGCTGAAACCGAAGTCGTATACCTACATTGCGTTCGACGAGCTTTCTGATGAAAACTGGGCGATTGCAGGCAAGCTCCTCGATGAAGCGTAACGGTATACGCGGCTGTTCCCGAACCAGCGGGCTCCGCCCCACCGCGTCGCAGCCGGCCGCCCTGACACGGTGTTGCGA
>JBAUQH010000038.1:0-13436 GCA_049580605.1 Gallionella sp. | reverse complement strand
GCGTGCCGCGCGCGACGGCGAGATCGAGGCCGGCATGCGGCGAGCGCGGTTCGCCGTTGAAGAAACGACGCAGGCCGAATCCGCTGGACAGTTCGCCTTTGGCGGGCAGGATGAAAGCCAGGTCGATATTCTGCGTGGCGCGCCAGTGATGTTCCAGTTCCTTGATGTGTGTGATCTCGCGTACCGCGCGCGCCTCGTCCTCGGGCGACAGTTCGACCTTGCTCTTGTCCTTCAGGACGATGCGCTGCTCGGGATAATCTTTCGAGTTGACCGTGAAGTCTTTCATGGTTGTCACGTCGCCGACCTTTACGCGCAGCTGATGCGGCCCCGGCGCCATGTTCAGCGGCAGGCCGACCACTGCATACCATTCGTCGTGATCGGCCGTGACCAGCACGGGCTGTTCGTCCAGCCAGCTTTGCGGCGCAACCGCTTCGGCTGCGACGCTGCCGAGCGGAATCACCGCGACGCCGCCGGGCACGCTCAAATCGTGCGGGAGGCTGGCCTGTGCCTGCAGCGGGAAAGCCAGGGCGAACAGTCCGAGTCGGAAAATGATTCGGCGGGAGAGGGCAATGAGGTCGGGCATGGTTGCGGGTTGCGAAGTCGGCAAAGTTAAAAAGAAGGCATCGGGATTATATTGCGTACTGTTTCAATTTGGGGCAGTCCGGGATGATAATCTGGTGCCGTGCCTTTCAATTCCCGGCAATTCCCGGGTTCGATGTGCTTCATGGATACAGGCCGCGCCTGTCGCGCGCGGCCAATACCCGGGTACAGGCGATGATGAAGGCGGCAGTACGCAATGATACCTTGCGTTCCACGGCCATTCCGGCCACCGCATGGAACGCGGCCGACATGATTTCTTCCAGCCGGGAATGAATTTCCCGTTCGGTCCAGAAAAAGCTGGAGAAATCCTGCACCCACTCGAAATAGCTGACCGTCACGCCGCCGGCGTTCGCAATCACATCCGGCACCACCGTAATGCCGCGTGCAGCGAACACGTCGTCGGCTTCGGGCAGTGTCGGGCCGTTGGCCCCCTCGACGATAATCCTGGTGTCCAGGCGTTCCGCGAGCGCCGCATTGATCTGTCCTTCCATCGCTGCCGGCACCAGGAAGTCGCTGGGCACGAGCCAGAAATCATCCGTGCTGATCGCCTCCGCGCCCGGCATGGCGGCAAGCCGCCCGCCCGCCCTGACATGGGCAATGGCAGCCTCGATATCGATGCCGGCCGGATTGGCCACGCTGCCGCTGGCATCCTGGATCGCCACGACGTGCGCCCCGGCCGCGGCGAAACTTTGCGCGGCCACCGAACCCACATTGCCGAACCCCTGCACCACCACGCGGGCATTCCTGATTGCCACACCTTGAAGCAAACCCGCTTCGCGCGCCGTGACAAATACACCGCGCCCGGTTGCTTCGCGGCGGCCCAGGCTGCCGCCCAGACTGATGGGTTTGCCGGTCACCACCCCGGTTGCCGTGCTGCCCTGGTTGACCGAATAGGTATCCATCATCCAGGCCATGGTCTGTTCGTCGGTGCCGACATCCGGTGCGGGAATATCCTTGTTCGGGCCGATCAGGAATCCGATCTCCGAGGTATAACGGCGTGTCAGTCGCTCCAGTTCCGCCTTCGACAGCATTGCAGGGTCAACCCGTATTCCGCCTTTTGCGCCGCCGAAGGGCAGGTTCAATGCGGCATTCTTGATGGTCATCCAGCCCGACAGCGCCATGACTTCGTTCATGCTCACGTTCGGATGGTAGCGCACGCCGCCCTTGCCGGGACCGCGCGAAAGATTGTGATGAACCCGGTACCCCTCGAAATGCGCCAGCGTGCCGTCATCGCGAAGTATCGGTATTCCGACATTGAGCACACGTTTCGGATGTTTCAGGGTATCCAGCCAGTAACCGAGTTTTCCGAGGTGGGGTGCAACGCGGTCGATCTGCTCGATGAAGCTGGCCCATGGCTGGGGATTAGCAGGGTCCAGAAATGAATGCAGCTTGTTGGTCGAATCCTGAGTCATCGTTTACCTCCCTCTTCAGTCCAAACGTTGTGCAAATGCGCGCGTCCTGGCATCTTACCCAGCCTGCAAGCTGATACAAGCAGCAGGATCAAGTTCATTTCCTGGTTTGTATTCAGGGCATCATGAATTGCATGATCTTGCGGTTTGAAAGTTGGAGATTGTTCCGCGAATCCAGATCACTTGTCATTTTCGGGCGGCGTAAAAGAACAGCGCCAACTCGTAACCCGGGAACCCTTGGGGACCGCACTGCTCGCAAGAATCTCGGCAATCCCCTGTTCTGCCGCAGCATTGCACTTCGCTATCGTGCGAATATAGGGATTGAACACCCAGTACTGGTGAATGTTCTCCGAATTTTCCAGTTGGAGGATCAGCACGGTGCCATTTTCCTTTTCCTGGCTGTGCCCCAATGCAAACAAGAGGCCAAGCACCGCCAGCAGTGCCAGCAGCGCAATGATCTTCAAGGTTGTCCGGGGAAAGCGATTTTTATTAATAAGCATCTTCGTTGATTGCCGTGTCATGGAGGTTTGTTCCGGCAAGTATACGTGTCTGGCGCAGCGATTGCGATCAAGTCGGGACAGAGTCCCGGCACGCACGATAAACGATCTTCGTTTGCATGACGGCATGCAACGGGAAATTTGTTGCGTGTTTTGAAGGGAAGGGCGGTGGAAGAACAGATCAGGGCGTGCAGGGATACAAATTACCCGGCCTGACAAATTATATTGTTGCGGTGACGATTTGATTGCGGCCCTGCGCCTTGGCCTGATACATGGCCAGGTCGGCACGATGCATGACCTTGTTCAACGTCGTATCGTCTTCATTAAGCTCGATCAGGCCTATGGATACGGTGAACCGGATCGTTTGACCGTCCCAGCTGATTGCGAGTGAGTTCGTGGCACTCAGAATGCGTTCAGCCAGGACCTGGGCGTCCTGAATCGTGGTCTCGGGCAGCAACAGGCCGAACTCTTCACCGCCCAGGCGCCCGAATATGTCGGATTCGCGAATTTCTCCCCGGCATATCTCGGCAAAGGCTTTCAGCGCCAGGTCGCCCGCATGATGACCGTGGTTGTCGTTGACCAGCTTGAAGTTATCCAGATCCGCAATCATCATGGAGACCGGGCGCTGATATCGCTTCATCATGCCGATCACGTCTTCTGATTTGTCCAGGAAATGGCGGCGGTTGCTTGCACCGGTCAGCTCGTCGGTTCTGGATAGCGCGACCAGCTGCTCTTCCATCTGTTTGCTTGCGCTGACATCGCGGGCCACCCCCTCGATGTAGCCCGGTTTGCCGTCCGGTTCGAAATGGACGGATACATTGGCTGAAAACCAGATGATCCTGCCGTTTTTATGTTTTAGTCTTGCCTCGATCTGGGTAACTTTGCCGCGGCCGGCGAGGGCGACCTGAACCACATCCTGCCTTTCCTCCTGGACATAGTAGTAGTCCGACAATGCAGTGCCCAACAGCTCCTCGGGCCGGTAACCGATGATGTCGAAGCAGGACGGGGAAACCATGACGATGATCCCGTTCATGTCGGTGCGATATAAAACATCGGGAAGCTTGTCGAAAATTGATTTGAGTTCTGCCTTGGATTTTTCCAATTCGCCCAGTGCAGCCCTTTGCAGCGTCACATCGCGAACGCTTCCGACTGTCACCGTAGCGCCAACCCCGGTTTCGCCCAGCCCGACATTGAGGGAGCATAAAATTTCCTCTCCGCGCGAGGTCAACAGCCTCATGTCGTAATTCTCCGGGACCTTTTTCCCGGCAAGCCGGGCCTGATGCCGCTCCAAAACAAGAGGCCGGTCTGCGACGGCGACCATTTCCAGGAAGGGGCGGTTGATCAATTCATCGAGCGGATACCCCAGCATGGTTGCCAGGCGCTGGTTAACGTAAATCAGCCTGCCATCTTCTATGGCAAATATTCCGTCCTGCAGGCGGTCAAGCAATACCTGGTAACCGTGCTCGGATAGCCATGAAAGTTTTTTCAACTGTTCAATACCCGGTGGAAATGTGCAGGTTTTGCGGGGCCTGCATGTACCCCGATTAACGCTCTGGTGTGGATTGTAACCAAATATACCCCGGCCGGGCGGGCAAATGAATTTCACCCGGGGAAAAGGCAAGGACCGGGTTTGGCATCATGTTTCGCCGGTTCCCCCGGTACGCCAATGCTGCTTATCGATTCAACCCATGAAACTTTGGTCTTGCACGGTTCCGGGAAGTGAAGCCGTGCTCTGTTCCGCATTGTTCGGAAAGGTTCGAAATGCCATCACCAGCTAGGTCAACCGGCCTTGCTCGACATAATAGCGGTCGATGGTCTGCAGATAGACGTAGACCGGAAAGGCTCCCAGCAAAGGCAGTATGAATCGGGTAAACAAGCCCGAGAAGATGCGCATGGGGTAGCGCAGCCATTTAAATAGCTGGATGGTCCGGCCCAGCCATTCACCCAAAAGCATGGCAACTGCACCTGAAACGATCAGCGTCGCCTGCTGGATGTCAAGCAGGCATTCCTTCAGTGAAGCCCATTGCGCGGCTAACCAGCCCGGAAAGAGCAGGTCGCTGATTTTCCAGAGCAGCGCGCCATAGAGTGCCATGACTGCAATGAAGGCCAGACTGAAGCCGACCAGCTTCGGGGTCACGCCAAGCAGAAACGGTTTGAAGAATCTCTTGCCCGCCACTTGCAATTGTTTGACAAAGCGTTCATCGAGTGCCGGATCGGCCATGCGCTCGCGAACGGACAAAAAGCGCCACTGCACCGGATCGACCGGCCTTGTCTCAAAATGGCCGGCGATCCGCCTGAGATCTGCCTCGCTCATCAGGTAACCATCGGTCATCAGTGCAAACGCCTCGGTATCGGTGAACGAGTCAAGGTCGGTGCGGACCCTGGACAGCATCTGCTGTACACCGGGGTCAACACCGTAACTGCTCAACGTGCCTGGCGCCGACCTCAGTTTGGGTTGGGACTGCGTTCCTGCCGCACTCGTATAGGGTATGTCGTAGCTCTCCAGGCCACGGGTCAGATGGAAGAACGCGACGTTTTCTTTCCCCCAGGTGCTCTCCAGGCCTTTCACCATCTCCTCGCGTACCCGGGCGGTAAAGATATCCATAACCCGGCTCAGCACGGAAATGGCGCTGGTATCCGGGTGCTGTACATCTCCCATCTGGCCCGAGGCGTCGCTGATGATGAATTCGGTGCATGGATAGAGCGGATCCTCGAGGGCGGCGATGCCCTGATTGTCGTAGATCCCGCCATCGACCAGCTGCACCCGCCAGTCCTGGTACATTCCGGAAATAGGCAGTGGCGGAAACAGCAATGGCACGCCGGCCGATGCCGCGACCGCGATGCCAAGCGGGAAATCCTGCTGGGCCCCGACGATCTTGTCGTATTCTCCGCGCTGCAGACGCGAGTTTTTGTCGATGTCGTCGGCAAACGCCGTTGCGTGAGGCTGTTCGCCCATGCGCGAAGCCAGGAAGCGCCAGTTGTGTCCGGTGTTAATCGTCGTGGCGTTGATCATCAATACCGGCACCTTGGCAAAACGGGCATCGTTATGTCCGGGTATGGTCGGGTTGAAACCGTCATGATGGGGATCATTCCTGGGCTGGATCTTCAACTCCCGCATCTCTATCGGCTTGTCGCGACCGGCGCCGAACACCGTCCGGTAAAAATAACGGTCGTAAAGTTCGCCGATGCGATTCGAGCGCGAATAATGCGGCAGCGCCATTTTCATGTTTTGCCACGGATTGACAAACGTGCGGGTGCGCAGGTTTTGCTGCACGGCAGAGAGAAAATCGCGCTCGATCCGCGCCGCCAGGTCGACATAATCTTGCCCGGTGATTTGCGCGTCTTCCTTGCTCATCAGCAGTTCGCGCAGGCGCAAATAATACAGCGCACCGATGATCGAGCCGCCCGACACCGTCGAGATCACCTCGACATGGTGCAACAGCCCCAGCTCGGCCATGCGCGACAAAACCCCGAGATGATAAAAAGAAGCGCGAAAACCGCCTCCCGACAAGGCCAGTCCCAAACGCTGTTGTGCCTGCTCCGTTTGGGATGGATCAGATATGTTTTTCATCATTAGGTTTGTCCTGTTCAAATCAAGATTGCCCGAATCGATTCGAGCCCCGCAATGCCGGGCAACGTTAATGCGTGAAGCCAACGTTAATGCTTGAAGCGACACGCGATCGCGGGAAACAAAAGCCGGATTTCACCAAGTGTGGCGTGTTAAACAGATGTACGAACGACCTTTGCCAAAACAGCGCAACCTGCGAAATCGGCAAGCGTCGCAACGACAACAGGGATGATCCCGGCGCGCGACATGGCGCTGCGTTCGCGCTCACGATATCAAAACAGGTTTGGAATTGGAATCATTTTCCGGACGTTTTTCGCCGTCGCTCCCGGCGCAATATTCGACGCCGACCGCTTTGGTTAAGCGAAATGCCAGTCACGCCGTTGCAGGTTATCTATAGCCCTTGAACCTTTTATCTTGCACGGTCTTGTGACGTGAAACCGTGGTTTGTCCCTACTATTGACGCTAAAATTTGAAATCCCTTAACCCATCAAACCCGCCAGCCACAACCTGATGCGCAATCCAAATTCACTTTGGTAGCCAGTTTCCGCGAAACGTATCCGCCCTTCCGGGCCGATGATGAAACTGGCGGGTACAGCGTAAACCCCCCATGCGGTCGAAATGCGGCCATCGGCATCGTTCAGCACGGCGAAATGCACGCCATGCCCGGCGATATGACCGGCAACCCCCGCGTCGTTGCCGCTGCGTATCGCCACGGTAATGGTGTTCGGATGATCCAGCGCGATGGCCGCGATGGAACCCTGTTCGGCAAGGCACGGCGGGCACCAGGTTGCCCAGAAGTTCACCAGTACCGGTTTTCCGGGCCTGGCGGGCAGGGCATAGGGCTTGCCGCTGAGCAGGACGCCTTGTAACGGCGGGGCAATGCTGCCGGTCATGCTGCGCAGTTGCCATAGGTAGGTGCCTGCAACCAGGATGATGAGCGACAGCAGAGCAAGGGCGCGCATGGGCCGGATGTTGCGGCGGGAGGTTTTATCTTGCAAAGCTGGCCTTGACATGATTGTTGCACCCGGGAGAGATGGTTCGAATGGGCTTCCCCTGTCTGGATATGTCGACCAAGACGCTTCTTGATATCAGAAAAATTCGAAACCGGTCTATCCGATTGGACGTTCTAATTGAGTACTTTGTAGCCCCGGCCGGACAGACAGTTTTTCACGATCTTCAATTTTTCCGCCCTGCTTCTTCTTGCACCGCGCGCGGCGCCGACAACGGCACCGGCCCCGCCGAGTTTTTCTGCCGTTCTGCCGTTGCCAACGGCTGCCCCGATCGCGCCACCGATAACGACACCGCCGACAGCGCCTTTCGCAGCCTCGGCACCGGTGCCCCCGGATTCATTGGCATAGGCGCGGCATTCCGCGAGGTCTCGATCGTATGCAGCCATGTCGACACCCTGCTTGTCGATGATGATCCGGTTGCGCGCGCAACCGGCCAGGGACAAGGACAATAAAATTGAGAGTGCGGCCAGGGAATAAATCGACTTCATTGCGATTCCTCTGTCAGGTCAAGTCTGTAACGGGAATTATATGGGATGGCTTGACGTTTGTGCGCACCCTCCCGAGGGGGAAAGCATTGGGATCCTCTCCTGAAATACAGGTTTCGTGCTCGCCTCGGACAACTGATGGAAACGGACTCCTTTGGTAAACCTTGAACCCTGGTCTGTCCGAAATTGCGACTTAGGATCTCGCTTTCTTTGCAGGTTTCGACTTCGAGCTGTTGAGTGCGACCGCCTGGCGAACGAGCGCCTTGAAGGCGGACGCGTCGACTTCTTCCCCTTCGCGGATGTCGATCGCGCGGCGCACGTTTCCGTCCAGGCTCGCGTTGAAGAGGCGGGCCGGGTCATTCAGCGACGCGCCCCTGGCGAAGGTCAGCTTCACCTTGTCCTGGTAGGATTCGCCGGTGCAGATAATGCCGTCGTGGGACCACACCGGCGTGCCGGGGCTGGCCGGTTTGACCCATTTCCATTCCTCGACGACCTCCGGGTCGGCTTCCCTGATGAGCTTGCGCATTCTGCCGAGTGTTTCCCCGCGCCAATCCCCGAGATCGGCGATTCTATTTGATATGAGCACCGATGCCGACCGGCCCTGACCCGCGTCCAAATTTTTCAAGTTTTCATCCTGGAAGTTCAATGCGCCAATGGCTGATCCCTTTAGAAGATCAGGGAGTCCGCTTACGAAACAATTCAGAACGAGGCCGTTCCCGATCCGGTTTCAGAATGCTATAGCGGTGTGGCTGTAATTTTGGTCTGCTTCTTCCACAGGTCATAACATTCCAGGCCGCAATAATACGATACGTAGTCCGCAGCTTCCGGTACGGTTGCTTCCGATTGCGGTACTTCCTTCAAACAGATTTCGCAGGAAACCAATTCTCGATCCAAAGTGATATCTTCCTGGTTCATGCTGCACCTCCTTGCGATCCAGTCGCTGTATTGCCAGATTTGTATCGACCAGCTTGCATGCCGGGGACATGCAATATCCTTTGATCATGACTTCGCGGCCAAGCACACACGGCCTGGGCATTGCCTGATACCCGATTCCTGACCCGCGTAAACTACAAGCCTACGATCGAGGCAACAGGGTCGATCTTCCTGACCTTGTCGAGTATTTGCCTGCTGTGAATTGAATCGGGATCATATCGAACCATCAGGGCATGGGGATGTTCGTGCTTGTCAAACTCGGCACAGTCCACGCCTATGCTTCCCTCGACACTGGATGCCAGTTGCGATCTGACTTTGTTATCCAGTTCCGGGTGCACATAGATCAACATGTCGGCTGTATTCATGAAATTGTTCCTTTTATTTGGTGTTGAGCAAACGACATCGCGAACCGCCTTGGTCGGGCATGCACCTCCGTAGCATCATGCAGCCCAGCCAAATGAAGGATCATTGGCGTGCGGTGGCGTGGGTACGCCTGCCAGGCGAGATCCCTGGCTGACGGGTCCTTTGGGAAAGAGCTCGTAAAGGTAACGGCGACCGCCTTCATCGATGAAATCCTGCTCCAGCGCATGTAACACGACGCGAGCATTCGCAGGCAACCCTTTTTCCCTGTACATGTTGCGCAGCATGTAAATCACATGCCAATGCGCATCGGTCAACTCTCCAATTCCTTCCTGCCTGGCCAGCAGTTTTACCTTCAGCGGCGACCAGTGTTCGAGATCAAACAGGTTGCCTTCCGGATCCGCGCGCAGATGGTCGGCATAATTCAGCATGTTGTTGAGATTTAGCATTTCAGCCTCCAGTCCGGCCGGGTATTGATCCGGCCATGCAGCAATTGAAGTGAACTTGACATGCATCCAGCCCGCTGGGTGAGTTTACGGCCCCACCCGTCGAGCGCCATGCAATTTATTTCCCCCGCCCGGCAGATCCTCTCGTTGCCGGAGGCGTCGTACAGATTGACGAAAGGCCGTTGGCCGAAATGCTCACCGGAATCGTATGCACTGGATTCCGTGAAGATGAACGTTCCCAGATCGCTTTTTTCAACTTCAAGCCTGCCGCCGTGCGACATTCCATCGTCGTGCCATCCGTTCCAGCCAGCGCATCCTTCCCGTACCGGGGATGCGTTATTGGTGGAACGGCCCGGCCAAGCGACCAGCGCGGGTTCAAGCAAATCCGGGTCTGATTCCGCGATCGACAATGCCAAGACCTGGGCTGACCCGAAGCGGTTTGCTGCGGCTGCAGTTACGGGTATAGACTCTATATTGAGGGTTTTCATGGTTACCACCTCGATAATATTGAGGGGCATTGCCATCGAATTTCGAACGGCGAATGCCGTACGCGGATATTCTCATAGCCGACTTAATTAGTCAACAATTATCCCCATGTCATATTACCAATTGAATATTCCCAACTTTATATTCAGGGCTGTCGAATCAGGCATATTTGGTTTGACTGGCCGAATCCCGTACGCACCAGCCTATCATGATGATCCATCCGATCAAGGGAATAATCCCGATGAGTTGATGGTATTTAATGGACAGTCCGGAGTCTTCCCGGAATTAAGCATTGACCTTGCCGAACTGGCTGACAACTGCCTCCAGTGACCGCAAAGCCTCGATCAGCCGATGGGAAATTTCGGGGTGAACGACAATTCCCTCCTCATCCAGGCCGGAACCCATAACCGGAACCGTAATGGATGATTCCTCGACAATGAGGGCAGACATGACCGTGATCGTCTCCCTGAGTGATGCGTGTGCATGAACGGCGCGGGGCGATGCATTGAGCAGGGCAACCGGCTTGTTCACGAAAGCTTCGCAACCCACCATCCAGTCGAGAGCGTTCTTCATCGAGCCGGTTACGCCGTGAGCGTATTCCGGACTGGCGATGATGACCGCATCCGCCGCGATTAACCGCTCGCGAAATCGGGCGACAACCGGAAGGTGTGTGGCTTCGATATCCGGATTGAACAGCGGCAAATTCCCGAGGTCGCCGAACAGCTCAACAACGATACCCGGCGGGGCCAAACGCGCGACGGCGCGCAGCAGTGCCGAATTGTTCGATGCGGTCCTGAGACTTCCGGATATGGCCAGGATATTCATGATGCTTGACGGTCGAAATTGATAAAGGGACGGGGCTCCCTTCTTTTTACACAATCACGGGCTCCGTCTCCATGTAATTCAAATGTTTAATGCAAGACCTGACCCCATGTACTTGCTTACCCGTTAAATTTGCTACCGGAAATCGTGCTCTTCCCCCTGTTGTTCATGAGCCGCCCCGCTTGGGTTACGGGTTCTTCAGGAATCTCAAATAGAAGGCTGCAAACACCATGACAATGCCGATGTTCACGATCAGCCGCTCCCAGAATCGATTCCTGAAGAAAAGTATATCTACACCAACGACAACGGTAATCAACACCACAACGTATAGCACGACAGACATGTTCCTGGTCATTTCAATCTCCCGCTCGAATATCTCAACAGCCGCCTGCCCATGGAGTTACCGGACTGGAATGATGAATGCGGTGGAGTGCATGAATATTTCGAGCCTGGCATTTTTAATTGTGAGGCCAATCAAGTTCCGGATTGAATCGTGGTCTGTACCCTATTGTTGGGTATGAGTGGGCTGCTGCCCTCTATCGCTGCGTCGGCGATTGGCTGGCGTGGCGACCCGGGCGGTGCGGCGATCAGCCAGGGCGGCACGGCGGATCAATTCGTTCCAGATCACGTCGCTGGCTTCGGACTTGAACTGCAGGTACAACTCCACTTCCTCGGGGTAAGCGCCGGTGCTGCCGAGGCGCTCGAGATGGTTTGATTCTTCTTCTGCGCCCGGGGCGTTATCGGCATCCCAGGCGCGCACGATGGCCTGCCACAATGCGCGCTCGAACGGCGCGTCCTCGTCGTCAAAACCGTACTGCCATTTCAGGAACGACGCTTCCGCGGGAGAGAGTTCGGTGCTGCGTAACTTTATGCTCATGGCGCCTCCTAATGAACATTGGACTGGCATGGGGGACGGAGTTCTATTCGTTACGCTATATCACGGGTTCCGGCCTCATGCGATTATTTCTCGGAAATCGTGGTCTGCCCCCTTTTTCTACGGCTTTACAGTTGCGCTGACAGCGCTGGCCGCTCCGCCGGCTGCTGCGGCTTCCTGACAATTCCAGCCACTGGCATTCAGCTTGTCGGCAAGCGCCTTGGCTTTTTCCTCGCAATAGGCAGCATCGTTTTCTGCAGTCCACAGGGTCTGGTCTGCCGCGCCTTCGGTGGTTTTTTTGTAGACCACGCTACAGGGCACAGGACTGGACGGAGTTTGCGACTGGACATCGATTTCGCGAACGTTGTTGCCGCTCTTGCAGGTCCAGGTTGCTGCCTGGGAACCGAATGGGATGGCGATCAGTGCCAGGGCTGCTGTCATACTGCACAGGGTGGATTTTTTCATGATGGATATCCTCCTTTATTTGACAAGAACTGTAACGAACCGTATTGGAACCCGAATCATACTCCTGAGTTAGGCGCGCACGATGGCCTGCCACAATGCGCGCTCGAACGGCGTGTCCTCGTCGTCAAAACCGTACTGCCATTTCAGGAACGACGCTTCCGAAGGAGAGAGTTCGGTGCTGTGTAACTTAATACTCAAGGTGCCTCCAACTGAACATTGGATGAACATGGGGGGCGGAGTTCCATTCGTTTCACTCAATCACGTGGTCGGTCCACACGTGATTCTGAAAAATTTCGAGTCGTCCCCTTTAATAATTTTATATTCCTTTGACTTACAGGTTATGCAGTCGGTCAACAAGAATTGGTGAATGTGGGAACGATAGCGCCTCCAACGTCAGACGTTTTGCAAGGGTATCCATTACTGGGCCTTGTGCTGCAACTGGCTTAACCTGCGCTATCCGCATTATCTGTAACAACAGGCCATCACAACCTGACAGATGCAATGGTTGGCTGTATCGCCGCCCGTTTGGGTAGGCTAAACTGGGCCGATTCTGCGTTGTTCCTAGTGTTTCTCCCAATTGGCTAAGCTCTCATCTGTGTCAGCAGATGCGTGAAGAAGGGAAATTCAAAAATTGGGTCATATCAGCCTCCTATTTTCGAGTTTCCCGGGTGGGAACCTTTGCTAACTTTTCATCGAACTAAGCGTAAAAATCACCCGCATGCCCCGATCGCGCCGCAGCTGGTGCAGAACTCGCAGCCGTCCTTCTTGATCAGCGTCGCGTTGTGGCATTCCTTGCAGACCTTGCCGGCCAGGGTCTTCGGGCCGGCGGCCTTGATTTTCTTCTTCGGCGCTTCCATCACGCCCATGTGCTGCATCGGGTAGCCGTACTCGTCGAGGATGCCGAGCATCGCGAAGCGGTGGATGATCAGCTTCGCGACATAGGAAACGGTCGACGGGTAGCTTTCCATCTTGATGCCGCCGGGCACGCGCGCCATGAAATCGCCAAGCGGTTCGCCGAAGTTCAGCAGCTTGCGCAGCTTCATGCCGATCCAGGCCGGGTCGATCACGCGCATGTCCAGGCTCAGCACTTTGCACAGCCCGTCCAGCGCGCGCGGATACACGCCGGCCAGCCACATCGAGTAGGGACGGCGCTGTCCGTCCGGCAGCACCAGTTCCTTCAGGCCGAGCACGAAGTCGTCGCCGCTGCCGGCGTTGGAGATGTCGACCGTCCAGCTCATCGTGCCGTCGGTGCCGGTCTTCGGTTCCTTTTTCGCGAACAGCGCGTCCATCATCGGTGTGGTCTCACCCGCACCGGCTTCCAGCGCGCCGAGTTCCTCGATGCGGTATTTCAGCAGGTGCGCGAACGCGGACACCAGGCTGGGCATGCGCTGCAGGTCGCCGTCGGGGGGCATCGGCATGTCGAACGCGTCGTCGCCGGCGGTCTTCATCAGCATCTCGAGTTTCATGCGCACCCACACCGG
>JBAUQH010000037.1:0-11776 GCA_049580605.1 Gallionella sp. | reverse complement strand
GGATCCGGATGCGCTGCGCGGCGGGCTGGAAATATTGCGCGATCTGGATTTGCGCGAAAAATTGCCGGCAATCAAACAGCCCGCGCTGGTGATCGCGGGAGAACGCGACCGGCTCAGCCCGCCGCAGGTTTCCCGTTACCTGGCGCAGACGATGCCGAATGCGCGGCTGGTCGAGATCGGCGGCGCGGCGCATGCGCCGTTTTTGTCGCACCGGGATGAGTTCTTGAAACGGGTACTTGATTTTATGGAAGAGAAACAGGCATGAACGGATTCGAAATCGACAAGCGCGAAGTGCGCCGCGCGTTTAGCAGGGCGGCGGCCGGGTACGATGGCGCCGCGGTGCTGCAGCGCGAAGTGAGCACGCGAATGATGGAACGGCTGCAATACGTCAAGTTGCAGCCCGCGCGGATACTGGATGCGGGCAGCGGCACCGGATGGGGAACGCGCCGCCTGGCGCAGCGCTATCCTGCAGCGCAGATGATCGCCCTGGACATCGCCAGCGGCATGCTGCTGGCCGCGCGCGGATCGTCCGGCTGGTGGCAGAAACTGTTCGGCGGAATCAGGCAAATGCAGGTGTGCGGCGACATGGAAACGCTGCCGCTCGCGGCGAACAGTATCGGTATGGTATGGTCCAACCTGGCGATGCAGTGGTGCAACGACCTGCCGGCAACGTTTGCCGAACTGAACCGGGTGCTTGAAGTGGAGGGCCTGCTGATGTTCAGCACATTCGGGCCGGATACACTGAAGGAACTGAGGCGGGCGTTCAACGGTGTTGACCGGAACAATCATTTCAGCCGCTTCACGGATATGCACGACATCGGCGACATGCTGGTGCACAGCGGCTTTGCCGCGCCGGTGATGGATATGGAATACATCACGCTGACCTATGACGATGTGCGCGGGGTGTTGCAGGACCTCAAGGCGATCGGCGCGCACAATGCCACCGCGGGACGCGGCCAGGGCCTGATGGGAAAGGCCGCATGGAAAAGCCTGGTTGAAAATTACGAGGTTATGCGCAGCAACGGCAAACTGCCGGCGACGTTCGAGGTGGTGTACGGCCATGCATGGAAGCCGCAGCCGAAACTGACAGCGGACGGGCGCGCAATCATCAAGACTTCGTTCAAATTGAAATGAAATTTTTCGTAACCGGTACCGACACCGGCGTCGGCAAAACCCTGATCAGTTGTGCGATGCTGCGCGGCTTCGCCGCTCGGGGACGGCGTGCGGTCGGGATGAAACCGGTTGCGGCCGGATGCGATCCCGAAGGGCATAACGAGGACGCGCTGAAATTGCGCAGTGCGGGCAACGTGACCGCGGGCTACGGTCAAATCAACCCGTACTGTTTTGTGCCTGCGATTGCGCCGCATCTCGCCGCGCGGCACCACGGCGTCACCATCCGGTTTTCACGCATCGTGCAGTCCTGCCGCGAACTGGCGGCAAAGGCAGACGTGGTCATCGTCGAAGGCGCCGGCGGATTCAGGGTGCCGCTGAACGACGAACAGGATAGCGCGGACCTGGTAAAGGAACTCGAACTGCCGGTAATACTGGTCGTGGGCATGCGCCTGGGCTGCCTGAACCATGCGCTGCTCACGGTGGACGCGATCGCCGCGCGCGGCCTGGTGCTGGCGGGCTGGGTCGCAAACGTGATCGATGCGGAGATGCCCGTGCTGCAGCAGAACATCGACACGCTGCAGCAGCGCATCGCCGCGCCGCTGCTGGGGGTCGTGCCGCATTTTGCGCAGCCCGACGAAAGGAATGTGGCCGGTCTGCTCGATCTGGATCGGCTTTATAATACCCTGTCGCATCCGGATTGAAGGGTGCGGACTAATCGGGGCTGGTATTACCCTTTTGACCATGATTGGAACAACGATGCGTTTTACAAATATCACGATCGGCATATTGATGCTGCTGTTGATGGGGCTGCCTGCCGGTTGCGGAAAAACGCCAACCGGCCACTTCCATGCGAGCGCCGTCGGCGACAGGTTCGAACATGCGGATTTCCACCTGATCGATCACAACGGCAATCCGCGCAGCCTGGGCGATTTCCGCGGCAAGGTCGTGTTGATATTTTTTGGCTATACCCATTGCCCGGATATATGCCCCACCACGCTGGCCGGCTATGCGCAGACGCTGCGCCTGCTCGGCAAGGATGCGGACCGGGTGCAGGTCCTGTTCGTCACGATCGATCCGGAACGGGACACCCGCGAACTGCTGGCGAAATTCGTACCCGCATTCGATCCCAGGTTCCTGGGTTTGTACGGTGACGCGAAAGCGACCGCCGAAGCGGCTAAAAATTTCGGCGTGTCCTACCAGAAGCATCCGACCAAAACCGGCTATACCATGGACCATTCGACGTTCGGCTACCTGGTAGACACCCACGGCAGGGTGCGCCTGATGGCCGGGGACATGGAACCGGCGGACTGGCTGGCGCATGACATCCGGCTGTTGTTGACAAGCGGGTATTGATCGGCTGCGGTATCATGGGCGGGTCCGTAAACCAATATTCGATCAGCTTGAAAAAAGTCCTCATGAAAATTCTGCCGGCGGGCGGGTGGTTTCCGCATTTCGACAAGAGGCGGCCCGAATGCCGTCCGCCCCGGCTGCGGGAGCCCAAGGGTAAATTCCCCGCCGCGGTTCATTCGAGTGCCGTTCATTCGGGATTTGGCGGTGTCGCTCATGGCTGAAGCAAGCGGCGATCTTCTCGGCAACAAACTGCTGCTGTTGCTGCGCGAAACGCGCTGGATACTGCTGGTCGCCTGCGCGTTGTATTTCACCGTCGCGCTGTACGGCTACAGCCCGTCCGACCCGTCCTGGTCGCATACCGCCACCGGCGTGCATATCACCAACCCCGGCGGAGTGGTGGGCGCGTATCTTTCCGATCTGCTGTTTTATCTGTTCGGTTTTTCCGCATGGTGGATCGTGCTGTACCTGCTGCAGCGGGTCTGGGCCGGATACCACCAGCTGCGTGTCGACAGCATCTTCTGCAAGCGCACCCTGCTGGTCTCGGTTGCCGGTTTTGCGGCGCTGCTCCTGTCCAGCAGCGCGCTCGAGTTTTTGCGTATGTATACGCTCAGGGTCGCATTGCCGCTGGTGCACGGCGGCATGCTCGGTGAGTTGCTGGGCAAGGCGCTGGCGCGCGGTCTGGGCTTTACCGGCGCGACCCTGCTGTTGCTGGCGCTGATCGCGGCCGGTTTCAGCCTGTTCAGCGGCCTGTCCTGGCTGCGCTTTGTGGACTGGCTCGGAGAACGGATCGAGGCATCCTTCCGGTGGATACGCCTTGCGTGGCAGACTCGCCAGGACAGGCGCATCGGCATGCAGGCGACTTATGACCGGGTCGCGCTCGTCGAAGAGGAAAAAAAGAAACGCGTCGAGGAGCACCAGCCGATACGCATCGAAATGCCGCAGTTGGAAGTGGCCAAATCTATGCGGGCCGTAAAGGAAAAACAGGTCTCGCTGTTCTCGGACATGGATGATTCACCGCTGCCGCCCCTGCATCTGCTGGACCAGGCAACACAGCAGGTCGAGGTGGTATCCGCAGACACGCTGGAATTCACCTCGCGCCTGATCGAGCGCAAGCTGAAGGATTTTGGCGTGGAAGTCAAAGTGGTGGCCGCCTATCCCGGCCCGGTGATCACGCGCTACGAGATCGAACCCGCCGTCGGCGTGAAGGGCAGCCAGATCACCAATCTGGTGAAGGACCTGGCGCGCGCATTGTCGGTGGTAAGCATACGCCTGGTCGAGACGATACCCGGCAAGGCGTACATGGCGCTGGAACTGCCCAACCCGAAACGCCAGGTGGTGCGACTGTCCGAGATACTCAGCTCGCAGGTCTATGCCGACATGGGTTCCGCGCTGACGATCGCGATGGGCAAGGATATTTCCGGCAAGCCGGTTGTCGCCGACCTGGCCAGGATGCCCCATGTGCTGGTGGCCGGCACCACCGGCTCCGGCAAGTCCGTCGCGATCAATGCGATGATCCTGAGCCTGCTGTACAAATCGACGCCGCAGCAAATCCGCCTGTTGCTGATCGATCCCAAGATGCTGGAGCTGTCGGTGTACCAGGGCATTCCGCACCTGCTCGCACCGGTGGTCACCGACATGCGCCAGGCCGCATCCGCGCTGAACTGGTGCGTGCAGGAAATGGACAAACGTTACCGCCTGATGTCGACGCTCGGCGTGCGCAACATCGCCGGCTACAACCAGAAAGTACGCGATGCCATCAAGGCCAAACAGCCGCTCACCAACCCGTTCACGCTGACGCCGGACAGTCCCGAGCCGCTCGAAGAATTGCCGATGATCGTGGTGTTCATCGACGAGCTCGCCGACCTGATGATGGTGGTGGGCAAAAAGGTCGAGGAACTGATCGCGCGCCTCGCGCAGAAGGCGAGGGCGTCCGGCATCCACCTGGTGCTGGCGACCCAGCGCCCGTCGGTGGACGTGATCACCGGGCTGATCAAGGCCAACGTGCCGACGCGCGTCGCGTTCCAGGTGTCGAGCAAGATCGATTCGCGCACGATTCTGGACCAGATGGGCGCGGAGGCGCTGCTCGGACAGGGGGACATGCTGTACCTGCCGCCGGGCACCGGCTATCCGCAGCGCGTGCATGGCGCGTTCGTGTCCGACCAGGAAGTGCACCGCATCGCCGAATACCTGAAGGCGCAGGGCGAGCCGCAGTACCTGATCGACCTGGATTCCCTGGAAGAGTCGCCGGATGAAGGCGGCGCCGGCGGCGCGAACCTGGATGGGGAAGCCGATCCGCTGTACGACCAGGCGGTGGAAATCGTTCTGAAGAACCGCCGCGCGTCGATTTCGCTGGTGCAGCGGCATCTGCGCATCGGGTACAACCGCGCCGCGCGGCTGGTCGAACAGATGGAAGCGGCCGGCCTCGTTTCGCCGATGCAGAGCAACGGCAACCGCGAAGTGATCGCTCCAAACAGACAAGGGTGAAGGGAATCAAGTTAAGGGTAGCCGCGCACAGGCCTCATTCTTCCCCCTTTCCTGAGCACTTTTTCCCAACCCAGGCGTAGAGCATGTTAAAAAACTTTCTTGTTGGCCTCTCGATTCTGATGTTTGCGACCGCCGCTCATGCCGGCGCAATCGACAAACTCAAGACCTTCATCGCGACGACGCATTCCGCTCGGGCGAATTTCACCCAGCAGGTGCTGGACCAGAACGGCAACCGGATTCAGAATGCGTCGGGCATCATGGAATTCCAGCGCCCCGGCAAATTCCGCTGGACTTACCAGAAACCCTACGAGCAGCTGGTCGTCGGGGACGGAAAGAAGTTCTGGTTGTACGATTCCGACCTGAACCAGGTCACGGTCAGGAGGCTGGACACCGCGCTGGGCAGCAGCCCCGCCGCGCTGCTCTCCGGCAACAACGAGATCGAGCACGGGTTTGCGTTGACCGAGGACGGCAGCCGGGACGGCCTGGAATGGCTGCAGGCCACACCCAAGGGAAAGGGGCAGGACAACAGCTTCAATACGATACGGATGGGCTTCAACGCGCAAGCCGACCTGGTCGTGATGGAATTGAACGACATGTTCGGGCACAAGACAGTGCTGCGTTTTACCGCGATGCAGCGCAATCCAAAGATACCGGCACAGCAGTTTCAGTTCACCCCGCCCAAGGGTGCAGATGTGTTAACCGATTAGCACGGTCCGGTTCATGAGCACCGGCAACCTGTTCGAAACGCACTCTCCGGCCGCGCCGCTGGCCGAGCGGCTGCGCCCGAAGACGATAGACGACGTCATCGGCCAATCGCATCTGCTGGGTCCGGGCAAGCCGCTGCGACTCGCATTCGAATCCCGCAAGCTGCATTCGATGATCCTGTGGGGACCGCCGGGCGTAGGAAAGACCACGCTGGCGCGGCTGATGGCCTCGGCGTTCGATGCCGATTTCGTGCCGCTGTCCGCGGTGCTGTCCGGCGTCAAGGATATCCGCGAGGCGATCGCGCAGGCCGAACTCACGCTGCAGCAGCACGGCCGCCACACCATCCTGTTCGTGGACGAGGTGCACCGCTTCAACAAGTCGCAGCAGGATGCGTTCCTGCCGTTCGTCGAACAGGGACTGGTCACCTTCATCGGCGCGACCACCGAAAACCCGTCGTTCGAAGTGAACGGCGCGCTGCTGTCCCGCGCACAGGTGTACGTGCTGCAGCCATTGTCCGAAACGGAACTCGGGCAACTCTTCGATCGCGCCCACCGGGTCGTGCTGCGGGGCATCGCGTTCGACGAGGATGCGAAGGGGCGTATCCTCGGCTATGCCGACGGCGATGCGCGCCGGCTGCTGAATGTGATGGAGCAGCTCGACACCGCGGTGCTTACCGCGAAGATAAAGAAAATCGACGTGAAGTTCCTCGATGCCACGCTGGCCGAGAGCCTGCGCCGCTTCGACAAGGGCGGCGAGGCGTTCTATGACCAGATTTCCGCATTGCACAAGTCGGTGCGCGGATCGAATCCCGATGCCGCGCTGTACTGGTTTACGCGCATGCTGGACGGCGGCGCCGACCCCCGCTATCTCGCGCGGCGCATCGTGCGCATGGCCTGGGAGGACATCGGACTCGCCGATCCGCGCGGCGTGGAGATCGCGCTGAACGCGGCGGCGACTTACGAGCGGCTCGGCTCGCCCGAGGGCGAGCTCGCACTGGCACAGGCGGTGCTGTACATGGCGGTTGCCGCGAAGTCGAACGCCGGGTATGTCGCGTATAATGCCGCCCGCGCTTTCGTCAAACAGGACCAGTCGCGCCCGGTGCCGCTGCACCTGCGCAACGCGCCGACCAAGCTGATGAAGCAGCTCGATTACGGCAAGGATTACCGCTACGCGCACAACGAGGAAGAGGGCTACGCGGCGGGCGAAACCTATTTCCCGGACGACATGCCGGAAGCGAGTTTCTACGAACCGACCGATCACGGACTCGAAGCGAAGATTGCGGAAAAGCTGGCGCACTTGCGCGAGCTGGATGATAAAGCGAAAAAGAAAAAGGAATAAGCAGCATGCTGGATATTCAAGCATTAAGAAACGATTTGGAAGGTGTGGCAGCTCGACTTGCGACACGCGGCTTTGTGCTGGATGCGAAAAGATTCTCGCAACTTGAAGCCGAGCGCAAGATCATCCAGACGCGCACCCAGGAGCTGCAGGCAAAACGCAATAACACTTCAAAACAGATCGGTGCAGCGAAAGCCAAAGGCGAGGATGTGTCCGCCATCATGGCGGAAGTGGCGACGCTGGGCGACAAACTGAAGCAGGCGGAAGTGCAGCTGGGCGAGGTGCAAAGCGCGCTGCAGCAATTGCTGGAAGTGATTCCTAACACGCCGCACAGCAGCGTGCCTGCAGGCAAGTCCGAGGCCGACAATGTCGAGGTTCGCAAAGTTGGCAACATTCCAAAATTCGATTTTGCGGTTAAAGATCATGTCGACCTCGGCGAAAAACTGGGGCTGGATTTTGATACTGCCGCGAAGATTTGCGGCGCGCGCTTCTCGCTGCTGAAAGGCGGCTTGGCGCGACTGCATCGTGCGCTCGCGCAATTCATGCTGGATACGCATACCGAGCAGCACGGTTATACCGAGACCTACGTGCCTTATCTGGTAAATGCAGCATCGATGCGCGGCACCGGGCAGTTGCCTAAGTTCGAGGAAGATCTGTTCAAGGTTCCCTTTGGTCTTGAAGAACCTAGTGCTGCGGAGATAGGGCGCATTGCAAGTTCAGGTGACGCTGATTCACTGACAGAGCCACTAAGGGAAAGATATTTTTACTTGATCCCCACCGCCGAAGTTCCTGTAACCAACATCGTGCGCGACGAGATCGTGCCGCTGGAACAACTGCCGATGAGGTTCGTTGCGCACACGCCTTGCTTCCGCAGCGAGGCGGGTTCCTACGGACGCGACACCCGCGGCATGATACGCCAGCACCAGTTCGACAAGGTGGAGTTGGTGCAGATGGTGCATCCCGACGCGTCGTATGCCGCGCTGGAGCAGCTGCTCGGCCATGCCGAAACGATTTTGCAGAAGCTGGGTTTGCCCTATCGCGTGGTGAAACTGTGCTCCGGCGACTTGGGTTTCTCCGCCGCGCTGACCTACGACATCGAAGTGTGGCTGCCGGCGCAGAATACTTACCGCGAGATTTCCTCGTGCAGCAATTTCGAAGCGTTCCAGGCACGGCGCATGCAGGCGCGCTTTCGCAACGCGCAGGGCAAGCCCGAGCTGCTGCATACGCTGAACGGTTCGGGCCTGGCGGTCGGCCGCACGCTGGTTGCGGTGCTGGAAAACTATCAGCAGGCCGACGGCAGCGTGGTGATCCCGGAAGTGTTGCGCCCCTGCATGGGCGGTCGGGAAAAGCTCATTCCCTTGTATTAACCGCCGCGTTTGAAGCAACAGTCCGCGCCGGCAAATGCATACCGGGTGTACGTCACGGGGTTTGTTCAATAAACAGCTTCAGGGCCTCAACCAGTTCGGCAATGACCGGCGCCCAATTTCCCGCAGTGGTTTGGCGAAACAGCCGCATCGTGCCCGGATACCATGGTGTATCGGTGCGGGATGTCAGCCAGCGCCAATCCGGTTTGTAATCCGGCAACAATAACCAGCACGGTTTTCCGAGGGCACCCGCAAGATGCGCTGCGGCCGTGTCGATGCATATCAGCAAATCCAGGCTGGAAATGACCGCCGCGGTATCGGAAAAATCCCCGAACATCGGCCCGAGGTTGATCAGGGGCAATCCGCCGGGCGGTTGGATCGCCTCGCTTTCACCCGCGCCTTTTTGCAGGCTGATATAGCTTGCGCCCCGGACGTCCCACAAGGGCCTCAATGTTTCAAGCGAGGGCAATGACCGGTCGGCATCATTTTCGAACTGCGGGCTGCCCTTCCAGACCAGCCCGACACGGATGCCATCCCGGGGCAGAAAGCCGGCCCACTTCGCAATCCGGTCTGCCGAGGCATGCAGGTAGGGAATTCCGGTCGGGATGGAATCCAGCCGTGTCCTGCAGTAGTGGGGAATGCTCAGTGGCAACACCCAGAAATCCCACCCGGTCTGCGGAATCTGTTCGTCAATTGAAATAACGAGGCCCACATCCGCAAGCGATAAAAATAATTTCTTCAGCGGCGAATGGCAGACCAGGCCGACAGATTTCGCCCCGAGCGATTTGAACACGGCTGCGTAACGACAGAATTGGATCATGTCACCGTGTCCACCCTCGTAGCCGATCAGGATCGACTTGCCTGCCAGGGATTCACCCTGCCATCTGGGGAAGGGCAGAAGCGCGGCGAGCGCGGGATTGATTTTGCGCGATTCCATGCAAAACCAGCCTTCCTCGAATTTGCCCTGGCGCAACAATAGATAACCCAGGTTGAAGTGGGCGCTCGCGTAGCTTGTATCGAGAGCAATGGCTTTGCGCAGGCAATGCTCGGCTTCAGAATCACGCTTCATGCAGGCATAAAGCCCACCCAGATTTGACCAACCGGCGGGGGAATCGCTGCGCAGTGCAATTGACTGCAGGTACGCCAGTTCTGCTTCCGCGAACCGTTTCGCGTTTGCCAGCAGCGCGCCAAAATTCAGGTAAGTCTCGGCGTATGCCGGATTGAGAATGATCGAGCGGCGATAGCAATTCTCGGCGCCTGCCTTGTCTCCCCGCCTGTCGAGCATAAGCCCAAGATTGGAGCAGGCCTCTGCGAAATCGGGCGAAATATCCACTGCCTGCCTGAAGCACGCTTCGGCCCCGGCATTATCCCCGGCCTTCATGCATTCCGTTCCCCTGAAGAACAGCGCTTCAGCTTCAATACTTTTTCCGGTCATCGAAATCGGTGTGGAAGTTGACGAAAGCGGAATTGTATTCAAAAGTGCGGGTTGACCGGAGCAATCAGGAAAATATTCGAGCGGAATATCGGCCGGTTGCTCGGGCAAGTCGCCGGAAGTCGTAAACCTCCGGCAACGGATGCGGGAAAATTGTATACGTTACGCCAGAGTGCTGACCATAGAGCCGCTGGAATTTTGGACATTGCCAATATTCTGCAACAGGTTCTGCAGGAAATTCTGGAGTGTCGGTGTATTGGTTGCAGTGGCGCCCTGGCCCTGTGTCGCATCCAGCGAACTCACCAGATTCTGGAAACTGGAATTCAGACTGCTGATTGCGTTCGAACCGTTATTTCCACTGCTGCCATTATTGCCTGTCGACGCATTTTGAACGCTTCCATTAAGCTGCTGAAGCAGGTTTTGAATCGCGGCAGCCATTTCTGATCCGCCGCCATGATGGTGTCTATGGTGTTCGACACCGGTGGCGGCAGAACTGTTTGTGGAAGTATTCCCGGTTCCGGAATTTGCAGATGATGACGTTGCGTTAGTCTGTCCAAGGGAAGCAAACAGATTTTGCAAGAATGACTGCAATGCCGCCTCTGCATTCTGGGTTGTACCCGAAGCTGTGGCGGTATTTGTCGTGCTGGTGCTGGCGGTTGAGGATGTCGTGGAAGACGGGACTGCGCTGCCCGACATGCTCTGCTCTATTGCGCTTACGATGGTGGCCAGGAAATTCGACTGGGCGACTCCACCAGAAATTCCGCTGCTGCTCGCATCAATATCGCCGTCGGAATCGCTTCCGCCAACTATTTGCGCCGAACTTGAAGAACTGGTTGCTTGTTGCAACCATGGCCAGTTGCTCGAACCAGAGATGTTGCCGATGGAACTCATTTGTCTCTCCCAGGAAAAATTCGAAAATTGATTGCTTCGGGCAATCAGGATGCAAAGTTTATCGGCAGGACTTTGCGATCAATCAGTGGATCAGAGCGTGAAAATCCGCCCAATTCCGATTTGTAACAAATTGAAAGCAAAGAAGTTTGATTTGGATTTTGCAACTCATTGGCGCTAAACGAAATTGAAATCGTGCGCAGTTTTTTGCTACCTTATGTATCAAAGAAATTACAAAATTGAATATTGGTTGGCCGGTATTCTGCCGATCGCCCGGGGGGAATGATGGCAAATTTGCCCGTGACGATTTCGGCCGCCAACCAACTATTACGGTTTGAGCGAGCCGAAACCTTAATGTCATTCAGGGCATGCGCTTAATGCGTGATCCGGACCGGACAGGATGGGAATACGGGAATGCAAGTGCAGCTCAAGGCAGCAGACGCTGCATCGACATCGGCGCGACCAGTTGATACGAAACTTCCGGCGTCGCTTCGGATTTCTCGGGCTCCAGCCGTTTCAGCATTTCGTAGTAGCTGCGGATGCTTTCCACCAGAATCACCGCTTCGCCGCCGCGCGCATAGCCGTGCTTCAGTCTTTTGTAATATTTCGGGCGGTTCAGCAGCGGCATCCATCGTTTCACGTCCGCCCAGCTATCCGGGTTCATTCCGGCGCGCTTGGTAAGGATGCGCGCATCTTCAAGATGGCTGTAGCCCTGGTTGTATGCGGCCAGCGCAAGCCAGGTGCGATCGGGGTCGGGGATGCGCCTGGGCAGTTGTTCCTTCAGCAACTGCAGATATTTCGCGCCGGCAAGGATGCTCTCTTGCGGATTGAGGCGATTGCTGACCTTCATCTGGTCGGCGGTGTCGCCGGTCAGCATCATCATACCGCGCACATTGGTGTACGAAGTGGCGAGCGGGTCCCACTGCGATTCCTGGTAGGACAGCGCAGCCAGCAATCTCCAGTCGATACCGGTAAGCGTGGCGGCTTCATCGAAAATGTGGCGAAAACGCGGCAGCACATTTTTTGTCCGGGTTATGAATGCGGCCGCATCCAGCTTGTCTAAACGACTGTTGTGGCCATAGTAGCGATCCAGCAGGCGGTGCAG
>JBAUQH010000036.1:0-10090 GCA_049580605.1 Gallionella sp. | reverse complement strand
GGCATGGCCCGCTCCTACAGACAATTCCCCGCCGCAACGTGGCTACCCTTCGACAGGCTCACCACGAATGGACTAATTATTGCCGTCCCGCCCAATCCCTCGCAAACTGCCACCCCACCCTGCCGCTCCTCGACCCCCGCTGTATGCTCCATTGCAGCGCCGCCTGCCGCGCAACTTCATCAAACTCGGCCGTCACGCCAAAGTGGCGAAGCCAGTGCGCAACGATGTCCAGATATTCGTCCTGCGAGAATGGATAGAACGACACCCACAGACCGAAGCGCTCCGAAAGCGAGATTTTTTCCTCGACGCTCTCGCCCGGATGGATCTCGTCGCCGACATATTTGGTCGCAAGATTATCCTGCATCGATTCCGGCATCAGGTGGCGGCGATTTGAAGTTGCGTAGATCAGCAGGTTATCGGAGAACGCGACCAGCGATCCGTCAAGCGCGGCCTTCAGCGCCTGATAGCCGGGCTCCTCGGAGTTGAATGACAGGTCGTCGCAATACAGAATGAATTTTTCCGGCCTGCCGGCGACCAGCGGGATGATATGCGGCAGGTCGGAGAGCGCCGGTTTGCCGACTTCGATCAGGCGCAGCCCTTCTTTTGAGTATTCGTTGAGCAGCGCCTTGACCAGCGAGGACTTGCCGGTGCCGCGCGAGCCGGTGAGCAGCACGTTGTTGGCCGGACGACCCTGCACGAACTGCCTGGTGTTCTGGCTGATCAGCTGCTTCTGCCTGTCGATACCGAGCAGGTCGTTCAGGCCGATGCGATGGGGATGCGAGACCGGCACCAGCCGCCCCCCTTCCCAGCGGAACGCATCGGCCTGTTGCCAGTCGGGTTCGACGGAACCCGCGGAAGTCAGCAGCCGTTCCAGTCGCTCCAGTAATGCGTTGGCCTTCTCAAGCAGCTTTTCTGTGTTTGCTTTCATTTTCCTGTTCCATACATGGTCGATCGCTAATACGAAAATTGCCGCGGTTTACTCCTGCAGGGAGCGTGGCCGCGAAATGCCGAATCCCTGGGCAAAGTCGATGCCGACTTTTCTCAGGCTGGCTACAGTCTCTTCGTTCTCCACCAACTCCGCAATGGTCTGAACGCCGATTTTTTTTGCGACGCGGCTTATCGCGGTAAGCTTGGCAAGCTTTAGCGGGTCGCGAAGTATTCCCAGAATCATGCTGCCGTCGATTTTCAGGAATTCCACCTGGAAACCGCGTATCAGGTTGAACAGGACCTGGTCCCGGCCGAAACCGCTGAGTGCGACACGGCATCCGCTGCGCCTGACTTGCCTCGCGAATTCCGCAACTTCGGCAGTCCGCATCGCCAGTTCCGAATCCGGGATTTCAAAGCACAGCGTGGAAGCGGGCAGGTTGTATTCCAGCAGCGTCAGATTCAGGAACTCGGAAAAGCCGGGATCTGCTATGGTGGCGCCCGACACGTTGATGAAGTACGTCGTGTTTTGCTGTCGCTCGCTGCGCGGCATCTGCCGGGATAGCCATTCTGCGACATGCTGTGTCACCCAGCGGTCCAGATGCGTCATCAGTCCGTATTTTTCGGCCAGCGGAAAGAAGGTGCCGGGCGGCAACATGCTTCCCTCGTCTTCGTTCAGCCGGACCAGGATTTCATAGTGCCCGATTCCACCTTTCGCGACCAGCGGCGTGATTAGCTGGCAAAGCAGGCTGAATTCGCCGTTCTCGATGGCCGACCTGATCATGCCTGCATCATGCTGACCGGTCGTCTGTTCGGAGTATTCATCGACAAACATGCTCTGGTCATCCGATGCATCATGCGCGGCAGACAGTCGCACGTCGTCCGGTTTCGTGATGTCGCTGATCAACATGAAGAAGCCGCTTGCCTTGCCGTCATCCCCGAACTCGGGAAGATGTTCGACGGCCAGCCTGTAGACTGCGCCATCAGGCATTTGCTGCGTCCGCTCGTAGTGCACAGCATGCCCATCCAGTGACTGGCGGACCGCAGCCGCGGTTTCCTGGTAGACCTGGCTGCCCAGCACATCGCGCATGTGCCGCCCGCTGATTTGTTCGGGACGCAGGTTCAGCCAGTTCAGGAATGCCCGGTTGTGGTATCGGCAATGTCCCTTCCGGTCCACGAACGCAACCATGGTCGGCAACACCTCGTCGATCAGATGCAGTCTCGGCTTGTCGGCTGCGACTGCGTTCTCGGCTTGCTTGCGCAATTCCGTTTCGCGTTCCAGTTTGGCCTTCATCGCCGACAACTGAGCGGAGCGGCGCGTGACGATCCACCTCGCATGGGACCAGCGTGTTGCCTCTGCAAGCGTCGTGGCAACCAGAACCCCGGCCAGGAATGTAACCCAAAGCCGGCCATTCTCGGTAAAGTAGATTGCGACGACCAGGGCGGATGCAGTGGCAACAACCGCCAAAGCCGAGGAAAATGGCCGAATGGTCCTGAGCAGCTTTTGTAACTTGCGGACTTTCATCAACGTTCCTTTCTGTCCAGCGCACAGACTGTTCCGGAATCATTTTCATCCGACATGGCAGACCACGGCGTATTGCCATCATTTTCCGCCTGAATGCCGGCAGACCAACCGAAAGGCGCAGGCTAACTCCGGTAGCTTGCGTTGATCTTCACATAGTCGTAAGAGAAATCGCAGGTCCACAGCGTGGCATGCGCCGCACCGCGACCCAGCACCACGCGCACGGTGATGTCGCTCTGCCGCATCACGCGCTGGCCGTCTTCTTCGCGGTAGCTGGTTGCGCGCCCGCCGTTCTCGGCGACCAGCACCCCGTCAAGATACAGTTTGAGCCGGTCGACATCCAGATCGTCCACGCCCGCATAGCCGATCGCGGCGAGGATGCGGCCGAGGTTGGGATCGGAGGCAAAGAAGGCGGTCTTGACCAGCGGCGAGTGTGCGATCGCATAGCCGATCTTTTTGCATTCGGCTTCGTCCCTGCCGCCCTCGATCTGCACCGTGATGAACTTGGTCGCGCCCTCGCCGTCGCGCACGATGGCTTGCGCCAGATGTTTTGCAACTTCGGTGATTGCGGATTGCAATGCCCGGCCGGCATGGCTGGCGGCGGATTTCACTTCCGGCAAAGCTGATTTTCCGGTCGCGATCAGCATCAGCGCGTCGTTGGTCGAGGTGTCGCCATCCACGGTGATGCAATTGAACGAGCGGTTGGCGGCCTCGCTGACCATGGACTGCAGCAGCGGCTGCGCGATCGCCGCATCGGTGGCGATATAGCCCAGCATGGTCGCCATGTCCGGATGGATCATCCCGGAACCTTTGGCGATCCCGGTGATGGTGACAGTCACGCCGTCGATGACAACCTGCCTTGAGGTCGCCTTGGCGACAATGTCGGTGGTCATGATCGCGTGCGCGGCATCGAACCAGTTGTCCGGGCGCATGTTGGTCACTGCGGCGGGCAGGCCGGCGGCGATCCTGGCGACCGGCAGCGGTTCCATGATCACGCCGGTCGAAAATGGCAGCACCTGCTCCGCCTTGCAGCCCAGCAGGCCCGCCAGTGCCGCGCAACAGGTGCGCGCGTCCCGGATGCCCTGCTCGCCGGTGCCCGCATTGGCGTTGCCGGTGTTGACCAGCAGCGCGCGTATCCCGCCGGAACCTTTTGCATTTGCAATGGCGAGATGCTCGCGCGCAACGGTCACCGGCGCGGCGCAGAAACGGTTCCGGGTAAATACGCCGGCAATGCGCGTGCCCTCGCAAAACTGCATCACCAGAAGGTCCCTGCGCTGCTCGCGCTTGATATTCGCTTCCGCAATTCCCAGCGTAATGCCCGCAACGGGTATCAACTCTGCAGCGACGGGCTGGATAAGATTTACTGGCATTTGAAGGATTATTACCTGGCAGAGGCTGCTGGTTTATACAGGATGTAATTGCTCAGTACCACAGACTGGTTGCGCCCTTTTCGAATCAGCTCAACTTGCCATGACACTGCTTGTATTTCTTGCCGGAACCGCATGGACACGGATCATTGCGCCCCACTTTCTGTCCGCTGCGCACGAACGGCTTGTGCTCTTCCCCGGCCGGCACGCCCTCGCCGGAGTCGCCTAGCGCCTCTTCGTAATCGGCATGATGATATTGCACGTTTCCCGGCGCGGGCGCTGCTTCCACCGCCTCGACATCGGACTCGCTGCGCACCTGCACGGTCATCAATATTTGCGTCACCTCGAGTTTGATCGCGTCCAGCATCGCTGCAAACAATTCGAATGCCTCGCGCTTGTATTCCTGCTTCGGGTTCTTTTGCGCATAGCCGCGCAAATGGATGCCCTGGCGCAGATGATCCAGTGCCGACAGGTGCTCGCGCCAGTGCACGTCGAGGCTTTGCAGCATCATTGCGCGTTCATAATGGTGCATCACCTCGGCGCTCACCGCCTCGACCTTGGCCTGGTAATGCTGCTGGGCGATCTCCCTGATGCGCACCCGCAGCGCGGCTTCGTTCAGCACTTTGTCTTCTTCCAGCCATTGCACCAGCGGCAACTCCAGCCGGAAATCGGCGGCCAGTCTCCGTTCCAGTCCCGGCACGTCCCATTGCTCTTCCATCGAATGCGGCGGAATGTGCTCGCTGACGGTATTCTCCAGCACGTCATCGCGCATCGCCTGGATGGTTTCTGTTATATCCGTGCTTTCCAGCAGTTCGCTGCGCTGCTCATAGATCACCTTGCGCTGATCGTTGGCGACATCGTCGTATTCCAGGATCTGCTTGCGCATGTCGAAGTTGCGTGCCTCGACCTTGCGCTGCGCATTTTCGATCGCGCGGGTCACCCAGGTATGCTCGATCGCCTCGCCTTCCGGCATCTTGAATTTGTTCATGATCGCGGTAACCCGGTCGGAAGCAAAAATACGCAACAGCGGATCTTCAAGCGACAGGTAGAAACGGCTCGATCCGGGATCGCCCTGGCGGCCGGCACGGCCGCGCAGCTGGTTGTCCACCCGGCGCGACTCATGGCGCTCGGTGCCGATAATGTGCAGCCCGCCGCTGTCCAGCACTTGCTGGTGCAGCTGCTGCCATTCCGACTGCAGCCGCGCGATCTGTTCCTTCCTGGAAGCCTCGTCCAGGCCGGCATCCTCGCGTGCCATTTCGATCTGCTTCTCGACATTGCCACCGAGCACGATGTCCGTGCCGCGTCCCGCCATATTGGTGGCGATGGTCACCATCTTCGGCCGACCGGCCTGCGCGATGATTTCCGCCTCGCGCTCATGCTGTTTGGCATTCAGCACCTGATGGGGGAGCTTGTCCCGTTCCAGGAAGCCCGACAGCAACTCCGAATTTTCGATCGAGGTCGTGCCCACCAGCACCGGCTGCCCGCGCCGGTTGCAATCCTTGATGTCTTCGATCACCGCGTGATATTTTTCCCTCGCAGTCAGGTACACCTTGTCCATCATGTCCTTGCGGATGGTCGGGCGATGCGGCGGGATGATCACCGTCTCGAGATTGTAGATCTGCTGGAATTCGTAGGCCTCGGTATCAGCCGTGCCGGTCATGCCGGCCAGCTTGTCGTACATGCGGAAATAATTCTGGAAGGTGATCGAGGCCAGTGTCTGGTTCTCCTTCTGGATGGTCACGCCTTCCTTGGCTTCCACCGCCTGGTGCAGGCCGTCGGACCAGCGCCGGCCCGCCATCAGGCGGCCGGTGAATTCGTCCACGATTACCACTTCGCCGTTCTGCACCACATAATGCTGGTCGCGGTGAAACAGGTTGTGTGCGCGCAATGCGGCATACAGGTGATGGATCAGTGTAATGTTGGCCGTGTCATACAGGCTGCCGCCCTCTGGCAGCAGTCCTGCCCGGGTAAGGATCTGTTCAGCCCGCTCGTGGCCGGATTCGGTCAGCAGGATCTGGTTGTTCTTCTCGTCCACACTGAAGTCGCCCGGACCCTCTTCGTCCGGATCGCCGGGCTTGCGCACCAGCTGCGGGACCAGCTTGTCGATGCGCACATAAATGTCGATGTTGTCCTCGGCCTGGCCGGAAATGATCAGCGGTGTGCGTGCCTCGTCGATCAGGATCGAGTCGACCTCGTCCACAATCGCGTAATTGAGCGGACGTTGAAAACGCTCGCCGACCTGCGTCGCCATGTTGTCGCGCAGGTAATCGAAGCCGAATTCGTTGTTGGTTCCGTACGTGACATCCGCCGCATACGCGGCCTGTTTGTTCGCCGATTCCATCTGTGACAGGATGACGCCCACCGACAGTCCGAGAAAGCGGTACAGCCTGCCCATCCATTCCGCATCGCGGCTGGCCAGGTAATCGTTCACCGTCACAACATGCACGCCTTTGCCGGCAATCGCATTCAGATATACCGGCAGGGTGGCCATCAGGGTTTTGCCCTCGCCGGTGCGCATCTCGGCGATCTTTCCGTAATGCAGCACCATCCCGCCGATCAGTTGCACATCGTAGTGGCGCATACCCAGCACGCGGGAGCTGGCCTCGCGCGCCACGGCAAACGCCTCCGGCAGCAGCGCATCGAGCGGCTCACCGTTCGTGTAGCGCTGCCGGAAAGCTGCGGTTTTTTCGCGCAGAGCGTCGTCGCCCAGTTTGGCGGTTTCCGCTTCGAGCTTGTTGATGGTTTGGACTGTAGCGCGGTATTGCTTGAGCAAGCGGTCATTGCGGCTACCGAAGATACTTTTCAGCACACTGGAAATCATATTTATATTTTCTCGACTGCAAATAATAGAGGGTGAGGCGGTCTATCGCCTCACCCTCACCAATATCCATCGCTGTTAACTGGCGGATTTCTGTAAAAAGCGCACGGGATTCTGCGCGACACCCTTATAACGCACTTCGAAGTGCAGGTGGTTGCCGGTGGAACGGCCCGTGCTCCCGACTTCCGCGATCTCCTGGCCGCGGCGCACAACCTGGCCGACCTTGACCAGCACTTTCGAAGCATGCGCGTAGCGTGTGACAATATTATTGCCGTGATCGATCTCGACCATATTACCATACGAGGAATCCATGCCCGCGTAATCAACCACGCCGCCGGCCGAGGCATAAACCGGCGTCCCGGCATTCGCGACAAAATCCACGCCTTCGTGCATTGCCATTTGGCCGGTGAACGGATCGATGCGCCAGCCAAAGTTCGAGGAATAGTAGCCGGTATGGACGGGCGGCATCGAAGGCAGCAGCCTGCGGCTCAGCTGGTTCTGCATCATCATGGTTTCCAGCGCAGTCAGCTTGTCGCTGCGGTCGTTGACCACATGGCCCAGCCTGTCCAGTTGCTCGTTCAGACCGTTCTCCGATATTTTCTTTTCGGCAGAAGGCACCATCGGGCCGCCCATTGCGGGCGGTTCCGAAAACTGGAATTCGGTCGGCTTCATGCCCGCCAGCTTGGTCAGCCGTGCGCCCAGCGCATCCAGGCGCTGCACTTGCGCCTGCATCTGGCCGACCCTGATTGCCATCGCATCCAGGCTGTTCTGCAAATAAATCTGCTGCTTGTGCTGTTCGTCGTTCTGCACCTGCGACAACAGGGTGCGTATTTCGTCGCTCAGGCTTTCCGGGGCAAAGCGGACCAACGCATATTGCAGCGTAAACGCGGCACCCAGCATCAGCACGGTGAGCAAAATCAGCGCCAGCGCGATTTGCCCGCCGCCCAGTGCGATGCTGCGCGTTTTTGCCAAACGGTTGGAAACTAGAATAATATTCATGCCTCACCCCATACTCAAGAATTCGAAAATTTGTGGCACAACACCTGAAATCATTGCTGAGCGGAAATCAGGAACTGCGTCCGCTACTGGCAAAAGCGCAGGCTTTGTCGGCCTTGCAGCGCCATTTTATCAGCGTTGCCCCGCCAGAACTTGCGCAAGCCAGCCAGGCGCAAGTTCTTGGCCTGCAACTTGGCACGCTCAGCATCGCCGTTGCGAATGCCGCGGTCGCCGCAAAATTGCGCCAGCTGGCACCCCAGCTGGCGGCCGCCTTGCAGAGCAGGGGTTGCGAGGTTAGCGGAATCCGCTTCAAGGTGCAAGTATCCTTCGACCGCCTGCGGCCCGTGCCGGCACCGCACAGACTCAGTGATTCGGCGCAGAAAGCACTGCTTGAACTCAGCCGCAGCCTGGACAACTCGCCGCTCAAACTTGCGCTGGAAAAGATCGCGAAATTAAAATGCTGAGTCCGGGTCGCGTCCATCATTGTCGGCGGCCCGACCGGCGGCCCTTGGCCGTGCCCTATAAAATCCCCAGCCAGCTTACCAGCACATAGCGCTCCAATATGAAAAGCAGCGCGAATACCAGCAGCACCACCACCGTGAAGCGCAACGTTTGCAATGCAAAATCAAGATAGCGGCGATTGCGGGTGACGATGTACATCGCGCCGCTGAGAACCAGCAGCAACGCCACCAGCAAGATAAGCAAACGGATCAGCATGGCCGCGCCATTTCCATGCGGGTCTAAACAGACTGCAACTGCAGGCGCAGGAACGCGGGGGCTTCTTCCACACTGTCGAAAGTAATATATTCCCAGGCCAGTTCGTCGGCGAGCAGTTCGCGCAGCAGGGCGTTGTTCAGGGCATGGCCGGATTTGTATCCGGAAAACGCGCCGATCAGCGGATGTCCGAGCAGGTACAGATCGCCGATCGCATCCAGCACCTTGTGCTTGACGAATTCGTCCTCGAAGCGCAACCCGTCCGCATTCAGCACACGGTAGTCATCCATCACAATCGCGTTATCCAGGCTGCCGCCCAGGGCCAGGCCCTGCGCGCGCATGTACTCGACATCCTGGGTGAAACCGAAGGTGCGCGCGCGGCTGATGTCGCGCACATAGGACTCCTCGCCCAGGTCGACCGTGATGTGCTGTCTGGTGTTGGCAAACACCGGGTGGGCAAAATTGATGGTAAAGGTCAGTTTGTAGCCATGGTGCGGATCGAAGCGCACCCATTTGTCGTCCTGTTTTACTTCGATGGGTTTCTTGATTCGGATGAATTTCTTGGCGGCGGATTGTTCAACGATGCCAGCGGATTGAAGCAGGAACACGAAGGTGCCGGCGCTGCCGTCCATGATCGGCACTTCCGCGCTGTCCAGATCGACATAGGCGTTGTCCACCCCCAATCCGGCCAATGCCGACATCAGGTGCTCGATGGTGGCGACTCGCACACCGCCCTGCTCCATACAGGTGGATAAACGCGTGTCATGCACCAGATCGGCGCGCGCGCAGATTTCCTCGACCGGTTTAACGTCCACACGGCGAAACACGATCCCGGTATTGACCGGTGCCGGCCGCAAACCGAGCGTGACTTTCTCGCCGCTGTGCAAGCCGACCCCCGTCACGCTGACGGAGCTTTTCAAGGTGCGCTGTTTGACCATCTTCCTCATATTACTCTCTGACATCCCGGGTTATTCTAGCACAGCCAACAAGCAAGACTTGTGCCCTCCCTACGATCAATCCGCCTGTTTGCGCAGGAAGGACGGGATATCGTAGGTATCCACGCCCGATTTTTCCATCGCATCCACCGCCGCCCTGCGTCCGCTCCGCAAGATGGTCGGCGTTTCCAGTTCGCCGTAATTCACGCCGGACATCGGTTCGTCGTGGGTGCCGGTGCGCTGGAAATCCTGGTTCTGGTAGACGATTTCGGGTTTGGCCTGCTTGCGCGTTTGCGGTGCGCCAAGTCCGGTGGCAACCACCGTCACGCGCATTTCGTCGCCCATCGAATCATCAAACACCGAACCGACGATCACGGTCGCTTCCTCTGCGGCAAACTGGACACACTCCATCACATCGTCGATTTCCTTCAGCTTGAGCTGGTTCGAAGAAGTGATGTTCACCAGCACGCCGCGCGCGCCCGACATATCCACATCCTCCAGCAGCGGGCTTGCGATCGCGCGTTCTGCCGCAACGCGCGCGCGGTCGATGCCCGATGCGATCGCCGAACCCATCATCGCCATGCCGTTTTCCGACATCACGGTGCGCACGTCGGCAAAGTCGACGTTGATCAATCCGGGCACGTTGATGACTTCGGCGATACCCGCCACCGCACCCTGCAGCACGCCGTTGGCCGCCTTGAACGCTTCCGGGACCGTCACATCATTGCCCAGCACTTCCATCAGCTTGGAATTGGGCACGATGATCAGCGAATCGACGTATTCGGTCAGCGCCTCGACACCTGCCTTGGCGAAG
>JBAUQH010000035.1:0-11492 GCA_049580605.1 Gallionella sp. | reverse complement strand
GGGTAAGCAGAATGGATATGAACAGGCTGATGGAAAGCAGCACCGGCAGATAGTTCATGGCGCTGAATCCAAGCAGCGCCATTACTCCGTCAACAGCAATCACGCCGCTGACTGCATCGCTTAAAAGTCGTATCAACTGGCTGACCACGATAATACCCAGCAACACAGCAAATACCAGCAATCCGTTGCTGGCAAATTCGCTGACCAAAGCACGGTGAAATATTCCGCTATGCGTTGGTTTTGACTTTATATGACTAGTATGAGGATAATCGTGCATCTGGGAATGGTGTTTTCTATAAGGAGCTACACGTGGAATTTAGCATAAAACAAAGCAGTCCGGAAAAGCAGCCCTGCGACTGTGTAGTGGTTGGCGTGTATGAAAACGGAAAGCTTTCTGCTCCGGCTCAGTTGCTGGACAAACTGGCCGCACATCAGTTAAGCGATCTTGTCGCAAGTGGGGACATGAATGGAAAAGTGGGCACGACGCTGATGCTCCATCATGTTGCCGGCATCGCTGCAGAACGCGTCTTGCTTGCGGGTCTGGGCAAAACCAGCGAATTCGCTGGCAAACAGTTCGCGGACGTTTTACGCGCCACTATGGGTGCGCTGCAGAAATCCGCCTGCAAAGATGCCGCGCTGTATCTTACCGACCTGCCCGCCAAGGGACGCGATGAATCCTGGAAGATCATGCAGACTGTGCTGATCGCTGCCGAATCCGGTTACCGCTCCGACCAGCTCAAAAGCAAACCCGCCGATGCGCCAAAGCTGCGCAAAATCCTGCTGGGCTGTAACGGGAAGCCCGACAGCATTCCCCAAACAGCGCTCAGCCAGGCCACCGCAATCGCGCATGGCATGAAATTGGCCAAAGATCTGGGCAATCTCCCCGGCAACATCTGTACGCCGTCGTATCTTGCCGACCAGGCAAAAACGCTGGCCAAAAAGCACAAGCTCAAGGCGACCATCCTCGAGGATAAGGACATGCAGAAGCTGGGCATGCATTCTTTGCTGTCGGTTACCCGCGGCAGCCGCCAGCCGGCCAAACTGATCACGCTTGAATATGCGGGTGGCGGCAAAAAGCAGAAACCCGTCGTGCTGGTCGGCAAGGGCATTACTTTCGATAGCGGCGGCATATCGCTGAAACCCGGCGCCGAAATGGATGAAATGAAATATGACATGTGCGGAGCTGCCAGTGTGCTAGGCACAATGCAGGCAATCGCCGAAATGGGCCTGAAGCTAAATGTGGTTGCAGTGATCCCCAGTTGCGAGAATATGCCCGATGGCGCCGCAAGCAAGCCTGGTGACATCGTGAAGAGCATGTCCGGCCAGAGCATCGAAATCCTCAACACCGATGCTGAGGGACGCCTGATCCTGTGCGATGCGCTAACCTATACTGCACGCTTTTCACCTGACACCGTGGTGGATATCGCAACCCTGACCGGGGCGTGCGTTATTGCGCTAGGCCATGTTGCAACAGGGCTGTTCAGCAATGATGACAAACTTGCCCGGGAGTTGCTGGATGCGGGCGATTACTCATACGACCGCGCCTGGCATATGCCGTTGTGGGAAGATTATCAGCAACAATTGGACAGCAATTTTGCCGACATGCAAAACATCGGCGGGCGGGCGGCGGGCAGCATCACTGCTGCATGCTTTCTGTCGCGCTTCGCCAAGGACTATCGTTGGGCGCACCTGGACATCGCCGGTACCGCTTGGAAATCAGGCAAGGAAAAAGGCTCCACGGGACGCCCGGTACCCTTGCTCGCCCAATATTTGATCCATCGCTCACTGGCCGCAAAATAATGGCCCTATCGTCATGACGAAAGTGGATTTCTATACCGGCTCGCCAGACAAGCTGCGCACCGTTTGCCAGCTGAGCCAGAAAGCCATGCAGAATGGCGTACGCACGGTTATCAGCTTGCCTGATCCTACGACAGTGGATGCGCTGGATAAGCTGCTCTGGTATTACCCGCCCAGCGCTTTCGTCCCGCACTGCCGCAGCGATTTCACCGCAACCGGGCAAGAACCGGAGGTCCTGTCCGATTGGCCGGTCATACTCGACCATGGCGGCGAAAGATTTCCTCATCATGAACTGTTGATCAACCTGCTCGACGAATGCATGCCATTCTTCAGCCGCTTTGAAAGAGTCATCGAGATCATTGGCATCAAAGAGGAAGAAAGCCGCGCGGGGCGTGAACGATTCAGGTTCTATCGCGATCGAGGTTATGAACTCCATCATATTGACTTGTCCAAAATCCAGAATACGTGACACCCATCAGGAAATCCGGCAAACAACCGACCAGCGATACTCCGGAAGGGGTTTCCCATGCTGTTTCTCGGTTGAACGAAAGCCCAATGAACAGCTTGCCGTTGCTGACCGAGGTAGTTGACGAGTCGGACTCAAATTCACCTCGTTTATTGAGCGAACATGAGCTGCAGCATCTTCTGCATAGTCTCGAGGCACGCATTGAAACCCTGTTCACGCAGAAACTTGGCACGCACCTGGAACAATTGCAGCGCCAGGCCATCGACCTGGCTCTCGACGAGATCAAGGCGGAGCTGCCTGAATTGTTGCGCGAAGCAATGGACATATACCTTTATTCCAGATGACCACGGCGGTTGCAAATCTCCAATCCTTGATGCAACCTCACCGAAACCTTACACAGGTGTATTAGCCGATAGCGGACCGTCTGCCTTTGGTATAATCGCGGCCCTTATGGAAAGCTCAGGACCGGCAGTTCGCCCCGACGTAGAACAATGGAACTCGAAAAAAGTTTTGAACCGAAACATATCGAATCGCGCTGGTACCCTGAATGGGAAAAATCCGGTTACTTCAAGGCGGGATTAGATCCGCATAAATCCGAATCATTCTGTATCCTCCTCCCGCCACCCAATGTCACCGGCACGCTGCACATGGGACATGGCTTCAACCAGACGCTGATGGATGCGCTAACCCGCTATCACCGGATGAAGGGCGACAACACGCTGTGGCAGCCTGGCACCGATCATGCGGGCATCGCGACACAGATTGTCGTTGAGCGGCAACTCGACGCAAAAGGTGTATCCCGCCATGACCTGGGCCGCGAAAAGTTCATCGAAAAGGTCTGGGAATGGAAGGAATATTCCGGCGGCACCATCACCAGACAAATGCGCCGCCTGGGTACTTCGCCGGACTGGAGCCGCGAACGGTTCACGATGGATCCGGGTTTGTCCAGGTCTGTCGCCGAAATCTTCGTCCGGCTGTACAACGAAGGATTGATCTATCGCGGCAAGCGTCTGGTCAACTGGGATCCCAAGCTGCATACCGCCGTGTCCGACCTGGAAGTGGTACAGGAAGAAGAAGACGGTTTCATGTGGCACATCCGCTATCCGCTGGTCGAACCGGACAGCCTGCTCGGGCTGACCCATCTGACGGTTGCCACCACCCGCCCCGAAACCATGCTGGGCGACGTCGCGGTGATGGTGCATCCCGAAGATGGGCGCTACCGGCACCTCATCGGTCAGCAGGTCACGCTGCCGTTGTGCAAGCGCAACATTCCGATCATTGCGGATGAGTATGTGGACAGGGAATTCGGTACCGGTGTGGTCAAGGTCACCCCTGCGCACGACTTCAACGATTATGCGGTTGGTCAGCGCCACAAACTGGCGATAATCTCCATCCTCACTCTTGATGCCAGAATCAACGAACATGCGCCCGAAATATACCAGGGTATGGACCGGTTTGAGGCGCGCAAGCAGATCGTCGCCGACCTTGAAAGAGCAGGCCAGCTTGTAAAGGTCGACAAACACAAACTGAAAGTGCCGCGCGGCGACCGAACCCATGTGGTCATCGAGCCCATGCTCACGGATCAGTGGTTCGTCGCCATGAGCAAACCGGGCAAGGAAGGACAAAGCATTACCCAACAGGCACTGGATTGCGTTGCAAGCGGCGAAATCAAATTTCACCCGGAGAACTGGGTGAACACCTACAACCAGTGGCTGAACAATATCCAGGACTGGTGCATCTCGCGCCAGTTGTGGTGGGGTCACCAGATTCCCGCATGGTATGGCGTTAACGGCGAAGTATTCGTCGCGCACGACGAGGCGGAAGCACGCCATCTGGCCGACCAGGCGGGCTATGCCGGACAACTCGATCGCGATGCCGACGTGCTGGACACCTGGTTCTCCTCCGCGTTGTGGCCTTTTTCAACGCTGGACTGGACAGGCGACTATGCCAGGGATGCGGAGAATCCGTTCCTGCAGAAATATCTTCCGTCTTCCGTGCTGGTTACCGGCTTCGACATCATCTTTTTCTGGGTGGCGCGCATGGTGATGATGACCAGACACATCACCGGCAAGATCCCGTTCCGCGATGTATATGTGCACGGACTGATCCGCGATGCGGAAGGACAGAAGATGTCCAAGTCCAAGGGCAATGTACTCGACCCGATCGATCTGATCGACGGTATCGGCATCGAGGAACTGGTGAAGAAACGCACCACCGGACTGATGAACCCGAAAGATGCCGGGCAGATCGAAAAACGCACGCGCCGCGAGTTCCCCAAAGGCATCGCGGCTTTCGGCACTGACGCGCTGCGTTTCACGTTTGCGTCACTGGCCTCGCCCGGGCGCGATATCAAATTCGACATGCAACGCTGCGAGGGCTATCGAAATTTCTGCAACAAACTGTGGAACGCCACCCGCTTCGTGCTGATGAACTGCGAAGGTCAGGATGTCGGCCTTGATGACAGTCTGCCGCTGGAATTTTCCGCTGCCGACAGATGGATAATCAGTGAGCTGCAGCGCGCCGAAGCGGAAATGGCGCAACACTTTGCCGATTACCGTTTCGACATGGCCGCGCGGACAATTTACGAACTGGTATGGAATGCCTACTGCGACTGGTATGTGGAACTGGCCAAGGTGCAGATCGCGACCGGAAATGATGCTCTGCAAAGGGCAACCCGGCGCACGCTGGTCCGCGTACTTGAGGCCATGCTGCGGCTGGCGCATCCGGTCATTCCGTTCATCACCGAGGAATTGTGGCAAAGCGTGGCGCCTCTGGCCGGCCGGTCGGGCAAAAGCATCATGTTGCAGGCCTATCCGGAAGCGGACGCTGCCAGGATAGACCCGGGCGCGATAGAGCAGATCGCTTTGCTGCAGGAAATCGTCATCGCCTGCCGCAAACTGCGCAGCGAAATGAACCTCTCCCCAGCACAACGGGTGCCGCTCATTGCATCGGGAGATGAGCGTACTCTAAGGGCATTCGCACCCTACATCAGCAATCTGGCAAAGCTCAGCGATGTGCAGATCGTTGCCGATCAGCCCGGAGGCGACGCGGCAGTGGCTATCGTCGGCGCATTCAGGCTGATGCTCAAAATTGAGATCGATGTCGTGGCTGAACGAGAACGGCTCGATAAAGAGATTGTCCGGCTTGAAAATGAAATACAAAAAACCCGGGGCAAGCTGTCCAACAGCAACTTCATTGATCGCGCCCCTGCAGCGGTTGTAGAGCAGGAACGCAAGCGCATGGAGGAATTCAGCTCGGCACTTGCCCAGTTGCAATCCCAACGCGGCAAGCTGGGTCAGTAAAGTTCAACAGTGTTGCAGATAGAAGACTCATTCCTCAACCCGTCCCGTTGAAGACAGCAATCCTTGCCGGTGTTCAGGCAGAATTCCGCGAAATTGTCAGGTGTGCCATTGGCTGTTGCAATTATTATGAGCTCCTGATCGCTGCTCATTTTTGCGAATTTCTTTCAAGCAGGAGTCATCGGGTACAGGCCAGCCGGCGCATGACTAGCGCGCCATCGAACCTCATGGTTCGATCGGAAATCCTGCACGAGCCCAAGCAACGATACCGCCCTGCAGGTTATAGACATCGGTAAAACCGTTCGCCGCGGCGAATGCAGCGGCTTGGGCAGAACGCCCGCCCATCTGGCAATAGAAGACAGTGGTGGAATTCTTGTCCATCCCGCCCAGGCGCAACGGCAACAGATGCAGCGGCAACGGATCTCCCTGCGAAATTCTTCCCCGGGCAATTTCCGCATCCGTGCGCACATCAACCAGGCGCATCCTGCCCTGCTCGATCATCGTCCTCAGTTCATCGGCGGTAATATTCCTGAATCCGTTCATGTTCATGATGCTAGGCATTTTCCGGCTCATCTTCCTCTTGATTGTTATCCGCCAACAGATGCGAGACACGCGCGTTTGCAACCGACAAGCGCTTGACCAGCATGCGCAGGAAGGCATCACCGAACTGTAATCGGCATTCGGGTGTGGCATGCCTCAGCACATCGGGGTTAATTTCGATCAACACCACGTCTTTCTTGGCAATCACGTCCGTACTGCGTTTGAAATCGCGCTCCAGAATGTGCGCCATTTCACCAAAACAGTCACCCCGATGCAACAAACTCAGCAACCTTCCCTGTTTGGTAACCCTTACTGTGCCCTGGCCCATGACGTAGAAAGATCGCCCGCTTTCGCCCTCGTGTAGAATGTACTCGGAATCGGGGACTTTATGCCAAGCGCTGATGCGCAATACTTCCCAGAGTTCGGCGTCGCTGAAATTCTTGAAAAATACCAGGCTACGCAGCGTGTCGAATTTTGCCGTATCAAGAATTTCACTTTCCGGAGGCGCCGAATGGCTGGAAAACCCGACCAGATCGTCGGCAAACTCATGCCATGTCTGATACCGCTTGGAAGTGTCCTTTTCCATCGCCCGCAGCACAATCGCATCCAGTTCCGGCGAAGTTTCGGGGCGAAACATGCTTGGAGGCGGCGGATCGATATTGATAATGTGGTAGATCATGCTGAAATTGTTGCTTGCGTCAAACGGCAGTTTGCCGGTAAGCATCTTGTACATCACCACGCCAAGTGAATAGATATCTGTCTGATGGGTCAGTTTCAGTTCTTTGACTTGCTCCGGCGACATATAGGCCGGTGAACCCACCCCGCTGACCTGAGTAGTTTGCTGGTTCTGGATTGCAGCCGCACCAAAATCCGAAATCTTGATGTCGGACTCGCCCTGCAAAAGGATGTTGGCGGGTTTGATATCGCGATGAATCACCCCTTGGGATTGCGCATATTCCAGAGCCTTGCAACACTTGTAGATGATTTCGGCAATGGTGCCGATCGGCAGCAGCGTATCGACTTCGGCGTATTGCTCAAGCGTGCTGCCCTCGATATATTCCATCACCACGTAATTCAAATCATCCTCCATCACCGCATCCAGAATCTTTGCGATATGGGGGTGCGACAATTTACCCGCCAGCGATGCCTCGGTCATTAGAAGCTTGCGATATATCTTGGCGCGATTGAAGTCGTGCAGATTGCCCAGATCAAATAGTTTGATGGCGACCTGCTGTCCGTTGAACGGATCTTCTGCAAGGTACACCGTGCTTGTCGCACCGGTACCGAGCTTGCGGACTATCTCGTATTTGCCAATTTTGTCCATTTTCAGACCGTGAAATTCAAAACATTACAATTCTGCGCATTTTGCAACGCGCTGTCTACATCGGAAGAACATACTTTGCAACAATATGTCGAATAACACGGTGTGAACCCTCCTTGAAAACGACTATCATAGCTTCCATGAAAGAAGTGGCCCTGCTATTGTTGCTGTGCCTGTCGCCCGGTGCGCTGGGTGACGGGCTTCCCGATCTCGGCGATGTTTCGCAGGCCTCACTCACCCCGCAACAAGAGCGGCAGATCGGAATGCAAAGCATGATGCAGATCCGTGCCGGCAAACAATATCTGGACGATTCCGAAGTTAACGATTATCTGAACAAGATCGGTGACAAACTGGTCGAAAACAGCCCTGAACCTGCGCTCGATTTTAAATTCTTTGCCGTCAATGATTACAGCGTCAACGCGTTTGCGCTGCCGGGCGGATTTATCGGGGTAAATGCTGGGCTGATACTGATTACCCAAAGCGAGTCGGAATTGGCTTCCGTGCTAGCCCACGAAATTTCACACGTCACACAGCACCATCTGGCCCGCATGATCGAGGCGCAACGCGGCAGCGGCATGATCTCTATGGCGGCCATCGCCCTTGCAATACTTGCCGCACGCACCAACCCGCAAGCGTCGGAAGCAGCCATCGCCAGTGTCCAGGCGGGCAACGTACAGCGGCAGTTGAACTTTACCCGTGGTTACGAGGAGGAGGCTGACCGCATCGGCCTGCAATTGCTGGAAAAGTCCGGTTTCAACACCCACGCAATGCCCGAATTCCTGAGGCGGCTGCAAAAGGCATCGCGCCTGCTTGACGGCAATACCCCCAATTACATGCGCACCCACCCGATCACCAGCGACCGTATCGCTGAAATCGAAAATCGCGTACGCGACCTGCCCTACCTGCTTATCCCGGACAGTCTTGATTTTCAGCTGGTGCGCACCAAACTCATCGCCGCGCAAAAATCTGCCCCGGAAGCCATCGCCTATTTCAGCGCCGCGCTGGGACCGGAAAATTTCGGTAATCCGATTGCGCAACGCTATGGGCTGGTCAGCGCGCTGTTGCGCGACGACCAGGTCGCAAAAGCCAGCCTTGAAATGTCTCTGCTGCTCAAAGAGGCATCGTCCAGCCCCGCTTCAAGCAATAATGACATGATCGCGACCCTGGAAGGGAAAGTCCTGCGCGCAGAAAAGAAAGACGCCGCGGCACTGGCATTTTACCGGACCGCCATCCAGAATTTTCCTGATCATCGCGCGTTGATTTATGACTACACCGACCTGCTGCTGCAGAACAACCGGCCGGAATCCGCCGTCAAACTGCTCACCGAACAAGTCACCCGCCACCCCAGCGACACAACGTTGTACGACTTGCAAGCCAGAGCCTATGCGATGCAGGGCAAGGCACTGGAACAGCATCAGGCACAAGCCTACAGCTATGCATGGCAGGGCAACCTGAAAGCCGCGATGGAGCAGCTCCGATTGGCGAAGCAGGCCGGCGGCAGCTTCTACCAGCTCTCGTCCATCGAAAGCGATATCGACGAATTGCGCCAGATGCAGGAGGCGGGAAGCAAACACTAGCCGCTGTATGTAGAAGCAAGGCCGGTGCAACCCCAATTTTATTCCCGCCCATTTGGCATGGAAGGACGCGCTTTCAGCGTGGGTTTTAGGAAAGTCCGCACCTGGACCAAAAAAAGCCCCTCATGCGAGGGGCCCTTGATTGCAGCACTACCCTGGGGCAGTTGATGGGAAAGGATTAACCGCAGGACTTCGGCAACACGCTGGTGGGTATCGTGTTATTGCCGGGTTTAGCTGCATCAGTCGACGCAGTAGCGGCCACGTCAGCGCTCGCGTCACCATTGTTGCAGGACCATGCACCGTTGAAGGAGTTATAGTACATGTGCACGCTTTCAGGAGTGTTACCTGTAGCGTTATTCGTCAACAGCCTGCTGCTGATGCCTACATTCCTGAAGTCAGCCTGCACGCTGGTCAGACTGGATGTTGTTGGAAGAATATCCGTTCCGGCAGAGAGCAAATTAACATACTTGCCGGAGGTAATCGCGGAAATGCCGCTGGTACCGCCAATTGAGAAATCGCCATTCGATGTATACAGCTCGGTCAACGGTGTCTTCACGCCGTCCATCAGTGTGAAAGCCTCCGCAGCCTGTGCACGCGCAGTGTAGTCGCCGTAGGCCGGGATCGCCACAGCGGCCAGAATGCCGATAATCGCGACCACGATCATCAGTTCGATCAGCGTAAAACCTTTCTGAATGTTTTTCATCATGATAAAGCTCCTTGGTTTGAATTGAACACATTAACCATGTGTCGGGGTTATTTATGCAATAGGTATGCCAGAATTTTATATATATGTTTATATTTGCATTTTTTAAAATTTTTCAAATTTGATGACTGCCGAAAACAACTCAACTTTGTCACCGACTGACGATTTTTGTCAGTCTTGTCCGGCTACGAATTCAGGCTTACCCCCGGTATCCTGCTCACATCCACATCGTCTATCTGTTCGGGCGAAAGGAATTTCCTGGCATACTCGAGGTAAACTTTTTCCCGCATGAACACATCGAACAAGTCAGGGTCGATATGCCCCCCAAGCTTGAACTTGCCGAGTATGGTCAGCGATTCGGTGAGGGTTTTGCCCTTCTTGTAGGGCCGGTCCTTGGCGGTAAGCGCCTCGAAGATATCCGCGATGCCCATCACCCTTGCCTGCACCGACATCTGGTCGCGGGTCAGCCCGCGCGGGTAGCCCTTTCCGTCCATGCGCTCGTGATGGCCGCCTGCATATTCCGGTACATTCTTCAGGTGCCTCGGCCACGGAAGCGACTCCAGCATCTTGATGGTGACATCAATATGGTGGTTGATGATTGAACGTTCGGCGGCTGTTAGCGTACCGGCGCGTATGGTAAGATTCTCGATCTCGTCATCGCTGAGAAACCTTGCAAGGTTTCCGTCGACATCGCGCCACTGGTAGGCCGCAATTCGGCGTACTCTCTCCTGCGCCTCGGCTGACATCGCCTCGCTGCCGACATTGCAGTGCCGAAGGAATTCCCGATCCTGGTCAAGCTGATCTATTCGTTTGGCAAAGTCTTCCCGGGTCGCCTCGATCCGCTGGACATCGGGACCTGCTGCTGCAATTTCACGCAACATCGCGATCTCGGCATCGCGTTTGAGTATCTCGAAACGCGTGTCCAGCAAATGAATCCGATCGAAAAGGGTGTGCAATTTGGTGGCCTTGTCGACCACATGCACCGGCGTGGTGATTTTTCCGCAGTCATGAAGCAGGCCGGCAATCTTGAGCTCATGCCTGTCCTTGTCTGTCATAACAAAATCCTTGAGCGGACCCCGGGTAGTGCGATTCACCGCTTCGGCGAGCATCATGGTCAGTTCAGGCACGCGCTCACAGTGACCGCCGGTATAGGGCGATTTATCGTCGATCGCGGTATTGATCAGCTGAATGAAGGATTCGAACAACTTCTCCAATTGATCGATGAGATGACGATTCGTCAGCGCGATGGCCGCCTGCGATGCCAGCGATTCCAGCAATTGCTGGTCATCCCTTGAGAACGGGATGATTGCGCCGCTAACCTGATCAAGCGCATTGATCAACTGCAGCACGCCGATCACTTCATTTTCGTGGTTGCGCATCGGAACTGTCAGAAATGACTGGGAACGATAACCGGTTTTTGCATCAAATTTTTTGGTGCCTGAAAAATCGTAACCTTCGGCCATATAAGCATCGGGAATATTCACCGTTTCGCCGCTTAGCGCCGCATGGCTCACCACCATGGCGTTATTTGGTTTTCCCGAACCATCGTAAAGCTGAATGGGATAAAAGGTAATCGGTTCGCCGCTGGTACCGCCCATCGAAATATTCAGGGTATTGTTTCGCAGTATTTCAAATCGCAAAATGCTGAGCTGCTGTTCATGCAGATAGAGCGTGCCTGCATCGGCACGGGTAATGCGCATCGCCGCAAACAGGATTGTTTCCAGCAGGCTGTTGAGATCACGCTGTTGCGACAGCGCGATACCGATCTCATTGAGGTCCTTGAGACGATCAA
>JBAUQH010000034.1:0-7923 GCA_049580605.1 Gallionella sp. | reverse complement strand
GTATTTCGGGATGCCCAGGCGCACCGGCAGGTGGAAAATTTCCTCGCCCAGTTCGACCATGCCCTGCATCGCGCTGCTGCCGCCGGTAATCACGATGCCTGACGACAGCAGTTCCTCGAATCCGCTGCGGCGCAACTCCTGCTGGACCAGCGAGTACAGTTCCTCGACGCGCGGTTCGATCACCTCCGCCAGCGTCTGGCGCGACAGCATGCGCGGCCCGCGTTCCCCGACGCCGGGCACCTCGATCGCGCCGCCGTCGGCCAGCTGGCGCAGCGCGCAACCGTGCTTGATCTTGATATCCTCGGCATCCTGCGTCGGGGTGCGCAATGCCATCGCGATGTCATTGGTGATCTGGTCGCCGGCGATCGGTATCACCGCGGTATGGCGGATCGCGCCGCCTGTGAACACCGCGATGTCCGTGGTCCCGCCGCCGATGTCGACCAGGCACACGCCCAGTTCCTTCTCGTCTTCGGCCAGAACCGACTTGCTGGATGCGAGCGGCTGCAGGATCAGTTCGTTCACTTCCAGCCCGCAGCGGTGTATGCACTTCATGATGTTCTGCACCGCCGCCACCGCTCCGCTGACGATATGCACCTCGACATCCAGCCGCATCCCGCTCATCCCCAGCGGCTTCTTGATGCCGTCCTGCCCGTCGATGCTGAATTCCTGCTCGAGGATGTGCAGTATCTGCTGGTCGCTGGGCAGGCTGATCGAACTGGCCGTCTCGATCACCCGCTCGATGTCGGCCGCAATGACCTCCTTCTCCTTGATCTTCACCATGCCGCGCGAATTGATGCTGCGAATATGACTGCCCGCGATACCGGTGTAGACCTCGGTGATCTTGCAATCGGCCATCAGCTCGGCTTCCTCCAGCGCGCGCTGGATCGCGCCCACCGTGGCTTCGATGTTGACCACCATGCCTTTCTTCATCCCGGACGACGGGTGCATGCCCATGCCGATCACTTCCAGCATCCCGTCCGGCTTGGCTTCCCCGACGATGACCACGATCTTGGATGTGCCGATGTCCAGCCCGACCACCAGATTTTTAGCTTCCCTGTTTCTACTCATCGCATATTCCCCGCTGCCGCCTGTCAACCCTGTTTGCCCAATCCGCCCACCGCAAATCCGTTGCGGTAGCGCAAATCCACATATTTCACCCGGTTCTGTATCGCCGCGAGGCTGTACGGGTAAACCTCCACGAACCTGGCCAGCCTGTGCTGCATATCCTCACGACCAAGCTCCAGCACCATGCCGTTGCTCAAATGCAGCTGCCAGGCATGCCGCGGCGTCAGCACGATCCGCTCAACCCCCAGATTCAGCCCGGCAAGCTGCTGCTCGAACTGCGTGTAGTACTGTGTTACTTCTGCCGCAGAGCCGTCCGGTCCGACAAATTCCGGCAGTGCCTGCTTGCTCTCTGCGGCGAACACCTCGCCCTGACTATTCACCAGCGCGCTGTCGTTCCAGTGTGCCAGCGCCTGGTGTTCTTCCAACCGCACCTCGAGCCGCGACGGAAATTCGCGGCGTATGTCGACGCCGCGCACCCATGGCACCTTTTCCAGCGACTGTCTCAGCTGTCCGATATCCACGGTAAAAAAATTTCCTTTCACGTCATTGCGTACCACCTCCAGCACATCCGCCTGGTCTACCCGCTGCGGCGCGTCCATCAGGCGCATGCTGTGCAGCGGGAACAGTCCCGGCAGATGCGTCACGTACCGGACCGCGCCGTACAGCACCGCGCACACGCTGAAGCCGAACAGCCCGTTCGCGATGCTGCGCAGCAGTGCCGCGTTATCCCACATGGGTCAGCTCCAATATGCGCAACACCAGCTGTTCGAAACTCATCCCGGCCTGGCGTGCCGCCATCGGCACCAGGCTGTGGTCGGTCATGCCGGGCGAGGTGTTCGCCTCGAGCAGATAGACCGTGCCGTCTTCGCCGGCCATAAAATCGATGCGCCCCCAGCCCTGCCCGCCGATCAGCGCAAATGCCTGTCTGGCCAGGTCCTGCATCCCGGCTTCCCGTTCCTCGCTCAGTCCGCTCGGGCACAGGTAGCGGGTTTTGTCGCTCAGGTATTTCGCGTCGTAGTCGTAGAATTCGTTTGCCGGCTCGATCTTGATCACCGGCAGCGCCTGGTCGCCCAGAATCGCAACGGTATATTCGCCGCCGCCGAGAAATCGTTCCGCCAGCACCAGCTTGTCATACCGTGCCGCTGCGCGATACGCGGCCGGCAATTCCGCCGCGGCTTTCACCTTGCTGATGCCGACGCTGGAACCCTCGTTGGCCGGTTTCACGAACAGCGGCAGACCCAGCTGCCGTGCAACGACTTCCCAGTCGCAGTGTTCGTCGAGCAGCGCGTAGTCCGGAATCGGCAAGCCGCCCGCCAGCCACACCAGCTTGCAGCGCCATTTGTCCATGCCCAGTGCCGATGCCATCACCCCGCTGCCTGTGTAGGGGATGCCCAGCAATTCCAGCGCGCCCTGCACCGTTCCGTCTTCGCCGTAGCGTCCGTGCAGCGCGATGAATACGCGGTCGAAACCGTCGTCGACCAGCGCCTGCAGATTCTGCACCGCAGGATCGAACGGATGCGCATCCACGCCGCTGCGCAGCAGCGCCTGCAGCACCGCCGCGCCGCTCTTCAACGACACCTCGCGCTCGGCTGAACGTCCGCCGAACAGCACTGCGACTTTGCCAAATACAACCGGATCCGGTTTCGTGCTCATGGCTTTTTATCACCCACAATTCGCACTTCGGCATGCAATCTGATGCCGGTCTGCTTCTCTACCGCTGCCTGCACTTGCAGAATCAGGTTCTCGATATCCTCGGCAGACGCCGCTCCGCTATTGACTATGAAGTTGGCATGCTTCTCGGAAACCTGTGCGCCGCCGATTCGTTTGCCTTTCAACCCGCACTGCTCGATCAGGCGTGCCGCGTGGTCCCCGAACGGGTTGCGGAACACCGAACCGGCATTCGGCAGGTTGAGCGGCTGCGTCGCGATGCGCTTGCTCAGCAGCGCCTTGATTCCCTGCCGCGCCGCATCGCCGTCCCCCTTGCGGAATTGCAGCCATGCGGCCACGAAAAATTCCGGCGATTCAGCAGCAGAACTGGTATCGCCGGTCTTGCTCAACGCGACATGACGGTAGCCGATCTCGTAATCCGCCGTGGTCCGGATATGCACCACGCCGTGCCGGTCAACGGTTTGGACGCGCAGCACCCTTTCCCAGGTCTCGCAGCCGTAGCAGCCGGCGTTCATCGCCAGCATGCCGCCCAGCGTGCCCGGGATCCCGGCAAAGAATTCCGCATCCTGAAGGTCGTGCTGTGCTGCAAAGCGCGCCAATTTGGCGCCGGGCACCCCGGCTTCGGCATAGACGCTGCCGTCCAGTTCGAGATGCAGTCCGCTCAGGGTGCCGTGCAGCAACAGCACCGTGCCGCCAAGCCCGCCGTCGCGCACCAGCAGATTGCTGCCCAAGCCGACCGGATACAGCGGTTCGTCGGCAGGCAGGCCGCGCAGGAACAACAGCAGATCGTCAAGATCGGCCGGCTGGTACATGCGCTCGGCCGCGCCCCCGGTCCGCCAACTGGTGTATTTGCGCATCGGCACATCGCGCAGCAGCTTGCCGCGCATTGCCGTACCGGATAATTTTTGCTGTTCGCTCATATTCATGGCTCACCCTGGCGCTGCGACTTCAAGGCCGGAATTTTCCCGGTTGCTTCCGCGTCGTTTCTGCCCAGCAGCCTGTTCGGCACCCCGCCGATCGAGCCTGCCCCCATCGTGACCACCACATCGCCGTTGCGCGCCATCTGCATGATTGCCTGCGGCATCTGTTCGATGCCCTCGGCGAATACCGCCTCGCTTTGCCCGGCCACACGCAACGCATGCATCAGCGCGCGGCTGTCCGCGCCGACGATCGGCGGCTCGCCGGCCGCGTACACTTCCGCCAGCACCAGCGCGTCGACTCCGCATAAAACCTTGACAAAATCCTCGAACAGGTCGCGCGTCCGCGTATAACGGTGTGGCTGGAACGCAAGCACCAGACGCCGTCCGGAAAATGCACCGCGCACCGCCGCCAACGTGGCGCGCATTTCCGCCGGGTGGTGCCCGTAGTCATCGATCAGCGTGAAGCTTCCGCCATCCGGCAATGCAACTTCGCCGTAACGCTGGAAGCGCCTGCCGACACCCTCGAATTCGGCCAGTGCCGCAGCGATGGCGTGATCCGCCACGCCGACTTCCAGCGCGATCGCGATTGCGGCGAGCGAATTCAGCACGTTGTGGATGCCCGCCAGATTGAGCGTGATATCCAGGTCCCTGGGATTTCCGTTGTGGCGGCATTGCGCGGTAAAGTGCATCTGGCCGCCCTGGTGGCGCACGTTCACGGCGCGTATCTGCGCGTCCTCGCCCAGACCGTAAGTTGTGACCGGCTTGCTGATACGCGGCAGGATATCGCGCACGTTGGCATCGTCCAGGCACAGCATCGCCCTGCCGTAGAACGGCAGGTGTTCGACAAAGTCGACGAACGCCTGTTTGAGTTTTTCGAAATCGTGGCCATAGGTTTCCATATGGTCCGCATCGATGTTGGTGATCACCGCGATGATGGGTTGCAGATGCAGGAACGACGCATCCGACTCGTCCGCCTCGACCACGATGAACTCGCCGGTGCCGAGTTTGGCATTGCTGCCGCTGCTGTTCAGTTTGCCGCCGATCACGAAAGTCGGGTCGAAGCCGCCCCTGGCCAGCACGCTGGCAGTCAGCGAAGTGGTGGTGGTCTTGCCGTGCGTGCCGGCCACCGCGATGCCCTGGCGCAGGCGCATCAGTTCGGCCAGCATCATCGCGCGCGGCACCACCGGAATATGCCGGGCGCGCGCCGCCAGCACTTCGGGATTGTCACTGCCCACTGCCGTCGAAATGACCACCACATCGGCATCGGTCAGATTCTGCTCGGCATGGCCGAGATATACCGTTGCACCCAGTTGTTTGAGACGCCGCGTCGCAACGTTTTGGCCGAGATCGGATCCGCTCACCTGAAAACCCAGATTTAGCAACACCTCGGCGATGCCGCTCATGCCGGCACCGCCGATTCCCACGAAGTGGAGGTGTTTGACTTTGTGCTTCATGCCGCCAGCGCCTCGCAAACCCGTGCAACCGCAAGCGCCGCATCGGCCTTGGCCAATCCGCGCGCGTTCCGGGCCATCGCCAATAATTTTTCGCGGCCGCACTCGCCCTCCCGGAGTTCGCGCAGCAACTGCGCCAGTTTCTCCGGGTTCAGCTCGCTCTGCGGCAACAATACCGCCGCACCGCGCTGGCTCAGGAACCGGGCGTTGCGGGTCTGATGATCGTCCACCGCATACGGGAACGGGATCAGTATGCTGGCCACACCGGCAGCGGCCAGTTCAGCGACCGTCAAGGCGCCGGCACGGCAGATGACCAGGTCTGCATTCCCGTAGTGTCTGGCCATCTCGTCCATGAACGGCTTGATGTCGGCCTGCACACCGGCTTGCTGATAGGCCCGCCTTACCGCTTCGAAATGCTGTTTGCCGGTCTGGTGCAGCACGCTGGGGCGCTCATCCTGCGGCAACAGCGCCAGAGCACGAGGCAACGCCTCATTGATCGCTTTCGCGCCCAGGCTGCCGCCCACCACCAGCACGTTCAGCCTGCCGCTACGCGCGCCGTAGCGCTGCTGCGGCTCGGGCAGTGCGGCGATATCCTTGCGCACCGGGTTGCCGCACCATGTCGCGCGCGGCAACACATCCGGAAATCCGCTTAGCACCTTTTGCGCCAGCCGCGACAGCACCTTGTTGCCGAGCCCGGCGATGGAATTCTGTTCGTGTATCACCAGGGGCCGCCTCAGCATCGCGGCGACGATTCCGCCCGGCACGGTGATGTAGCCGCCCATGCCCAGCACCACATCGGGACGGTGGCGCATGATCGCGGCCGCGCTCTGCCACATCGCGACCAGCATATCGAATGGCAGCACCAGCAGGCGTAACAGACCCTTGCCGCGCACGCCCGAGAAGCGCACCCATGCCATCTCGTATTTATGCCTCGGAATCAGTTCGGCCTCCATGCTGTTGCGCGCGCCCAGCCAGGTCACCTGCCAGTCCCGCGCGCGCAGGATGTCGGCCACCGCCAGCGCCGGGAATATATGCCCGCCCGTTCCGCCCGCCATAATCAGGATTGAACGGCAGCGGATGGGTGGAGGCGAAGCCTCCGGGTACCCACCGGCGTACTCCTTGCGGGTGCTCATACCGGCAGCCCCCGGGCAATTCTCGTGTTTTGGTTCCGGCATAACATTCGAATTTCCAGACTTTGTGCATTGTTCGCTGTGTCGAGTTGATTAACGCTCATATCGGCAAACCTCGCGCTATACGGCGGTTTTCAAAATCAACCCTGATCAGTATCGCGGCGGCAATGCAATTCACCACGATGCCGCTGCCGCCGAAGCTCAGGAACGGCAGGGTCAGCCCCTTGGTCGGCAGCACGCCCATGTTCACGCCGATGTTGATGATTGCCTGCACGCCTATCCATACCCCGATACCCTGGGCGACCAGAGCGGAAAAATTGCGCTCGAAAAATGCGGCATCGCGCCCGATCCGGAACGAGCGCATCACCAGCAGCGCAAACAGCGCAATGACTGCCGCAACCCCGGCCAGTCCCAGTTCCTCGGCTATCACCGCCATCAGGAAATCGGTATGCGCTTCCGGCAGGTAGAACAGTTTCTCCACGCTTCCGCCCAGTCCGACACCCAGCCATTCGCCGCGCCCGAACGCGATCAGCGCATGGCTCAATTGATAACCGCGCCCGTACGGATCCGACCAGGGATCCATGAAGCCGATCAGGCGGTGCATCCGGTACGGGGCGGAAAATATCAACCCGCCGAAAGCGATCGGCAGCGCGAGCAGCAGCGCGGCAAACACTTTTAGGTTGAAGCCGCCCAGCCACAGCGTGGCTAATGCAATCACGCAGATCACCACAAACGCGCCCAGGTCGGGCTCCTGAAGCAGCAGCGCGCCGGTCAGCACCATGACCACCAGCATCGGCACGAATGCCTTCCTGAACAGATGGCCCACCTTGCCCTTGCGCACCGTGTAATCGGCGGCATACAGCACGACGAACAGCTTCATCAATTCCGAGGGCTGCAAATTGATCACGAGCAGCGACAACCAGCGGCGGCTGCCGTTCACTTCGCGCCCGAGACCCGGCACCAGAACCAGCGCCAGCAAAGCGGCGCCGATCAGGAACAGCCAGGGCGCATAGGTCTGCCACATCTGCACCGGCACCTGGAATGCGAGCAGCCCGAACAGCAACCCCGCTGAAATGAACACGCCATGCCGCACCAGGTAATAGGCGGGCTGATGGCCGGTAAACCTGCTGGCCTCGGCCGTCGCGATCGAGGCCGAATAGACCATCACCAGTCCGAGCGCGAGCAGGCCGATCAACACCCAGATCAATATTTCGTCGTACTGCGCCTGCGCCGGAGGAGTGCGCGTCTTGACTGCGAAAGGGTGGGGGTGAAACCCCCGGGCACCCTTCGGCGTGCCCCCTGCGGGTACTGCGAAAGGGTGGGGGTGAACACCCCGATTTGCCGGTTTTTCGTTCGGCTTGCCCGGCTTTGACATGCCGATTCGGGATGCTAGTGAGGACATGCGCATTCCCTCCGCAATGCATGCACCGCGTGCACAAACACTTCGGCGCGATGTTCATAGTTGCGGAACATGTCGAAGCTGGCGCAGGCCGGCGACAACAGCACCGCATCGCCGCTTTGCGCAAGCCCGGCCGCCTGATGCACCGCATCGTCCATATCCGCGGCCCGCTCCACGCTGACACCGCATCCGTCCAGCGCGGCCGCGATCAGCGGCGCGTCCCGTCCGATCAGCACCACCGCGCGCGCGTGCTGCGCAACGACCGGCTTGAGCGGCGCAAAATCCTGTCC
>JBAUQH010000033.1:0-3017 GCA_049580605.1 Gallionella sp. | reverse complement strand
TAGCTAAGAAACCGGCAGCCAAAAAGGCCGTAGCCAAGAAACCGGCAGCCAAAAAGGCCGTAGCCAAGAAACCGGCAGCCAAAAAGGCCGTAGCCAAGAAACCGGCAGCTAAGCCGGCAGCCCCTGCGATGGCCAAGCCGGCAGCACCGGCACCTTCCGCACCGGCACCGATACGTCCGGCTGCTACATGGCCTTTTCCTACCCCTGGAATCGGCAAGCCGAACTAGTCGGTGGCATCGCTGTGGAGTGAGCCCCTGATGTCTGGGTAGTGTTGTCGGACAATAGGGGCTTGCCACGGTAGTTTTTGGGCGCACTAACTGGTGCGTGCGCCTTTTTATCTCATCAGAGCAATGTTGATGTGGTTTTCTGTTCTCATCGCAATTCGGCCGATTTGCGATGGCTCTGCTGCCCCCTGAAATTCCAATGAAATTATCGAAGTGATGCTATCGTAGCGGCGATACTTCCCATCAGATAACCAATGTGTTTCTATTCAACCGAACTGGCTTACCAGCGTGATGCATCGAGCTACTATGCCGCAATCGCAGATATGCCGTGGGCGATATGGCTGGATAGCGGCGGCATGGCACGCTATGACATTCTGACCGCACTTCCCCGCAGCACGCTGCGACAAGCTGCATCTGCGACTGGTGATCCTTTCGCGCTGCTGCGCAAGGAACTGGGTGCGACTGTCAAGCCGGTGGAGAACGTGCCGTTTGCCGGGGGTGCGCTGGGCGTCTGGGGCTACGACCTGGCACGCCCGGTGTTTGGCGAGCCGGGCAATGCCCGGGATGCGGAACAGCAATCCGAAATGGCGATAGGTATCTACGACTGGGCCGTGATTCTGGATCATCAGCAACATACCGCACGCTTGGTATCGCACCAGCGATACCCGGAAACAGCGCAACTGCTGCCGCAGATATTGCGCCGCCTGCAGCAAGGTAAAACGGTTCCGAGGGACAAATTTCGCGTGCAAGGAAAGATCACGTCCAACTTTACGCCGGAACGCTACAGCCGGGCATTCGCGTCGGTAAAGAATTACCTGAAAGCAGGCGACTGCTACCAGATCAATCTCGCGCAACGTTTCAGCGCAGCCGCCAGCGGTGACGCACTGGGCGCATATCTTGCGCTCCGCAGAGGCAGTCCGGCGCCCTATTCGGCATTCCTGAACCTGCCCGATAGCCAGATACTCTGTGCCTCGCCGGAATGCTTCCTGCGCGTGCGGAACGGCATGGTCGAAACCAGGCCGATCAAGGGTACACGCCCGCGCAGCAGCGATATACAACAGGATGTCCGGCTTGCCGCTGAACTGCAAAATCATCCCAAGGACCGTGCGGAAAACCTGATGATCGTGGATCTGCTGCGCAACGATCTCGGCAAGTGCTGCGAGGCCGGATCGGTGCGCGTAGCAAAACTGTTCGGGATTGAAAGTTTCAGCAACGTGCACCATCTGGTCAGTACGGTGGAAGGCAAACTGGCAGCGGGGCGTGATGCAATCGATTTGCTGCGCGACTGTTTTCCGGGCGGTTCAGTCACCGGCGCGCCAAAATTGCGAGCGATGCAGATTATCGAACAGCTCGAGCCGGACCGCCGCGGCATCTATTGCGGTACCATCGGCTATGTCGGTTTCGACGGCAATATGGACAGCAACATCGTGATCCGCACGCTGGTTTATTCGAATGATGAAGTGCGGTGCTGGGCGGGCGGCGGGATCGTCGCGGATTCGGAACTGGCAGCGGAGTATCGCGAGACGCTGGACAAGGCAAGCGCCATGCTCGATCTATTGAGAAACTACGGGGGTGAATATGAAGATACTGCGCAAATCGGCTGAACGGGGCTATGCGCATCACGGCTGGCTGGAAAGCTGGCACAGCTTTTCGTTCGCGGATTACCGCGATCCGGAGCACGTGCATTTCGGTCCGCTTCGTGTGATCAACGAGGACATCGTGCAGCCGGGTACAGGCTTCGGGACCCACGGGCACCGCGATATGGAGATCCTGACTTATGTGCTGAGCGGAACATTGCGCCATCGCGACAGTATGGGACACGGCGAAGATATCCGCTATGGCGAAGTCCAGGTGATGAGCGCGGGCACCGGCGTGCAGCACAGCGAAGTGAACCCGTCCCGGGACGAGGTGGTGCATCTGCTGCAGATCTGGATCATTCCGGATCAACAGGATTTGACACCGGGTTACCAGCAGAAGCTGTTTCCGCAAGCGGACAAACTGGCGCGCTGGTGCCTGCTGGCTTCGCCCGATGCCGTGCAGGGTTCGCTGCTGATCCATCAGGATGCGCGCGTGTCGGCCGCGCGGCTGGGCGGTGCGGAAACACTGGGTTATCCGATTGCCGCACAACGCAAAGTCTATCTGCATGTCGCGCGGGGCAACCTGCAAGCCAATGGATGCGCGCTAGCTGCTGGGGATGCGCTGATGTATGAAAATGAGAAAGTGGTTGAGTTGAGTGCGGCGAAGGAAGCGGAGGTGTTGTTGTTTGATATGGGGTGATAACCAAAATCAAAGTCGCGGGGTGCGGTCCCGCACGCCGATTACTTTTTTTGAGTGGCCAAAACAAAGTTGCCAAAGACAACGAAGTTGCAGTATAGGCTCACATGCTCAGCATGTTATGCCGGAACCAAAAGGCCACACTGTTTGCCGCATTTCGGGCCCCCTGCGTTGCTCGACTGGTCAAGCTTCCTCATAAACTCGCACGATCCGCTGCGCGTCCACGTGCGCTAGCATATTCGTCGAACTACCCCTGACCAGCCTGCGCTACACGGCGGAGTTCGGGGGGAGAAAAGCGGGAACGCAAAACCAAACCCCCAAACCCCCAAACCCCCAAACCCCCAAACCCCAAGAAAGTTGGCAACAAGTTGCCCAACCTTTGCAGTCATTCGTGAACATCTGCTTCAGACACAATGCGGACTTTGCCGCTAGCCAAGACCGGGCAATTTTATCAGTTCAACATAATTGATTATTTTGATGCCAGCTTGGCTGGCTGGCTTCGTAGATATAAATTTGATC
>JBAUQH010000032.1:0-14037 GCA_049580605.1 Gallionella sp. | reverse complement strand
GGGGTAGGCGATGCCGGTAAGCAGCGTCAGCAGCAGGAAGCTGATGACGGCGGGACGGAGTTCTTTCAACATGATGTTTCCTTTCTTAAGCTAAATGCAAAGCAACCAGCAACAGGTCGATCAGCTTGATGCCGATGAACGGGACTACTATCCCGCCCAGCCCGTACACCAGCAGGTTGTTGCGCAGCAAAACGTTCGCACCGATGGCGCGGTATTTCACGCCCTTCAGCGCCAGCGGAACGAGCGCGATGATGACCAGCGCGTTGAAGATCACGGCTGACAGAATGGCGCTGGAAGGTGTTGCCAGTCCCATCACGTTGAGCGCGCCCAGTGCAGGATAGGTGGTCACGAATGCCGCCGGGATGATGGCGAAATACTTGGCCACATCGTTGGCGATGCTGAAGGTGGTCAGCGCGCCGCGCGTCATCAGCATCTGCTTGCCGGTCTCGACGATCTCGATCAGCTTGGTCGGGTTGGAATCCAGATCCACCATGTTGCCCGCTTCCTTGGCTGCCTGTGTGCCGGTGTTCATCGCCACCGCGACGTCGGCCTGCGCCAGCGCCGGGGCATCATTGGTGCCGTCGCCGGTCATCGCCACCAGCCGGCCCTGCGCCTGATGTTCTCGGATCAGTTTCAGCTTGGCTTCCGGCGTGGCTTCGGCAAGGAAGTCATCCACGCCGGCTTCGGCCGCGATGGCGGCGGCGGTAAGGCGGTTGTCGCCGGTAATCATGATGGTCTTGATGCCCATGCGGCGCAGTTCGGCAAAGCGTTCCTTGATGCCGCCCTTGACGATGTCCTTGAGCTCGATCACGCCCAGCACTCTTGTTCCATCCGCCACCACCAGCGGCGTGCTGCCACGGCGCGCGACATTGTCCACGATGGTGTTCACCTCCGCGGGGTAGCTTCCACCCAAGCTGAGTACATGATTACGGATGGCATCGGACGATCCTTTGCGTATCTGACGAGGACTGTCACTTGCTGTCCCTCCGGGAGTTGGCATATTGACGCCGCTCATGCGCGTCTGTGCACTGAACGGCACGAAGGTCGCACCCAGCTCATGGATGTGACGTTCGCGCAAGCCGAACTTTTCCTTGGCCAGCACGACGATGCTGCGGCCTTCCGGCGTTTCATCCGCAAGCGAGGCAAGCTGTGCCACGTCAGCCAACTCAGCCTCGGTCACGCCGCCGGCGTGCAGGAAGTTGCTGGCATGGCGGTTGCCCAGCGTGATCGTGCCGGTCTTGTCCAGCAGCAGTACGTCCACGTCGCCCGCCGCTTCCACCGCACGGCCGGAAGTGGCGATCACGTTCTTCTGCAGCATGCGGCCCATGCCCGCCACGCCGATGGCGGACAGCAGGCCGCCGATGGTGGTGGGGATCAGGCACACCAGCAGCGCCACCAGCACGGTGATGCTGACCGGTTGCCCCGCGCCGGATGTCGCGACGCTGTAGATCGAAAACGGCAACAGCGTGACGGTGGCGAGCAAAAAGATCAGCGTCATCGCCACCAGCAGGATGGTGAGCGCGATCTCGTTGGGTGTCTTCTGGCGCTTCGCGCCTTCCACCATCGCGATCATGCGGTCGAGAAAAGTCTCACCCGGATTGGTGGTGATGCGCACCACCAGCCAGTCGGACAGCACGCGCGTGCCGCCGGTCACCGAACTGAAATCGCCGCCGGACTCGCGTATCACCGGCGCGCTCTCGCCGGTGATGGCGCTTTCGTCCACCGAGGCGACGCCCTCGATCACGGTGCCGTCGCCGGGGATGAAATCGCCCGCTTCCACCAGCACCACATCGTCAAGGCGCAAGGCGGAACCCGGAACCAGGGAAAATTTTTCGCCATGGTTCGGGCGCTCCAGGTTCTTGGCCTGGATGTCGCGCTTGGCGCTGCGCATCGCGGCGGCCTGCGCGCGGCTGCGGCCTTCGGCGATCGCCTCGGCAAAGTTGGCGAACAGCACGGTAAACCACAGCCACAGCGTGATCGCCAGGATGAAGCCGGACGGCGCTTCGCCGTGCCCGGTGAGCGCCTGAAAGAACAGCGCCGTGGTCAGCACGCTGCCGACCCACACCACGAACATCACCGGGTTCTTCAACTGCTGGCGCGGGCTCAGTTTCCGGAACGAGTCCACCACGGCCTGTTTGACGATGTCGCGCTCAAACAGGGGAAGTGAAATTGCTTTGCTTGTCATGTAAATCTCCTAATGCGCACTAATCATGTTCAGGTGTTCGATCACCGGCCCCAGCGCCAGCGCCGGTACATAGCACAGCACGCCGACCAGGAGAATCGTGCCGACCAGCAAGATGATGAACATCGGGGTATGCGTCGCCATGCTGCCCACGCTGGCGGTCATGCGTTTCTTGGCCGCCAGCGAACCGGCCAGCGCCAGCACCGGGATCATCAGCCAGAAGCGCCCGAAGAACATCGCGATGCCCAGCAAGGTGTTGTAGAACGGCGTGTTTGCGCCGAGTCCGGCGAACGCGCTGCCGTTGTTGCCGACCGCCGACGAGAGGGCGTACAACACTTCCGAGTAGCCGTGCGCACCGGGATTGAAGATGGTCGATTTGCCTGCGTCCGTCATCAGCGCCACAGCCACGCCTCCGAGCAGCAGCAGCGGCGGGATCAGGATCACCAGCGAAGCCATCTTGATGTCGAACGCCTCTATCTTCTTGCCCAGATAGTCCGGGGTGCTGCCTATCATCAGCCCGGCGAGGAACACCGCGATCACGGCAAAAACCAGCATGCCGTAGAGGCCGGAACCGACGCCGCCGAACACCACCTCGCCGGTCTGTATCATGAACATCGGCACGAGGCCGCCCAGCGGGGTGTACGAGTCATGCATGCTGTTCACCGAACCATTGGATGCGGCGGCCGTAGCCGTGGCCCACAGGGCGGAGTTGACGATGCCGAAGCGCGTTTCCTTGCCTTCCATGTTGCCGCCGGATTGCGTGGCGGAAGCGTTCTGGTCCACACCCAATGCGGTGAGCGCGGGATTGCCCTGCTGCTCCTGGTATTCCGCCACGGCGAGGAAGCCGACGAAGACCACCGTCATGGCTGCAAGTATCGCCCAGCCCTGGCGCGTGTCGCCCACCATGCTGCCAAAGGTGTAGCACAGCCCGGCGGGTAACAGCAGGATGGCCAGCATCTCCAGGAAATTGGCGAATGGCGTGGGGTTCTCGAGCGGGTGCGCCGAGTTCACGTTGAAGAAGCCGCCGCCGTTGGTCCCCAGTTGCTTGATCGCGATCTGCGAAGCGGCCGGTCCCACGGCGACGGTCTGTTCTTTTACCACCACTTTTTCGGTCACGGCATTGCCGGCAGCGTCCTTCAGCGGATTACCGGCAGCATCCAGTTTCGGCTGATCGTAGCTCGTGCTTTCCACCAGCGGCACGTTAGGGTATGCCGAGAAATTCTGCACTACGCCCTGGCTGACCAGCACCAGCGCCAGCACGACGGAAAGCGGCAGCAGGATGTAGATGATGCTGCGGGCCATATCCACCCAGAAGTTGCCGATGGTCTCTACCGTATGACGTGCAAAGCCGCGTATCAGCGCGATGACCACCGCCATGCCTGCGGCGGCGGAGAGAAAGTTCTGCACCCCGAGACCCAGCATCTGTGTCAGGTAGCTCATCGTGGTTTCGCCGCCGTAGCCCTGCCAGTTGGTATTGGTGACGAAGCTGATCGCCGTGTTGAAAGCGGAATCAGCGGTGACTGCGCCGAAACCTTGCGGATTCAGCGGCAGCAAGCCTTGCAAGCGCTGCAAACCATACACCGCCAGCACGCCCAGCAGGCTGAACCACAACATCGCCAGCGCGTATTGCGTCCAGCGCATCTCCTGCCTGGCGTCCACGCCGCACAGGCGGTAGTAAAGATTTTCGAGCGGTGCCATCCAGCGCGCCAGCACAGGCAGCTTGCCCTCGTAGATGCGCGCCATGTACCAGCCAACCGGCTTGGCCAATGCCAGCAGCACACCCAGATACAGGGCGATTTGAACATATCCGTTAATCATCAGAATAACTCCGGTTTAAGCAAAGCAATGAAGAGATAAACCATCAACCCAACGGCGACGATGCCGCCCAGAATGTAAAATCCGGTCATGATGGCCTCCCCAGTTTTTCGATGCCGAGAATCAACATGAGACTCAGGCCGAAAAAGGCAAAAGTCAGCAATAGAAAAATCCAGTCCATTCGATTCCTCCTTGTAGGAACTTCGGGAAGCGAATGTTAGGAAGTGCAGAATAAAAATAGTGTAAAGACTGAAAGAACCGGTATAAAAAGTGTATCAAACGTCATATTTCGTCAGCAGGGAAAACACAGTGCCATCAACGGGCGGGAAAATGGCGAAATGGCTTGAAGGATTATTCCGGTTTTTATCCAGAAAGGCCGGCAATGTGGCGGAATATTTCAATATTCCGAGTAATAGCGTAATTGAGCCGGGAACCCAGGTTTATATAAGCTTTTTCATTTAGTGATAATTATTGAAAGGCAACGACGGTATTGGGCAGGTGGAAACAATTGGTAACAATTAATTCCCGCATGTTATTCGATGCCTTTGTTGCCCCCCTCTCGGCGGGCGTATCATGCCGGCCATGAAATTTACCCGCCCCTATCTGCCGTTTTTCCTGGCTTTCGTGCTGCTGTTCGCGCAGCAAGCCGGGGCGGCACATACGGTGTGGCATGCGTTTGAGGATCTCACGCAGCATCAGGACAAGCAGACACCGCATTCCGATGCATGCGAAAAATGCGCAAATTATGCGCATTTAGGCAGCGCGATGACCGCCACCCCGATTGATTTCACGCCGCCGCAACTCTCAGGCATAGCTGAACAGCATTTCAACGCAACCTTCCTTACTACCCTCCTTCTGGCCGCCTCTGCACGCGGCCCGCCTTCCTTCCTCCTGGTTTACGCATAAACACCTGCCCTTCGCCCGTCGCGGGAAGGGCTGTTGCTGCAATATATATCGGAGGAATACCATGTTTAAGCACGCCTTATTGTGCGCCGCGCTGTCGGCGCCATTGTTCGTTCACGCCGCCAGCGGCCAGGAACCGAATCCAGCACCGGTACAAAGTGCACCAACCGCCGAAACAACCCAACCCAATGCCATACAGGGCCTGGTCAGGGACACCATCGGGCGGCCAATCAATCTTGCCCATGTCACGCTGCAATCAGCCAGCGGAGAAGTGGTTGCTCATGCCGCCAGCGATGCGCAGGGTCATTTCAGATTTTCCGGTATCGCACCGGGCACCTACGCGGTGTTGTCCGACAAGACCGGCTTTGCAGCCGGCTCAGCTATCGTGACACTTTCTGCCGGCGTGGCGAGCACCACCATCACGCTGGCTGCATCACAGGCGCAGGAAATCGTCATTAACGCCACGCGGCTGGAAAAAGCCCGCAACGGCCTTTCTCCCAAAACCGGCGGCAGCGTCTACCAGTTCTCAGCCAAGGACATCAACAATTTGCCGCAGGGAGAAACCACGCCCGTCAATGAAGTGCTGCTGCAGGCACCGGGTGTCGTCAACGACTCCTACGGCCAATTGCACATACGCGGCGACCACGGCAATACCCAGTACCGCATCAACGGCGTAATCCTGCCGGAAGGGATCAGCGGGTTCGGCCAGGCGCTGGATACGCGCTTCGCGCAGAGCATCGATCTGCTGACCGGCGCGCTGCCTGCGCAGTACGGCTATCGCACGGCCGGTGTCGTCGAAATCAACACCAAAAGCAACTTCGCGGCCGGCGGTCATATCGATCTGTACGGCGGCAGCAATCGCACCTTTAATCCCAGCATCGAATACGGGAACACCAGCGGGAAATTTTCCTATTTCGTCGATGGCTCCTACCTGACCAGCAACAACGGGATCGAGAATCCGACCTCCAGCGTCAACCCGATACACGACACCACCCATCAGGGAAAAGGTTTCGCTTACCTGTCCTATCTGCTGAATCCCGATACCAAGCTGAGTTTCATGCTGGGCAGCTATGACGGAACATTCCAGATTCCGGACAATCCGGGGCAGCCGACCTATGTCAGCCAGAATGGTGCTTTGGGAAGCTTGCCGGCCACATACGATTCGGCCACGGTCAACGACCGGCAGCGGGAAGTGAACCGTTATGCGGTAACCTCGCTGCAGAGCTCGCTCAACGACCGGATCGACTACCAGGTCTCGCTGTTTACCCGCTACTCCAGTCTCAATTACATGCCGGATGTGAACGGCGATCTGGCTTTCAATGGCGCGGCGTCGGATGTATTCCGCAGCAGTACCAGCACCGGCGTCCAGGTGGACGGCAGCGACAGGCTGAATGACACGCATACGCTGCGCATGGGCATGTTCGGCAGCAGCGAAAACATCGTCAGCAACAACACCGCTACCGTCATCAACCTGACCACGACCAACCAGCAAACCATCGTCGACAACAATTCCAAGAATGGCAACACGTTGTTTGGTCTGTACCTTCAAGACGAATGGAAAGCCACCCGCCAGCTGACCGTGAACTATGGCGGACGCTTTGACGCCGTCAACGCTTATGTCAACGAACACCAGTTCAGCCCGAGGGTGGGCCTGGTTTACAAGAGCAGCGACCGCACCACCTGGCACACCGGCTATGCGCGCTATTTCACCCCGCCGCCGACCGAACTGGTTTCATCGTCCGACCAGGCGCTGTTCACGGGCACCACGGGTGCGGCATCGGGGCAGAATTCGCCGGTCAAGTCGGAACGGGCGAATTACCTGGATGCCGGGGTCACCCATCAGTTGACGGATACGGTCAATCTGGGGCTGGACAGCTTTTACAAGCAGACCCGGAACACCATCGACGAGGGGCAGTTCGGACCCGCGCTGATCTTGACGCCGTTCAATTACGAGCAGGGCAAGATTTACGGTGCCGAATTGACCGGCAACTACAAGTCCGGAAATGTTTCTGCCTATGCCAACCTGGCCAGAACCGTCAGCATGGCGAAGAACATCATTTCCAGCCAGTATCTGTTCGATCCTTCCGAGCTCAGCTATTCGGCCAGCAACTGGGTGAACGTGGACCATGAACAGGCGCTGACCCTTTCGGCCGGCGGTTCCTATCTATGGTCCGGTTACCGGCTGTCCAGCGACCTGATGTACGAGAGCGGGTTGCGCAACGGGTTTGCGAACACCACCCATCTGCCCGGCTATACCGTGGTGAATCTGGGTGCAAGCCGCAAAATCAATCTGGACGGGATCGGGCCGATCGAAGTGAGGCTGGTCGCCAATAACGTGCTGGACAAGATCTACCAGATCCGCGACGGCTCCGGAATCGGCGTATTCGCCCCGCAGTATGGTGCGCGGCGCGGGCTGTTCCTCGGCCTGACCAAGCCACTGTAACGTTCACAACCAAGAACAGGTTATGCCGTGCATAACCTGTCATGAGGAATCAGACATGCAAGAAATATCCGAAGCAATCCAGGCCATGAAGTTCGGTGGCGTGACGATCTACCCGCTGCTGTTTCTGGCAGTTCTGGCGCTGGTCATCATCATCGACAAGCTGTATCTGTACCGGCGCTATATCCGCTTGCCAAAATCCCTGCTCGGCCTGATCGAGACCTATAATTTTTCCTGGGAGAAAATGGAACAGGAACTGGTTTCACTCCCGCCCGAAAACTACTATGCCCGATTCTTCCGCATCGTTCAGGGCAACCTCGACAAGCCGGTATGGTGGCTGGAGTCGCGCGCCGGCGACGAAGCGCAGCTAATCGAGGAGGGCATGGGACGCGGCATGTGGGTGCTGGAAACCATCGTGACCGGCGCGCCGCTGCTCGGGCTGCTCGGCACGATCACCGGCATGATGCATGCGTTCAACCTGATCGGCGGCACCGGGCTGGTCGATCCCAGCGGCGTCACCGGCGGCGTGGCGCAGGCGCTGATCGCCACCGCCTTCGGCATCTTCATCGCGATCTTCGCGCTGTTCGGCTTCAACTTCTTTTCGCGCCGCCAGGTCACGGTGCTGGAAGAAATGGAGCGGCTGGGCACGCGCATGATCGACAACATCCGGCTCAACCAGCACGAATCCGGGGACCGGCCATGAAGCTGCGCAAATCCCGCGGCTACAAGCGCGGCCGCATCGAGATCATCCCGATGATCGACGTGATGTTCTTCCTGCTGGCCACTTTCATGCTGGCTTCGCTGTCGATGCAGAACCTGCATTCGCTGCCGGTCAACCTTCCCCAAGGTCACGCGGCGCCGATCCAGGCGAAGAAGCCGATCACGCTGACCATCACGGCAGACAGCAAAATTTATCTGGACAAGACGCCGGTCACGCTCGATACCCTGACCGCCACGCTGCAGTCAATGCTGTCGGGGACGGATGCCAGCATCATCGTCGCCGCCGACAGCAGCGCCCCGAACGGCATCACGGTGCAATCCATGCTCAGGGCCCGCGCAGCCGGCGCGCAGCATTTCCTGATCGCGGTCAAGCATGTCGATTAGCGCCTTGCCCTGGGTTGCAGAGACCCGCATGGATTCGCCCTGGCGCCGGCTGCACTGGACGCTGCCGCTGGCGCTGCTGATCTGCGCGCTTACCTTCAGCCTGTTTGCGTATTCGATGTGGCGCCCGGTAATCCACTCGCCAGACCCGGTGCCGGTCACCGCCGAACTGGTCGAGCTGCCGCCTCCAGAACCGCCCCAGCCGCACGTTCGCCAGAAAACCATCGTGCAACCGCGTGTCGAACCGGTGCTAGCGCAGCCCAGCGCGGCGCCTTCCCCGCCGGCCCCGGTCGTTCCGCCGGTCGTTGCGCCGCCCAGCAAGCCTGTTGTTGCAATGAACGAAAATCGCGGTGCGCAGGCCCTGATACATCCTTTGCCGGTGATACCGGATGAATTGCGTGAGGAAGCAATGAACGAAGCGGCGACGGCACGGTTTCAGATCGGCGTGGACGGCAGCGCAACCGTGGCACTCGTCAAACCAACGCAAAATCCCCGGTTGAACAGGCTGTTGCTCGATACATTGAAGAACTGGCGTTTCATGCCCGCAATAAAGGACGGTCAGCCGGCGCCTTCAGTCGAGGTCATGGTAATCCGGTTGAATGTCAACTAGCAGGCATCGAGTGCTTGTTCCCCATAGCAGGGATACTTGCCGAACCGCACTGTCTTTCGCAATTCCAAAGGCTTGCTATTCGGGTATATCGGCACTGCCGGGAATGTTGCCACGCATTTGAGCAATTTATCCCGGCACAACGCCACATATAAAATCCGGTTGCAAGACTGTAATGAAAATTTACTATCAGAATAACCAGATGGTCTGTTTGGTTTTGAAGATTCCATTGTTGAATTGCCTGTAAAACTGATCCGAATTCGGACGCATATTTTTATTTGCTATTCAACCGCGAAAAATTCAAATACGCATTCAATTGGTGCGCAGATCTTCTGCGGCCATCAGCGCTTATATTTAATTGCTTGTTTAATGGTGACAATTTTATTTGGCACGCATTCTGCTTTGAATCATGCGTGGACATATTTTAAGCCACTTATTAACTTAACCATTACTCAAGGAACATATCACAATGAAAAGCAAATTATTGAACTCGGTGATCCTGGCAGCCCTGGCAGTACCCGGAGTGGCAATGGCGGATGGCTCGCCTTTTTCCGGTAACGTCGCACTTACGACCGACTATCTTGCTCGCGGCATTACTCAAACCGATCACAGGGGCGCTATCCAGGGCGGCTTTGATTATGTGAATCCAAACGGCTTGTTTGCCGGCGCATGGGGTTCCGATATCAGCTGGTTGCAGGATGGCGGTGTATATACCAAAGGTGCCGGGCTGGAACTGGATACCTATGCCGGATATTCGGCCAGCTTTGCGACAGACTTCACCTATACCGTGGGTTTCCTGCGTTACAACTACTCCGGCGAATATCCCGCTGGAACGATTTCGCCCAATACCAACGAACTCAATGCAGCGATCGGCTGGAAAATGTTGTCGGTCAAATACTCCCGCAGTTTCACCAATCTTTTTGGCTTTGCAGACTCGGTGGGTTCCAACTATCTTGAATTGAACGGAACCTACACCCTTGAGGGACCAGCGATCGGCCTGAGCGCGCACTATGGCAAACAGAACATCTCCGGTTCGGGAAACAGTGGATGGGGTTACAGCGACTACAACGTAAAGGCAACCAAGGACTTCGGCGGCTACACAGCAGGATTGCAATACAGCTCAACCAACGTAGACAAAACGCTTTGGGGCAATATGGGCGACGCCAAGGTAATACTGTCACTGTCTCACGCGATGTAATTAACGTCCGGGCGGGAGGCATCCCGCCCCCGCAAAGGAGCAAACTATGAAGATGGCCTTTTGATCCAGAATGGTGCGATCGATTTTGCCGGAGTTACCATGGTGCAAGGCAACGATGGTTCCACCCCAGAAAGCTCGCCTTTCGGGTCTTCAAGCTTGCTTGGAATGAGGCCGCAAGACTCCCTGGATGGGGTTTTGAAGAAAAACAGGAGCTGCTGGAATTACATTTCGCAGATTTGGCCACAATGATCAGCCACTGACCCGGCAGGACGCTTGTTTATAGGGTGGCAAAATTACGTTATACGCAATAAGGCAAAAGCGGTATTGGCGTAAACGCGATACGGTTGAGTTAAGCCCCAGCCAGTGGGGCGTTGCCGAATAGACTGGAAATAGCTTGCACGCGTGCGGGCTATTTGCGTATTTCACGGATAAGTCACCGATCTGATAGTAGCCAGATTTGAACTAAGTGATTTTCAATTCGGATTCAGCGTTGCATGAGGCTGCAAGACGAAGCGGCATGTTTATGTCAAGGAATTCTCGCGAGCAAATCCGACCTGAAAAAAATTATCCCGGTATGCCCCGATATTTGCATCGCTATCTATCCCGACAACCCGGAAACGGTATAACCGTTGGTATGCGTCGATTTGGAGGATATCGAAGTTTTCATATGCGGCAAGCTGAATTTCCAGCATTCGGGAGGTAATTGGCCCAGCAAGGATTGAAGTGGTCAAATGGCAAAGCACCCAATATTCCGAATGTTCCTTTCAGGGTTCATTTTTGATCGCTGAGTATCGTTGTATGCAGTTTACGAGTGTCCGCGATTGGAATGGCCAGCAAATAATTGCGTCTAGGCGCAATCAGTACGTGCATTCTTGGTGCATCCGAATTTTTCCCTGCACTTGTTTGGTTCCGGATTACCAAGCGTATGCAATAGAATGCAGGAGATACGGTGCTGGACAAGTATGGCATGCTTAATGCTTGCCATAATCTATGAGGGTGCCGACCGAATGGATCGGCCACTTACAGATGAACTAGGGTTCCGGCTGCCGATCGAATATTGGTGGTGTCTGGTCCGAGAGTTCTCGGTCTTGTCCAGTACAAGATTCCACGGAGGGATAAAAGCCCGGGAGGATGTGACCAAGTTCATTGGCACCCTCCCGGGCTATTTTGTTTTAGGAGACCTAACTATGCCATTAGTACAATTGATCACCAAGTCTGCAGGTGCATGCAATGTCTGCTGATATATCCGGCTTGACGCTGCTTCATAAACTCAGGGCGGGATGGCGGGGTATCTGGACGATACGGGGACTTCTCAAGCATCGCGCCTATCTGATGTTTGCTTTGGTGGGATTGCTGTTGCCCTTTGCGGCTTGGTGGTGGCTGGCTGACAGCGGCCTGATGGACAAGGTGTTCATGCCCAGCCCCATGGACGTGCTGACGCGCGTGTACACCTGGTATAAAAATGACAATCTGCTTAACGATATGTGGATCAGCAGCTATCGAGTTGTTGCCGGATTTGTGTTGTCTGCCGTGATAGCAATCCCGCTAGGCCTCATGATCGGTACTTATCGTCCCGTACAGGCCTTGCTGGAACCCTTGACCGATTTCATCCGCTACATGCCTGCGGTTGCATTCATCCCGCTGATCATGTTGTGGGTGGGGATAGGCGAGAGTTCCAAGATTTCCATCATCTTTATCGGCACATTCTTTCAAATGGTGCTTATGGTTGCCGAGGATGTGCGCCGCGTTCCCATCACCCAAATCGAGGCAGCCCAGACCATGGGTGCCACGCGTGGAGAAATCGTTTCTCTGGTGATCTTCCAGTCCGCAAAACCCGCACTGATCGACACCTTGCGCATCACCATGGGCTGGGCATGGACATATCTGGTGGTTGCTGAAATGGTATCGGCAAACACCGGATTGGGTTACGCAATTATCAAAGCGCAACGGTTCTTGCAGACCGACAAAATCTTCGCGGGCATCATCCTGATCGGTCTGATCGGTCTGGTCATGGACCAATTATTCCGTTGGCAGCACCGGATCAGCTTTCCATGGTTGTACAAAAAATAGGCGGCTATGATGAATATCACAATCAATATCGAATCGGCCGGCAAAACATTCGACGAAGGCAATGTCGTCGCCTTGCAGGATATCAACCTGGCTGTCGGCAGCAACGAATTCGTGACTTTTGTCGGTGCGTCCGGCTGCGGCAAGTCCACCTTGTTGCGTTGCATCGGCGGATTGGAAACCCTGTCTTCCGGGTCCATCAAGGTCGACGGCGTTACGGTGATTGGTCCCGGCGTCGATCGCGCCATGGTGTTCCAGCACTACAGCATTTATCCGTGGCTGACCGTCATGGAAAATATCAAGTTCACACGGCTGCTGAAAGTCAAACGCCAGGGCATCACCTCGTCCGACGTCGAAACCGCCTCAGGGCGTGCGGATGCATTGCTCGACCTGATGGGACTCACCCATGTTCGCAATGCTTACCCCAACCAGCTTTCCGGCGGTATGCAACAACGCGTCGCCATTGCCCGGGCACTGTTGCCGCGTCCGAAGATACTGTTGATGGACGAACCCTTCGGTGCGCTTGATGCGCAGACCCGTGAAGTGATGCACGACATGATTTTGCATGTTTCGAAACTGGAGAAGACCACCATCGTGTTCGTTACGCATGATGTGGAAGAGGCGATCTATCTCGGTCAGCGTGTCGTGCTGATGGCACCGCGTCCGGGACGTATCGACAACATCTACCAGGTCAATCTGCCGGCACTGCGTAATCAGGACATGAAACTATCCCCCGAATTCCTGCAGCAGAAAAAGGAAATCCTGATACGCATCCGCGAGACTGCCGGCATGCAAACCGACTATGACCTGCTGAACCGCATGACGCAGCAGATCACTAACGCGCCGGCGCAGGACACGCAATAAATCGGCAGGATATCTAAGGAACAGAACATGATCGAACCATTATCCGGACACAACATGCTGTGGGAAGAAACCATCCCCGGCGGCGCGCACTGGTCTTTCGTGATGAAACGCGGCACCGCGCTGCGACTTACCGATGTGGAAGGCGGGGCAAACCTGTCCACGCTGCTTTACAACCAGGAAGAAAAACTGGAACGCTACAACATGGCCGACACGCTTAAGGCGCAGCACACCGCGCATCTGGGCAAGGGTTACGTCTGCTATTCCGACATGGGACGCGTGCTGGCTTCCGTCATCGGGGATTCGTCCGGCTGGCACGATACGATCTGCGGCATGAGCAACGCCGCACAGGTGGAAAACAAGTATGGCAAGGCCGATTACCAGCATGCCCGCAATGCAATGCGCCGCAATGCGCGCGACAGCATGCTCATCGAGCTGGGCAAATGGGGAATGGGCAGGCGCGACATCGTGCCCAACATCAATTTCTTCAGCAAGGTGAGCGCCGACGAAACCGGCGCGCTGCAGTATCGGGTCAATCATTCGAAGGCGGGTGATTTTGTCGAGTTGCGCTTCGAAATGAACGTGCTGGTCGTCGTATCGGCCTGCCAGCATCCGCTCGATCCCAATCCTCAATACGCACCCAAACCGGTGCTGCTGCAGGCATGGCGCTGCGGCACACCCGATGAAATCGACCACTGCCGGCACTTCCGGCCCGAAAATGTGCGCGGTTTTTACAACACCGAACAGTTGTTCCGCTGAGCACAGGAGAGAACATGGCTATCGTTGCAAGCAAACTGAAACCCCGTCAGGCAAGCTACGACATCGTGCTGCCCGCCGGTGAATCCTGGCTGCATGAAGTAAGG
>JBAUQH010000031.1:0-6122 GCA_049580605.1 Gallionella sp. | reverse complement strand
GCATTCAGACAATGCTCTCGACTTGAAAAACAAGTTTTCACATCTCAGCGCCGGCTAAGGTCTGATGTAGACATACCCCTGTCTTACCAGATCGCCGATGCGTACGACGCCGGCCGGCACCACTTTTGCGTCCGGATTGAGTTTCGGCTCGTAGCCAAGCTGCTTCGTCATGTTCTTGAGCGTATTGCCACAGGCGGAAAACCTGACGCCGCTCTGGGAGAGCGAGTCGATGCGTTTTGCATTGACGTTATTGTCAAACAGCAGGCGCAGGCCAGGGCCAAAGGCAACAATTTCCACCGTCACCGCGCCCGGCGGGTAAGCGTCCAGCAGGTTTGCGGCATTGTTGAGGACAAGATTTTGCGTGGCGGGATTCATCTCGCTGATTTGCAGGACATACTTGTAATCAGCGAAAGACGGCTCGTCGGCCGGCAAGGCGGGTGCGGCAGTCGACATCATGAATATTGATGCCAGGACCAGAAAAATGGATCGAAAATGATTAAGCATCGCGGGTCTCCAGATTGATATGGGTGCAGTTATGCACGTGCAGGCGGAAACAGTCCGCTACCTACGCATGTGCATATCGGATATATTGCGTGGTATCGTGAAAGCTAGAGTTGAAGAAATCGTTTCATGCCATCTCTCCTCCGGTTGATGAATTGTTTATTTATTTATTTATTTATTGTTTATTTATGGATGCTGCGATTGTTTGACGCTGGCATGTCGGGCTTTATTCCCCGAATAATTTTTTTAAAAAACGATGGAATAAATTTGAAAGCTATTGCGTCATATGTTCTGCCATGTAATATTTCTTAAATAATCCTGGATTCCAGTTTGAGCGTTTTAGATGAACATACTCCCCCTGCTTTGCGGTGCAGATACATTCCAGAAAAAATTTGAAGCGATACGGCCAAATTTGTACCGTGTTGCCTATTCCTGGAGTCATAACGCAGCGCTTGCAGACGATCTGGTCCAGGAAGCGCTGGTCAAGGCGTTGAAAAACACGAATCAGTTGCGCGATCCGGAACTGTTCAATAGCTGGGTATTCAGCATTCTGGCAAACTGCTGGCGCGACCATTTTCGGCAACACAGGGAAATGGAGGATATCGATGAACTTGAGGATTACCATTGCGCTACCCAAATCACCCCGGAAGATGACCACTCAAAATCCCAGGTCGTTTCTCGGGTAAGGGACGCAGTGTCCCAACTCCCCTTTGGTCAACGCCAGGTACTGACACTCGTTGACCTGGAAGGCTTCCCATATATCGAAGTCGCCAGTATTCTGGCAATTCCGATCGGCACGGTAATGAGCCGTTTATGCCGGGCACGCCAGTCGTTAAAGACACTGCTGCAGGAACTTGCTCCGCAACAATCGGCACCAGCCCGTCAATTACGGAGGGTCGTATGATGAAATCTCAACATATTTCTGATGAACTTCTGAATTCCTTTGTCGATGGTGAACTCGCGCCGCACGAGACAGGCGATCTGTTTATCACAATCGGCAGGGACGATGCATTAAAAAAGCGCGTTTGCGAACTGCGCGACCTGAAGAAAATGGTGATGCATGCCTACCAGCTGCCGCCGGTCAATAAAACCTCTCCGAGCAAACGTCCGGATACGTGGCAAATTCCCCGCTTTCAATACCTGCCAAAAATGGCGACCTGCATGCTGATGCTGTTGCTGGGATTGGGATCGGGCTGGGTCATATTCGCAGGTTCGCATTCGATAGGCGACCCGAAGCTGATGCGCCTGCTTGAAACAGCGCAAGGCAGCGGAATAATCGAGAAGTCCGGCAACATCATCGTTCACGTCAGCAATTCCAATCCGGTCAGACTCAAGACCGCGCTGGATGAAACCGAGAATTTACTGAGTTCATACAAGCGTGCAAACCGGCATGTCAATGTCGAAATCATCGCCAATGGCAGCGGTCTGGATTTGCTGAGATCTGATGTATCCCCATATGCAAAGCGTATTGCCATGATGAAGGCAACTTACCCGAATCTCGATTTGCTGGCATGCCAGCAAACCATCAAGAAGCTGCAGAAACAAGGAATAAACGTGAAATTGCTGCCGCACACCGACTCTACGCATTCAGCGGTCGAGGAAATCGACAAGCGCCTGCACCAAGGCTGGGACTACGTCAGGGTTTGAGGAATCAATCAGCAACTGGATGGACTATAAAAACGCAAATATTAAATAACGATAATATTCAAAATCGAATAATAAAAACCATAATTTCTTGCAATGCCTGCTTGAATGATGTAAGTTTTTTTTGCAAGTCATAAAATCAAAACGAGGAGGAAATATTAATGCGCATCAAAACAACTATTTTGTTTTCCCTGATTGCATCTCTGGGCTTGGCAAGTATGGCCTTTGCGGAAGAACAGGCAGATGGTCATAGTCTGACTATTGATATAAAGAAAGGCAATTGCCTCGCGTGTCATGCAATACCGGGCGATCCCAAGGCCGAAGCAGCCGGCAATATCGGCCCTCCTCTGGTGAACATGAAGCAGCGCTTCCCCGATCGCGCCAAATTGCGCGCGCAGATATGGGATGCCACCATCGCCAACCCGGATTCGGTGATGCCGCCTTTTGGCAGGAACAAGATACTGACCGAGAAGGAAATCGACCTGGTTACCGATTACGTACAGGGTCTTTAAGCGAAATTTAAATTTAATCTGAAAGGTGTGATATGAATCAATTGCGTAGAGCGTTTCTGAAAAACGCAGGTTCCGTCGGGGCGGTAGCTGCAGCGATTGCCGCCGGGCTGCTTAAACCGGTGACCGTATTTGCCGCAGCGTGGAACAGCCTTGCATTCACCGCCAAGGAACTTCCCGAAGCATTGAAGGATGCCGGTTATGATGGAGCCGCCGAAAGCAGCGACATCTTGATCAAGGCGCCCGATATCGCGGAAAACGGCGCTGTGGTGCCGGTAGCCGCCACCAGCAACATTCCGGGAACCACTTCCATGGCAATTTTCATAGACAAGAATCCTGCCCCGATGATTGCCGATTACCAGTTCATGAATGGCGCCGAGCCATACATCGCGACACGCGTCAAAATGGCCAAGACTTCGCTGGTAAGAGTGGCGGTGAAAGCCGGCGGCAAGAATTACATCGCCAGCCGGGAAGTCAAAGTCACGATCGGCGGCTGTGGCGGCTGATCGAACCCGGACGATTCGAACATTCAACTAAATCTGTACGATTTGACAATTTTTAAGAGGATACCAACATGGCTGAAGCGATGAAAATGCGTGCGACGATGGATGGCGATGTGGTCGACGTGAAAGTACTGATCCAGCATCCAATGGATACCGGTCTGATGAAGGACAAAAAAACCGGCAAACTGATCCCTGCACACTTTATCAATCAGGTTGTCGCTACGCTGAACGGCAAAACCGTGATTGATTCGCAGTGGGGTGTTGGCATTGCCCAGAATCCCTTTATCGGGTTCAGGATCAAGGGCGGCAAGCCCGGTGACAAGGTCGCCGTCAACGCGGTTGACAATCTTGGAACTAAATTTGATGGTGAAGTGGTCGTTGCCTGATCCCGGCAAGGACTTAAGAATATTTGATTCTACCAACCAAGGGGAAGGTACGATATGAAACAGAAACTCATAACAATTTTGGCACTGTTGCTACTCGGCGCCAGTTTCTCTGTGTATGCCAGCCCGGCGAATGACCGCGCGGCTATGATCCAGTACTACAAGAAGATACTTCCGGACATCAAGTTCCAGGATTATATCTATGGCGCACTGGCCATGAATCCTGACGCCAAGAGCCAGTACGACGACATCATGGCGTTCCCGCCCTATGCCATCGATCTGGACAAGGGAAAGAGCATGTGGGAAACACCGTTCAAGAACGGCAAGTATTTTTCTTCCTGCTTTAGACATGGCGGCAAGAATGTAGCCGGCCGCTATCCCTATTACGACAACGCCGCCGGACACGTGGTCACTTTCGAAAATGCCGTCAACGCCTGCCTGAAAAAGAACGGCGAAGAAGAGCTGGAATACGGCAGTTCGAAGATGGGTTTGCTGACTGCTTACGCCCGCAGCCTGTCCGACGGGATGAAAGTCAACGTGAAAGTAAGGGGCAAGGGTGCGCTGGCAGCCTACGAAAAGGGCAAAAAATACTACTATACGCGCAACGGCCAGCTGAATTTTTCCTGTGCCAGCTGCCATGTGCAGAGCGCCGGAAAATTCATCCGCAGCGACCAGCTCTCCATGATGATCGGCCAGGCATCACACTGGCCTGAATTCCGCGGCGGAACGGATATCGTCACCTTGCAGAAGCGCTTCATGCAGTGCCAGAAAAACATGCGTGCAAAACCGCTTAAAGCAAACAGCGAGGATTACAATAATCTCGAGTATTTCCTGACTTACATGAGCAACGGTCTGCCCATGCTGACTCCGGTATTCCGCAAGTAAGCCGAACTGACTGCGCAACGGATCAACACGGACTGCTCGTCCGTTTGATCCGTGCGTCAAAACCTCTGCAGCCTTAAATCTCTTTCAGGAGCACCGTCATGTCAATGAACCGCCGTGAATTTATGCAAATGCTGGCTGTGGCGGCAGCCTCGGGCTTTGCGTTGAACAGCCGCACGGCTCTCGCTGCGGACAATGCTGCCAATTTCTACGATTTACCCCCCTTCGGCAATGTTTCGCTGCTGCACATCACCGATTGCCATGCGCAGTTGCTGCCGATCTTTTTTCGCGAACCGAATGTCAACATCGGTTTGGCGCAAAGCAGGAACAGGCCGCCGCACCTGGTTGGCGAAAAACTGCTCAAATACTACGGCATCAAACCCGGAACACCCGATGCCTACGCTTTCACCTATCTCGATTTCGACAATGCGGCCCGCACCTACGGCAAGGTCGGCGGTTTCGCCCATTTGGCGACGCTGATCAAGAAAATCCGTGCCAGTAGGCCCGGCTCCCTGCTGCTGGATGGCGGGGATACCTGGCAGGGTTCCGCCACTGCACTTTGGACCAAGGGTCAGGATATGGTGGACGCCGGCATACTGCTGGGTGTCGATGTGATGACGGGCCACTGGGAATTTACGCTGGGTGCGGACCGGGTCAAGCATGTCGTTGACAACGATTTCAAGGGCAAGGTGGATTTCGTCGCGCAGAACATCAAGACCAACGATTTTGGCGATCCGGTTTTCCCGTCCTACGTGATGAAGCAGATCAATGGAATTCCGGTCGCGATCATCGGCCAGGCATTCCCCTACACGCCGATCGCCAATCCGAGGTACATGACGCCTGACTGGACCTTCGGCATCCAGGACGACAACATGCAACTGGTCGTAAACGAAGCGCGCGCCAAGGGTGCCCAGGTGGTCGTGTTGCTGTCCCACAACGGCATGGATGTGGACCTGAAAATGGCAACCCGGGTCACCGGTATCGACGCGATACTGGGCGGCCACACGCATGACGGCGTACCCGTACCCAGCATCGTCAAGAATGCCGGTGGACAAACCCTGGTGAGCAACGCCGGTTCCAATGGCAAGTTTCTCGGCGTGATCGATTTCGATGTCAGGGGCGGCAAGGTCGCCGAAATCAAATACAAGCTGATGCCGGTATTTGCGAACCTGATCGAACCCGACGCGGAAATGGCGTCCCTGATCGGCAGGGTGCGCGCGCCATACGATGCCAAGCTTGCGGAAAAGCTGGCCGTCACTGAGGGTACACTGTACCGCCGTGGCAATTTCAACGGCACTTTCGACCAGTTGATCCTCGACGCATTGATGGAAGTCAAAGGTGCGGATGCGGCGTTCTCGCCGGGTTTCCGCTGGGGCACGTCGTTGTTGCCCGGCGAAGCGATCACGCTGGAACACGTGATGGACCAGACCGCGATCACCTATCCCTATACAACACTGACCGAAATGAACGGCACAACCATCAAGGCCATCATGGAGGACGTCTGCGACAACCTGTTCAACGCCGATCCCTACATGCAACAGGGTGGGGATATGGTACGCGTCGGCGGCATCAGCTATACCTGCGATTTGCGCCAGACCATCGGCAAGCGCATCAACAACATGATGCTGAATGGCAAGGCACTCGACCCGAACAAGAAGTACAAGGTTGCCGGCTGGGCGCCGGTAGGCGAAGGCGCAACC
>JBAUQH010000030.1:0-5632 GCA_049580605.1 Gallionella sp. | reverse complement strand
GGCATGGCGATGTACCACCCCGCCTACCTGCGGCGCGCGCGGCAGCTTTGCAGCGCGTACCGGGTGCACTTGATCGCGGACGAGATTGCCGTCGGCATGGGGCGGACCGGCACGATGTTCGCCTGCGAACAGGCGCCGGCCGTTTCGTCGCCGGGCCGGGAATCAGCGCGGAACGGAATAACACCGGATTTCCTGTGCCTGTCCAAAGGGATCACCGGCGGTTACCTGCCGCTGTCGGTGGTGATGACGCGCGACGAAATTTACCGCGCATTTTACGGCGACGAGATGGCCGGCGGTTTCCTGCATTCGCACTCCTATACCGGCAACCCGCTGGCTTGCCGCGCGGCGCTTGCGACGCTGGCTATTTTTGCCCGCGACAACGTGCTTGCCGCGAACCGTGCCAAAACCGCATACCTGAACGGGATATCGGCGCCGCTGCGCGAACATCGCGCGGTGCGCAACTGGCGCAATTCCGGGATGATCTGGGCCTTCGAGGTGGATACCCGGCATCGCGACTTTTCCCGGCGCTGCTTCGCGCTCGCGCTGGACAATGAACTGCTGCTGCGCCCGGTCGGCAACACGATATACTTCATGCCGCCGTATATAATCGACGAATCGGAGATGGATCTGCTGGTCGATCGGACACTGCACATCGTCGATGAATTGAGCACATGAGATTATTTCTTTTGAACCTGTTCCTGTTCTGCCTGATAGCGACCCGGGCGGCAGCATCGACCCTGCCCGAACAGGTCAGGGCGGCGCTCAGGCACGCGCATATTCCGCTGTCAGGCGTCAGTATCCTGGTGCAGCAGACGGACGCGTCGCGGCCGCTGGTCAGCCTGAATGCGGACCGCGCGATCAACCCGGCATCGACCATGAAGCTGCTCACCACGATCGCCGCGCTGGAGACGCTGGGACCCGCGTACCGCTGGAACACCGAGGCGTACCTCGACGGCAAGCTGGAAAACGGCGTGCTGCAGGGCGACCTGGTGTTCAAGGGATACGGCGACCCGAAACTGACCGTCGAGCAATTCTGGTTGTGGCTGCATGAATTGCGCCAGCGCGGGCTGCGCGAGATACGCGGCGACATCGTGATGGACCACAGTTTTTTCGAGCCGGTCAAACAGGATCCGGCGGCCTTCGACGATGATCCCACCCGCGCCTACAACGTCGGCACCAACGCGCTGCTGCTCAACTTCAACGCGCTGCACCTGCACCTGATCCCGGACGGCCACACGACCAGGGCGCTGCTGGAACCCGACCTGGACGGATACTCGGTGGTCAACCGCATCACCACTTCAACGCGACTGCGCTGCGGCATGGCCGACACCTACCAGGCGCATCTGGAAGGGCACGACATTGTGCTGGAAGGCCGCATCCCGGCCGGCTGCGGCGAGACGGACGATTATTTTTCGCTGTTGCCGCAGGACCGGTACTTCTTCGCGGTGTTCAGCGCATTATGGAAGGAACTCGGCGGCTCCGTGCAGGGCAGGCTGCGCGACGGGATTGCGCCTGCCGGCGAGGCCCCCTTCGCGCGCTATGTTTCGCCGCCGCTGGCGGAAGTGATACGCGACATCAACAAGTTCAGCAACAACACGATGGCGCGGCAACTGTTCCTGACCCTGGGGATGGCAGACCCGGCGCATGCCAACAGCCTTCTGGCCGCGGACAGCAGCGACAAATACACTATGCCTCAGGCGCTTGTGGCCGATGCGCTGCAGACCAGGCAGGAAGGCGGGGATAGCACGGGTTCGGAAGGCGCAGCCGCATCGCAACCCGATGCGGTCGGGCAGGATGAAGGGGAAATAGCCGGCGATTTGCAGCGCGCCGCGCCGCAGGAACCCGCATCCGGCGCCGCTGCCACAACGGGCGACATTTCGCTTTCCCCCGCAACGGGACGCGCAAGGCAGGCAAATCCGATTCCAGCCGAAGGACGGACGGAGTTCGCACCGCCGCCGGAAGCTCGCCCTGCGGACGGTCTAGGCGCAGGCGTCGACCCTCCCGCAGCACCCGCAGGGAGTACACCAAAGGCAGGCAATCTGTTATCGGACAAGCCCGATACAGAATTGACACCGCCGGTGGGTGCCCCGCCGCTACCCCCCGTAAAGGGGACGCCGCCGGACACTCGCCCTGCGGGCGGTCTTGGCGCAGGCGTCGACCCTCCCGCAGCAAACGTTGCGCGCAGTATTGCGGTGATCCGGCAATGGCTGGCGATGCAACAGCTGCATTTCCCCGAACTGGTTCTGGATAACGGCGCCGGTCTGTCGCGCAAGGCCCGCATCAGCGCCCGGCATATTGCCGAACTGTTGCAGCGCGTGATGAGCAGCCCCTTCCATGCCGAACTGGAAGCTTCGCTGCCGATCCTTGGCATCGACGGCACGGTGAAAAAGCGCTTCAGCGATAGCGATATTGCCGGATACGCGCACCTCAAGACCGGCACCCTGGACGGCGTGAAATCGATCGCGGGCTATGTCAGGGCGCACGACGGCAGGCAATGGATCGTGGTGTTCATCGTCAACAACCGCAATGCTGCGCTGGCGGAACCGGCACAGGATGCGCTGATCGAATGGCTGCAGCAGGATGCCGGATGAATTTGAACACGGGTCGGGATCGCATCGCGAAACGTTCCGAGTGTGTCAGTACGTTTGAATCAGGCAGTCGTACCATCATCAACCAAAAAGGAAATTGAAGTCATGAAAAATATCGTTGTTGCTGCGTTGTTATCCTCTTTTATCGCCGCACCCGCCTTTGCGGCGGAAGGAAAAAACAGTATCGGGGTCAATTACGGGTTTGCCCGCAACGGTGTAATTGCCGTCCAGGGCGAGTTTGATGTTTCTTCGTACTTGACCAACCGGGCGCCGGTTTCGGTTCAAGTGTTCTGGAAGAATTATTCGCAGTCCTATGGCACCCCTGCGGGTACCTACCAGTACAGTTACAACGGCCTCGGCGTGGCGGCTATCTATGGCTTTGGCCCGGTGATCAAGAACAACAGCAAGATCGAACCCTATGCGGGTCTGGGCCTGATCACCTTGAATTCAACCTTGAGCGGCCCGAATGGACCGGCTCCCAGGTCTGCAGATTCCGGCGGGTTGTATCTCACAGCCGGCGCCCGGTATGAAGTCACGCCCCAGGTATCTGCCGACCTGAACTTGAACAACTATGGCGGCCTGACGATAGGCGCGATCGTGAAGTTCTAGGCGCCCGCCGGGCGTCCTCGGGCACACGACGGCACACCGGCCGGCCCGTTTGCCGGCGCAATACTTCGCTGCCGAAATGAAAAGGGGGATCGATCCTGAAAAAATTCGCCGCTACCGAGTTGTGGCCGGCTTTCGCGGCTGTTCCTGCGATGGCCGACAATACCGTCAGCTATTATGTCGCTGCCGATGCGGGATCGGCCACCTATCGCAATTTGCCCGGCTGGTCCAATCCCGGCGTGATCCGAATCGCGGGCGGCTTTTATTTCAGCCCTGTATTTGGGGTCGTGATGGGTTACGCCATGTCTGGCGATTCGAATTACAATGACCCTGTTTACGGTCCCGCGGTGATATCCGCTGCTTCATTCCAGCTTGCGGGAATGGCTGTCATGCCGCTGAATTCGCAATGCGACCTGATCGGCAAGCTCGGGCTTGCCAGCAATGCCGAAACCTATTCGGGCGCATCGAATGGAGATGGCCTGGACGCGTGTCGACCTGCTGATCGGCGCCGGCGGGCAATTCCGCGTCAATTCACAAGCCAGCGTTCGTGGATTGTTTGACAGTTATGGGAAGTTCGACAATTTCTTCCCGCCGCTGAAAGCATCATCTGCCTCCCTGGGCGTGGTTTGCGATTTTTTTTGATCTGCTTACGCAACAGCAGTCAGGCCAGGGGTGCGCATGCGCAACCCTGGCAGCACATATAACAACAGTCCGGAGCAGATAGCATGAAGAAAATCACGTCGGCGGCAATTGCAATCGCAGGCCTTTCCGCCTTGTCAGCTGCATTTGCGGACACCTACGATATCAAGGTATCCAACAACCAGGTCGGCATGCAGATCATATCGACGAATGTCGATTACACGGAAACCGGCAATGGGATAAAGCTGGACACCGAGAAGGGCAGCGTGCCCGGTTATGCGCTGTCGGCTTCCACGATGCAGGATTTGTGGCTGGGCAACGACTATGCCGAAGCGGAGTACGACAACGCCAGCGGCTACACCGCCTATGTGGGCGGATATCTTTCCCCGCCGACACCATATGGTTCAGTGGTGGGAACCTCGAGTGCAACGCTGATTAATTACAGTGCCCGCTATGGAAAGGGCTTCATGGTCGGGGACGAGTTTATGCTGACACCCTACGCAGAAATTGGCCACCATGAATGGGACAGGGATGTCAATCTGGGTGAGGTGTATACCCACCATTATTACGGGATCGGTGCGCTGGGTCAGTATTCGCCTTCCGGCGGACTGGTTCTTTCGGCCAAAGCCATGATCGGCAGGACGTTCGGATCTTACATCACCGTGAACCCCACGCCCGTTCCGGGCGGTAACGGATTCTCCGGGGGGCTCGGTAATTCCGCTCTCTACAGGGTCGGCGCCGGTGCGGATTATGCGGTTGTGGAAAACCTGCACGCGACGATATGCGTTGAATACACGAGCTTCAACTACGGCATCAGTTCTGTGTATCCTGTTGGCGGTGGTTTCGTCGCGTGGGAGCCGGATAGCAAGACGAATTACACCACGTTCAAGTTTGGGCTGGGATTCGCGTTCTGATTCGGATTAACCCCGAAAAAAACGGACCGATTCCGGTATTTTCCGCACGAATGGCTATAATCCCAACGCGCCCCACATTGCATCCACCTTCGCCTTCACCGCCGCATCCATCACGATCGGCGTGCCCCATTCTAGCAGCGTCTCGCCCGGCCATTTGTTGGTCGCATCCAGCCCCATCTTGCCGCCCAGTCCCGACACCGGGCTCGCGAAATCAAGGTAGTCGATCGGCGTGTTGCCGACCAGCAGCGTGTCGCGCACCGGATCGACGCGGGTGGTGATCGCCCAGATCACTTCCTTCCAAACACGCACGTCGATGTCGTCGTCCACCACGATGATGAACTTGGTGTACATGAACTGTCTGAGGAAACTCCAGATGCCGAACATCACGCGCTTGGCGTGCCCGGGGTACTGTTTTTTGATGCTGACCACCGCCATCCGGTAGCTGCATCCTTCGGGCGGCAGATAAAAATCCTGTATCTCGGGAAACTGTTTTTGCAGCAGCGGCACGAACACCTCGTTCAGCGCCACGCCCAGCATGGCCGGTTCGTCGGGCGGTTTGCCGGTGTAGGTGGAATGGTAGATCGGGTCGCGGCGCATGGTGATGCGTTCGATCGTGAAAACCGGGAACTTGTCCTGTTCGTTGTAGTAGCCGGTGTGGTCGCCATATGGTCCTTCCAGTGCCATCTCGTCGGGATGGATCACGCCTTCCAGCACGATCTCCGCACTGGCCGGTACCTGCAGGTCGTTGCCGATGCATTTCACCAGCTCGGTCCTGCTGCCGCGCAGCAGGCCGGCGAACTGGTATTCGGACAGGCTGTCCGGAACCGGCGTCACTGCGCCGAGTATCGTGGCCGGATCGGCGCCGATCACCACCGCGACCGGGAA
>JBAUQH010000029.1:0-8784 GCA_049580605.1 Gallionella sp. | reverse complement strand
AGGTTGGGCATCACGATCGCGCGCGCGAACTGCCGCGCGGTGTCCGGCAGCACCGACTGCATCAGCGCGCCGTCGCGCAGATGCAGGTGCCAGTCGTCGGGTCGGGTCAGGGTGATCTGTTGCACGTTGTGTTCCGGGTTGATATGTAGGAGCGATTGTAATTCAAAGACCGGCTTGCTGCTTTCTTCGCCCGCCCAATATGTCCATCTAATGCGCCTCGTCCCAATTCCCACCCTCGCCCAATCCGACTTCTAAAGGCACTTTCAGTTCGGCGACATGACACATCAGTTCGCGCAGTTTTTCTTTCACATGCGGCAGTTCCCGCTCCGGCACTTCGAGCACCAGTTCGTCGTGCACCTGCATGATCAACCGGGTTTGCAGCCTTTCCTGTTCCAGCCAGTCCTGCACCGCGATCATCGCCAGCTTGATCAGGTCAGCAGCGGTACCCTGCATCGGCGCATTGATCGCGGCGCGTTCCGCGCCTTGCCTTCTCATGCCATTTGCCCCGTTGATCTCGGGCAGCCATAACCTGCGCCCGAACACGGTTTCGACATAACCCTGCTCCTTGGCTTGCAGGCGCGTGCTGTCCATGTAGTTCTTCACGCCGGGATAGCGCGCAAAGTAGAGGTCGATGTATTGCTGCGCGGCACCGCGTTCGATGTTGAGTTGCGATGCCAGACCAAACGCGGACATGCCGTAGATCAGGCCGAAGTTGATCACCTTGGCGTAGCGGCGCTGTTCGCTGCTGACCTCGTCGAGCGCGGCGCCGAACACCTCGGCGGCGGTGGCGCGGTGGATATCCTCGCCGTTGGCAAAGGCGCGCAGCAGACCTTCGTCGCCCGACAGGTGTGCCATGATGCGCAGCTCGATCTGCGAGTAATCGGCAGACACGATGCGCGATCCCGGCGGCGCGATGAACGCTTCGCGGATGCGCCGTCCTTCCGCGGTGCGGATCGGGATGTTCTGCAGGTTGGGGTCGCTGGAGGCCAGCCGTCCGGTTACCGCGACGGCCTGCGAATAGCTGGTGTGCACGCGCCCGGTCTGCGCATTGACCATCAGCGGCAGCTTGTCGGTATAGGTGGACTTCAGCTTGGCCATGCCGCGGTATTCCAGCAGGATCTTCGGCAGCGGATAGTCCAGCGCGAGTTCCTGCAGCACTTCCTCGTCGGTGGAAGGCGTGCCGCTCGGCGTTTTCTTCTTTACCGGCAGGCCGAGCTTGTCGAACAGGATCTCCTGGATCTGCTTCGGCGAATTCAGGTTGAACGGCTGGCCGGCCGCCTCATGCGCTTGCGCCTCGATCGCGAGCATCTTCTCGCCCAGCTCGCGGCTCTGCGCGGCCAGCATCGCGCTGTCGATCAGCACGCCGTTGCGCTCCATCCTGAACAGTACCTCGCGCACCGGCATCTCGATGTCGCGATAGACCGCGTCCAGTTTGCCCTGCAACTGTGGCGCGAAGAATTGATACAGCAGCAGCGTAATGTCGGCATCCTCCGCCGCATACCGGGTCGCGGTGTCGAGATCGACCTGGTCGAAGCCGATCTGCTTGGCGCCCTTGCCGACCACGTCCGTATACGGAATGGTCTTCAGCCCGAGGTGGCGCATCACCATGTTCTCCAGGTCGTGCGGCTTGTGCGACTCCAGTACGTAGGATTGCAGCAGCGTATCCTCGGCGATGCCCGCCAGCGCGATGCCGTGGTTCGCGAAGATGTGCTGGTCGTATTTGAGGTTCTGTCCGAGCTTTTTGTGCTGCGCGCTTTCGAGCCAGTGCCTGAGTTTTTGCAGCGCGTGTTCGCGCGTCAGGTGATCCGGCGCGCCGGGACAGCGGTGCGCAAGCGGCAGGTAGGCGGCACGATGTGCCTCGATCGAAAACGAGATGCCGACCAGTTGCGCCGTCATGGTGTCCAGGCCGGTGGTTTCGGTGTCGATGCTGGTCAGCCCGGCGCGGGTGATCCTTTCCAGCCACGCATCGAGCTGTGCATCGGTGAGTATGGTTTCATATTCGCCGCTGGAATCGAACAGATCGCCACCATGCGCCGGTTCTGCAACAGGCCGTGCCGGCTGTACGCTTCCGCCTTCGCCGGTTGCCGGATTGGCCGGGCTCTGCTGCTGCGCGCTGTTCAGGTCGCGCAGCAGGGTCCTGAAACCGAAGTGCTCGTACAAGGTGCGCAGTTGCGCATCGTCCTGCGGCGGCGCGATCAGCCCGTCGTAGCGCACCGGCAGGGGCACATCGCATTTCACCGTGACCAGCCGGCGTGCCTGCGACAGCCAGTCCAGCGCGGCGCGCAGGTTATCGCCGACCACGCCCTTGATCTCGCCGGCATGGACGATCAGGTTGTCCAGCGTGCCGTATTCGGCGAGCCATTTCACCGCGGTCTTGGGACCGCACTTGGCCACGCCGGGCACGTTGTCCACCGTGTCGCCGACCAGCGCCAGATAGTCGACGATGCGCTCCGGCGGCACGCCGAATTTGGCGCTGACACCGGCGGTATCCAGGATCTCGTTGCTCATCGTATTGACCAGGGTCACGCGCTCGTTCACCAGCTGCGCAAGGTCCTTGTCGCCGGTCGCGATCACGCAGCGGATGCCGTCCTGCGCCTGCTGCGCCAGCGTGCCGATCACGTCGTCGGCCTCGACGCCGTCGACCATCAGGATGTTCCAGCCGGACGCGGCGATCGCCTGGTGCAGCGGTTCGATCTGCGCGGCCAGGTCTTCGGGCATGGGGGGCCGGTGCGCCTTGTATTCCGGATACCAGTCGTCGCGAAAGGTTTTGCCTTTTGCGTCGAATACGCAGGCGCTATAATCGGCCGGGTAATCGTGGCGCAGCTTGCGCAGCATGTTGAGCACGCCGTGGATCGCGCCGGTGGGTTCTCCCTGCGGGCTGCGCAGGTCGGGCATGGCATGGAAGGCGCGGTACAGGAACGACGAGCCGTCGACCAGCAATAATGTTTTATTGAAACTCACTTGTATACTTTCATCAGCTTGTCATTTTCAACTCGTAATTTTCAACTCGTAATTATCTCCGGGAGAATTCCATGAGCACACCGTCGAAATTGCCCAAGTCCCTGATTCCCGAGGCGTGGAATTCCAAGGAAGCCTGGCGCGTGTTCGGCATTATGTCAGAGTTTGTTTCTGCGACCGAACGGCTTAGCCAGATCCATCCCGCCGTGAGCATCTTCGGCAGCGCCCGCACCAGGCCGGACCAGCCAAATTACCTGCTGACCGAGGAAATCGCGCGCCTGCTTTCGGATGCGGGATTCTCGGTCATTTCCGGCGGCGGCCCCGGCATCATGGAGGCGGCCAACAAGGGGGCGTTCTACGGCAAATCGCCCAGCGTCGGACTGAACATCCAGCTGCCGCACGAACAGGTCGGCAACCTATACCAGAACATCAGCCAGACCTTCCAGCATTTCTTTGCGCGCAAGGTGATGTTCGTTAAATTCGCCAGCGCCTATGTCGTGATGCCGGGCGGTTTCGGCACGCTGGATGAATTGATGGAAGCGCTGACACTGGTGCAGACCGGCAAGACGCGGCGCATCCCGATCATACTGGTGGGCACGCCATTCTGGGGCGGCCTGATGGACTGGTTCCGCACCACATTGCTGGATGAACAGGTCATCAGCCCCGAGGATATGGATCTGATCCAGCTGATTGACGAGCCGCAGGCCGTCGTCGACGCGATTTTCAAACACTACGAAACGCGCGGATTCCAGCCCTCCGAGGCGGAACGTGAAAAGCAGCTGTATTTGTAATATCGATTGTTGCATGGGGGCGGGAACTGCACAGTTGCCTGAACGGGACAACAAGGGATATTTGACCGAACCGCCGGGCCGGCGCACCGGCTGAGCAGTAGGGCACCTTGCAGCATCCCACACAGACTCTGTGCGCATCGGCTAAAATGCATTCCTTACCTATCCGGAAGGCCAGCCCGATGCGCCCACTACTCCTGTTGCTGCTGAGTGTTTATTCCTTTGCCGCGTTTGCCGAACAGACGGCTCCGCGCAAACTCGAACCTTTGCCGCCGCCTCCCGTAATCAACAATTCTGCCGAAAACGAACCCGAGGTGACCATCACCAAGGAGAAGGCGGTTACCGTCGAGGAATATCGCGCCGGCGGCAGGCTGTACATGATCAAGATCATTCCCAGGGTGGGCAAGCCCTATTACCTGGTCGACGACCGGGGCGACGGCAAGTTTTCGCGCCAGGAAAGTCTCGATTCCGGCGTGCGCCCGCCGCAGTGGGTCATACACCGTTTCTAGCAGATGGCGGTTTTCACCAACGTATCCGAAGCGGATCTGACCGCCTGGCTGGGCAATTATTCTCTCGGCCAGTTGCAGGAGCTGCAGGGCATCGCTTCCGGCATCGAGAACACCAACTATTTCGTCACCACCAGCAATGGCCGCTTTGTGCTGACCCTGTTCGAGATACTCGGTGCGGACGAATTGCCGTTCTACCTGAACCTGATGGCGCACCTTGCCCGGCACGGCATTCCCTGTCCCAATCCGGTCGCAAACCGCACGAATCAGTTCCTCGGCACGCTCAAGGGCAAACCCGCCTGCATCGTCAGCCGCCTGAATGGCAAGTCCGTCACCGTGCCGAGCAACGCGCAATGCGCCGCTGTCGGCGCGATGCTCGGGCAGATGCACATCGCCGGCCAGAGTTTCCTGCAGAACATGCCAAATCCGCGCGGTGGCGCATGGCGCGCCGCCACCGCACCCAGGGTGCGGGCTTTCCTGGATGCGAATCAGGCCGGGTTGCTGGACGGCGAAGTCGCGCTGCATGCGCAACAGGAATGGACATCGCTGCCGCACGGGGTAATCCACGCCGACCTGTTCCGTGATAACGTTCTGCTCGAAGATGGTCGCATCGGCGGCCTGATCGATTTCTATTTCGCATGCAGCGATGCGCTGCTATACGATATTGCGATCACCGTAAACGACTGGTGCGTCAATGCAGATGGCACGATCGACGCCGCAAAGGCACAGTCGCTGCTGCGCGCCTACCATGCCGTCCGTCCGCTGCTGGACAGCGAGCAGGGCGCCTGGCCGCTGCTGCTGCGGGCCGCCGCGCTGCGGTTCTGGCTGTCGCGCCTGTTCGACAAGCACCTGCCCCGCGACGGCGAATTGATCAATGCGCACGACCCGCGCCATTTCGAGCGCATCCTGAAATTCCATATCGAGTCAGCCCAGCCGGTCTGGCTGTAACCAGGAGGCACGCAGAATCATGATGGAACCGAAACGCTTACCGGCACGGCAAGGCTGGCAGTGGATCAAGCAGGGCTACGCGCTGTTTATCAAGGCGCCGTTGCTGTGGATCGTGCTGCTGTTTATTTGCATGATCGCGGCGGTGGTCATGTCCAGTGTGCCGATTGTGGGCCAGCCTTTGATGAGCCTGCTGGTGCCGGCGATCATGGTCGGCCTGATGGCCGGCTGCCGTGCGTTGAACCAGGGCAATGAGCTGGAGCTGGCGCATCTGTTCAGCGGTTTCAGGCAGCACACTTCGCAACTGGTCACGCTGGGCGGCATTTCACTGGTCAGCCAATACCTGATACTCGGATTGATGATGGCCGTTGGCGGCGGCACGCTGGTTGGCGTGCTGATGAGCGAACGTCCCGAGACCGATCCCGCCGTGATGCTGCAGGCTTTTGCGGGTGCCGGGCTGGCGGTACTGCTCGGCATTGTGCTGTTCAGCATGCTGATCATGGCGATGCAGTTTGCGCCGATGCTGGTGTACTTCCGCAATGTCCCGCCGTTGCAGGCGATGAAACTCAGCTTGCGCGCCTTTATCGTTAACGCGATGCCGATGCTGTTGTACGGGATAACCTTCGTGCTGCTGGCAATGCTCGCCAGCCTGCCGATGATGCTGGGCTGGCTGATATTGCTGCCGATGGTGTTTACCACGCTTTACGCCAGCTATAGCGACATATTCCCGCCGCTGAAGGAAGCCGTGGACACCCCGCCGCAAGACGATATCTTCAAAAGCGACGAATCGACGTTCGGGTAGACCGTGCGGTTTGGCCGGATGCGGATTCAAACGGCAGTCAGTTTCGCGTACTCCAGCGCCAGCCACTTCACGCCCGCGTTGCGGAAATTCACCTGCACGCGCGCATCCGCCCCGCTGCCTTCCAGATTCACGATCATGCCTTCGCCGAACTTGGGATGGACCACCGCCTGGCCGCTGCGCCAGCGGGAAGAATTGGCGTAAGACTGCGCTGTGCCGGCGGCGTGGGCGTGGGCTTCGCGCGGCGGTAAAAACGGCTGTGCGAACGTATCCCGCCGGGCGATCGCCGGGGTAATCCAGTGCAGCAGGTGGTCCGGCAACTCGCGCAGGAAGCTCGATGCGATGCTGTAACTTGCCTGGCCATGCAGCATCCGCCGTTGCGCGAAGGTAAGATAAAGGCGGCGGCGCGCGCGGGTGATCGCGACATACATCAGCCGGCGCTCCTCATCCAGGCCGCCGTCCACGTTCTGGCTGTTCTGGTGCGGAAACAGGCCTTCTTCCAGCCCGGTGATGAACACGGTATGAAACTCCAGCCCCTTTGCGGCATGCACGGTCATCAGGTGCAGCGCATCGTCCTGGTCGCCGGCCTGGTGTTCGCCCGCCTCCAGCGAGGCGTGCGCCAGAAAAGCGGTCAGGCTGTCGTCCTCGTTTTCGTGCACGAACAGTGTCGCGGCATTGACCAGTTCATTGAGGTTTTCGAGACGCTCTTCAGCCTCGCGCTTCTTCGCGCCAGTCTCGTTTTGGTAATGCGCGATCAGTCCGCTGTGTTCCAGCACATGGTCGATGATCTCGGGCAGGGGCAACTCGCGCGTGGCATTGCGCAGCGACTCGATCAGCGCGACGAAGGCAGACACCTTGCCTCCCGCCCGGGCGGCGGCATCCCACAACGTCGTCGAATTCATCTTCGCCGCTTCCTGCAACTGTTCGATGCTGCGCGCGCCGATTCCGCGTGTCGGGAAATTGATAATGCGCAGCAGCGCATTGTCGTCGTCGGTGTTTTCCATCAGGCGCAGATAGGCCAGCGCATGCTTGATCTCCTGGCGCTCGTAAAAGCGCAGCCCGCCATAGACGCGGTATGACAATCCGGCCGAAACCAGTGCATGTTCGAGCACCCGGGACTGCGCATTGGAGCGGTACAGCAAGGCGATTTCCTTCAGATTGATTCCATCGGATTTCAACTGCTGGATCTCGCTGACAATGAAACCGGCTTCTTCCACATCGGTAGGTGCTTCGTACACCCGCAGCGGCTCGCCGCCGCTTTCCGAAGTCCACAGATTCTTGCCGAGCCGGTTGCGGTTGCGGCTGATCAGCGCGTTTGCCGCATCGAGAATGTTGGCGTGCGAGCGGTAGTTCTGTTCCAGCTTGATCACGTTCCCGACATGAAAGTCGCGCAACAGCTCCTGCATGTTGCCGACGTTCGCACCGCGGAAAGCGTAAATAGACTGGTCATCGTCGCCGACCGCGAACAGCGCGCTGTGCTTCGCCGCCAGCAGCTTCAGCCAGCGGTACTGCAGCGGATTGGTGTCCTGAAACTCGTCGACCAGGATGTGCCTGAAGCGTTCCTGGTAGTGTTCGCGTATCGCCGCGTTGCGCGACAGCAGCTCATAGCTGCGCAACAGCAACTCGGAAAAATCCACCACGCCTTCCCGCTGGCACTGCGCGTCGTACCCGGCAAACACTTCGACCTTGCGCCGCGTGTAAGGGTCATAGGCTTCCACCTCGTGTGCGCGCAGGCCCTGTTCCTTGCTGCCGCTGATGAAGTTCTGCATTTCGCGCGGCGGATATTTTTCATCGTCGACGTTCATCGCCTTCATCAGGCGCTTGATCGCGGAAAGCTGGTCGCCGCTGTCGAGTATCTGGAAGTTTTGCGGAAGATTGGCTTCGCGGTGATGCGCGCGCAGCATGCGGTTGCACAGGCCGTGGAACGTGCCGATCCAAAGGCCGCGCGTGCTAATCGGCAGCATTGCCGACAGGCGCGTGAGCATTTCCTTAGCAGCCTTGTTGGTGAACGTGACCGCGAGTATCGCGTGCGGACTGGTCTGGCCGGTGCTGATCAGCCAGGCAATGCGCGTGGTCAATACGCGCGTTTTGCCGCTGCCCGCCCCGGCCAGAATCAGCGCGGACTGGTGCGGCAGCGTCACAGCCTGGCGCTGTTCCGGATTCAGGCCTTTGAGGATATCCATTGCAAATAAAACGGGGAAGCAAACTTGTCGTCTGCTTCCCCCGCAGTTCCTTTCAAAATGTTTACTTCTTCTTGTTCTGGATCATCTCATGCATGATCGGCGCGAGGATGATTTCCATCGCATGGCTCATTTTCCCGCCCGGCACGACCAGTGTGTTGGCGCGCGACATGAAGGCGTTCGGGATCATTGCCAGCATGTAGGGAAAGTCCACACCCTTTGGGTCGCGGAAACGAACCACCACAAAACTCTCGTCAGGCGTCGGGATATCACGCGCGATAAACGGATTCGAGGTGTCCACCGTGGCCACGCGCTGGAAATTGATATGGGTGTGCGAAAACTGCGGCGTGATGTACTTGATGTAATCCGGCATGCGGCGCATGATGGTATCCACCGTTGCCTCGGCCGAGTAACCGCGTTCCGCACCGTCGCGGTGTATCTTCTGGATCCATTCCAGGTTCACCACCGGCACCACGCCGATTCCCAGATCGACATATTTGCCGGCGTCGATACCCTTGGCTTCGTCCAGCGCCAGCCCGTGCAGGCCCTCGTAAAAAAGCAGGTCCGAATTCGCCTCGATATCTTCCCAGGGAGTGAATACGCCGGGC
>JBAUQH010000028.1:0-1562 GCA_049580605.1 Gallionella sp. | reverse complement strand
ATGATGGTAAAGATAAATAGTATCGGCACAAGGCTGGCAATGCGTGCACGAGGATAAAGGACCAGATAAGCACCCAGCACGCCGGCAATCGCGCCGCTCGCACCGATCATCGGCACGTTGCTGCCCGGCAGGACATAAGATTCGAGCAAACCGGCAGCCACCCCGCTCAGCAAATAAAAGATCAGATAGCGCCCCCCGCCCAGGCGATCTTCGATATTATCACCGAAGATGAACAGCACCCACATGTTACTCAGGATATGAAACCAGCCGCCGTGCAGGAACATGGCGGTAAAGATGGTCACCCACACCGCAGCGGGATGTGCCATCAGTTGTAAAGGAACAAGCCCCCATGTCCGCGTCAACTTATCCAAACCGGAAGGGCTCAGGCTTATCTCATAAAGAAATACAAACAGGTTCAACGCGATCAGCAGCCAATTTACGATTGGGAATCTACGCGAATGCAGGGTGTCATAAAGAGGGATCATCCGTTTCACCCTTGGAACGGAATTTGACCAACTGCCGGTAAATCCCTGTCAGAGTTTGACCTTCGCGCGATAGAGCGTACCCGCCCAGCACAATGGTGGTCAGATAGCTGAGAAAGTGAGAAGTCAATGCAACAGCCAGGGACGTGGAACGGTCACCTGACAGCAGCGTTAAGGCCCCACCGAATGCGCCCTCAAAAGTGCCGACAGCTCCGGGTAACGATGGGACTGCGCCGCCGAAAGCGGCCGCGCCTAATCCGAACATGGCCCAGGTCACTTGCGCCTGCGGGAAAAAAGCGGTGATTATCAAATAATAACTGAGCAGCGCCATGGCCCAGTTAACGGCCATCCAAAACAGGAAACGGACAAATAACCAGCCATCGGTCAGGACAGCCAGGCCGGTAAGAAAAGATTCAAGCAGGCTGCCGCCAAAACGTTGAATGGCGGGAAAACGGGCACTTGCATTATGAAATGCATCCAAAGCCCATCGATCATAGCGGGCCAGCAGATACATGACCAGCAGCCCGATGACCACAAGCACGCCAATAATGATGCCGATCCTATCTGCTCCCGCTGCGCCGACCACAAACGGGAGCGAGGCAAGAAAAATGGCGGCAGTAAACCCTAAATCCGTAGCCCGCTCGATAATGATCGTCGGAAGGATCTCGGTAAATTGCAAATCCGTCTTTCGACTCAACAGGAACGCGCGCCCTAATTCACCCAGGCGGAAAGGCAGGAAGTTGTTGAGCAGGTAGCCTTCATTTAATGAATTAAAGACTGCCAGGTACGATGCGCGCTCGCGCAGCAGCGTCCGCCAGACGATGGCGCGCACCGCCATCCAGGCAAAGGAAAGAACAACAGCAATGGCTAATATCCAATAGTTTGCGGCGCGAAGCGCGGCAAGATCTTTCGACCAATCTACAAAATAAGCTATGGCTGCGATCAACAAAATACTGATGACCGTGCCGGGGAGCCAGCTTTTTGCATTTTTTAGGAATTGGGACATGTGTCAATTTCCATCGAAACCCGGCAAAATGATTAACGGCGAAATCCGAGAATCAGAATGCGGGTTTCTCATTA
>JBAUQH010000027.1:0-19144 GCA_049580605.1 Gallionella sp. | reverse complement strand
GCGCAGACGCGATCAGCGGCGCATCCCGCCCGATCAGCACCACCGCCCGCGCGTGCTGCGCAACGACCGGCTTGAGCGGCGCAAATTCCTGCCCCTTGCCCTCGCCGCCTGCAATCAGCACCGCCTTGCATCCCAACCCCTGCAGCGCGGCAATGGTCGCGCCGACATTGGTGCCCTTGGAATCGTCGTAATAGGTGATGCCGCCAATTTCCGCCACGCGCTCGACGCGGTGCGGCAGGCCCTTGAAACTGCGCAGCCCGTCGATCAATGCCTGCATCGGCAGGTGGATCGCGCGGCACAGCGCCAGTGCGGCCAGCGCATTGGCAACATTGTGCAATCCGGCCACCTGCAATTCGCCGGCTTCGAGCAGCCTTTGCCCGCCCTGCACCAGCCAGGTTTCCCCTCTGCTGCGCGCTATCCCGAAATCGTCCGCCGAATCCGGTACGCCCAGGCCGAACGTGACGGTTTTGCCATCTTTGCGGGCCATACTCATGCAGCGCGCATCGTCCCGATTTACCACTTGCGTGCCGCATCCGGCGAAGATGCGCGCTTTCGCTGCGCTGTATTCGGCGAGGTCGGCATAGCGGTCGAGATGGTCCTCGCTGACATTCAGCACGGTCGCCGCATCGGCATTCAAACCGGATGTGGTTTCCAGCTGGAAGCTGGACAATTCCAGCACCCATAGCCGGGGCTGGTTCATGCCGCGTTGCAGCACAACATCAAGCACTGCGGGAGAGATATTGCCTGCCGCCACCACGTCCTTGCCCGCCGTCCTGCACAGATGCTCCACCATGCTGGTGACGGTCGTTTTTCCGTTCGATCCAGTAATCGCCAGGACGCGCGGGCGATGGTTGTCTTTCGGCAGTGATTGTGCGAACAGCTCGATATCGCCCAGCACTGGAATACCTGACACGACAGCGCGCGCCACCGCAGGATCGCGCAGCGGCACGCCGGGACTGATCGCAATCAGCTCGACGCCGGCGAATAATTCGTCGCTGAATGGGCCGCAATGGATGAGTGACTCCGCCACATATTTTTTTGCTTCGGCCAGACCGGGCGGAATGCTGCGACTGTCCGCCGCGCTCAGGCGCGCACCCTGCGCACCCAGGTAGCGCAGCATGGACAGGCCCGTCTCGCCGAGACCCAGCACCAGAACCGATTTGTCGTTGAGTGTCATCATCTCGGTTGCTCACCTCAACTTCAGGGTCGCCAGACCCATCAACACCAGCAGCATCGTTATGATCCAGAAGCGCACAACCACTTGCGTTTCCTTCCAGCCCTTCAATTCGTAGTGGTGATGCAGCGGAGCCATGCGGAACACGCGTTTGCCGGTGAGCTTGAACGAGGCCACCTGGATCATTACCGACACCGCCTCGACCACGAACACACCGCCCATGATGAACAGCACCAGTTCCTGGCGCACGATCACCGCCACGGTACCCAGTGCCGCGCCCAGGGCCAGCGCCCCGACATCGCCCATGAATACTTCCGCGGGATACGCGTTGAACCACAGGAAGGCCAGTCCGGCGCCGGAAAGCGCGCCGCAGAACACCGCCAGTTCCCCTGCTCCGGGTATATAGGGTATGCCGAGATATTTGGAGAACACCGCATTACCCGCCACATAAGCGAATATCGCGAGCGCACCGCTGACCATCACCGTCGGCATGATGGCCAGGCCGTCCAGTCCATCGGTCAGGTTCACCGCATTGCTGCTTCCGACGATGACCAGATAGGTGAGCGCGATGAACATGAATGCCGGGAGCGGAAACACGAAGAATTTCAGGAACGGGACGATCAATTCGGTGTTGGCGGGAAGGCTGGCGGCCTTCCACAGATAAATGCCAACCACCAGCGCGACAACCGACTGCCAGCCCATCTTTGCTTTTGCCGACAAACCTTTGGGATTGCGATGCACCACTTTGCGATAATCGTCCACCCAGCCGATCACGCCGAACCCGAGCGTGGTAAGCAGCACCACCCAAACGTAATGGTTGCGCAAATCACCCCACAACAGTGTGGTGACCGCGATCGACGTCAGGATCAGCGCGCCGCCCATGGTCGGCGTGCCGGCCTTGATCAGATGCGACTGGGGACCGTCGTCGCGGACCGACTGGCCGATCTTGTACGCGGTCAGTTTGCGTATCATCGTCGGCCCCACCAGGAACGAGATGAACAATGCGGTCATCGCGGCCAGCACGGCGCGGAACGTGATGTAATTGAACACGCTGAAAAACCGTACATCCTCAGCCAGCCATTGTGTCAGTGCCAATAACATGCGTTCTCCTCAGTGCACCGTAAAGTGTTCGACCACGCGTTCCATCTTCATGAATCGTGATCCCTTTACCAGCACCGTCGTGTTGGCGTCCAGTTCGTTTTCCAGCGCATCCTGCAACGCCCCGATTTGCGCGAAGTGCTGCGCGCCGCTGCCGAATTCGCGCACCGTGTTCACGCTAAGCGCACCCAGCGCGAAAAGCTTTTCGATGCCGGCGAGGCGCGCTTCCGCGCCGATTCCGGCATGAAGGTCCGCCGCCCCGCCGCCCAGTTCGCCCATATCGCCCAGCACCAAAATGCGTTTGCCGGGTGCCTGCGCCAGCACGCTGATCGCCGCCCGCATCGAGGACGGATTCGCGTTATAGGTGTCGTCTATCATGATCGCGCCGTGCAGCGCAGGCTTGCGCTGCAGGCGACCGGTCACGCCGCTGAATTTTTCCAGACCGGCAGCGATGGTTTCGAGCGGAATTTTCAATACGGTTGCGGCGGCGGTTGCCGCCAGCGCATTGAGCGCATTGTGCATGCCCGGCACCTGCAGGTCTGCGGCAAACATCCCCTGAGGCGCAGTCACATCCAGCCGCAAGCCGTTGCCGAGCGGATGCCAGGTGCCTGATATATCGGCGTTCGCATTCAGGCCGAATTCGAGCAGCGGATGCGCCCCGGCCAGGGTTCGCCAGATCGGTGCGTGGCAATCGTCGGAATTGATCACGGCGGTTCCGTGATGGCGCAGCCCGGCGAATATCTCGCCTTTGGCCTGCGCAACCGCCTCGACGGAACCCAGCCCCTCTAGATGGGCGCCGCTCGCGTTGTTGATCAGCGCGACATCGGGCTCCGCAATCCGGGTCAGGTAATCGATCTCGCCGGAATGGTTCATGCCCATTTCGATCACTGCATAACGGTGCCCCTCATTCATGCGCAGCAGCGTCAGCGGCATGCCGATGTCGTTGTTCAGGTTGCCCCGGGTTGCGAGCACCGCATCCGCAGTGCCTGCGGCTACGCTGAGTATGCTGGCAAGCATTTCCTTTACCGTGGTTTTGCCGTTGCTGCCGGTGATCGCGACCACCGGTAACGAAAACCGGCTGCGCCACCAACCGGCCAGGCGTCCCAGCGCCAGCCGCGTATCGTCAACCAGCACCAGCGGGACGGCTGCCTGCTCCCCGGCATTTTGCTGCGAAACCTGACAGCTGTCCGCATTCACCATTGCCGCGGTTGCGCCGGCTTGCGCGGCCGTCCCGACAAACGCGTAACCGTCGAAATGCTCGCCGCGCAGCGCAATGAACAGGTCGCCCTGCGCGACCTTGCGGCTGTCGCTGGATACGCGGTTGACCGTTATATCGCCCGCCATGGCCTGCGGTCCGGGCAGCAGTTTCCCGCCGGTTGCCTGCTCGACTTGCGACAGCTGCATCATTGCCCCACTCCCGTTTCGCGCAATGCCTGCTGCGCGACCGACACATCGTTGAACGGATGCTTTTCCCCGTTGATCTCCTGGTAATCTTCGTGTCCTTTTCCGGCGATCAGCACGGTATCGCCGCGCTGCGCCTGCCGTATCGCACCGTGTATCGCCGCGGCACGGTCCACGATGATCTCGTGGTTTTTTCCGCTCATTCCGCCGACGATTTCCGCGATGATTTGATCCGGATTTTCGCTGCGCGGGTTGTCCGATGTGACGATGCATAAATCCGAATATTTCTCGGCCACCGTGCCCATCATCGCGCGTTTGCCGCGATCCCGGTCGCCACCGCAGCCGAACACGCAAACCAACTTTCCGCCCGAGGCGATGCTGACTTCGCGCAAGGCAAGCAGCACTTTTTCGAGCGCGTCCGGGGTGTGCGCGTAATCCACGATCACTGCCGGCTGTTGCGCGTTCCCGAGGCGCTGCATGCGTCCGCGCACCGGCTGTACCCTGCCCAGCGCAGCCACCGCATCGTTCAATGCGACTCCGCTCACCAGCAATACCGCAAGCGATCCGAGCAGATTCGCCGCGTTGAACCGCCCGATCAGCGCGCTGTCCAGCTGCGCCGCACCCCAGCTGGAGTGCACGGCAAGTTTCAGGCCCTGTCCGGACATTTCCAGCAGGCTGCCGTAGACCATGCGCAATCCCAGCCGCTCGGCGTGCTGCAACGCGCCGTCGCCCATGCCGTAAGCGATCACTTCCGCGTCGCTGTCCTGCATCGTCTCGGCCAGTTCGATGCCGTATTCATCGTCGAGGTTCAGCACCACGAATCCGAGTTGCTGCCAGTCGAACAGCTTGCGCTTGGCTGCTGCATAGCTTTGCATGTCGCCGTGGTAATCGAGATGATCGCGGCTCAGATTGGTGAGCATCGCGACATTGAAGCGCACCGCATTCACCCGCCCCTGGGAAAGCGCATGCGATGACACTTCCATTGCGACGGATTGCGCACCCTCGCGCAGATAGTCGGCCAGCAGTCCATGCACGCGCACCGCGTCCGGCGTGGTGTTTGCGGACGCCTGGAGGGCATCAGCGCTCCCGTCGACAAAACCGTTGCCCCCCAGGAATCCATTTCCTAGCGTGCCGATCACTGCGCAGCGCTTCCCTGCTGCGCTCATTGCATGCGCGATCCAGTGGCTGGTCGAGGTTTTGCCATTGGTTCCGGTAATGCCCACCGTCCACATTTTTTCCGAGGGCTTGCCGTATACCGCATCGGCTAGCCAGCCGGCGTGGTGGCGCAAGTCGGCCACGCCCAGACGGGGTACTTGCCACGCCTCGTTCCATGCAAAATGGTGCGCGCCCCCCGGGTGCCCGGACAGCATCGTTTCGTAGATCACCGCGTTTGCGCCGTTCCGGATCGCGCTCGCGATGAACTGCCGGCCATCCGACTTTTCGCCGGGATAGGCGACGAAGGTATCGCCGCGCTGTATCGCTCGGCTGTCCGTGACCAAGCGCGTCACCGAAACGTTCAGCGCCGCCATCTGCTCTGCAGCCCACCGGTTAGGGGAAGCGCTCATACTTCCTCCTTCACGATACCCGGGGGCGGGGCGATCACATTGTCCATCGGCGCATCGTTGGGTACATTGAGCGCATGCAGCGCGGCACCGGTGACCTTGCTGAATACCGGTGCGGCTACTTCCCCGCCGTAATAGTCGGAGCCGCTCGGATCATTGATCATCACCGCAACCACCAGCCGCGGATTCGATGCCGGCGCAAAGCCGACGAAGGAGGCGATATAGCGGTTGACGTAGCGGCCATTTTCCAGCTTGTGCGCGGTGCCGGTCTTGCCCGCCACCTGGTAGCCGGCCACCTGGGCCAGCGGCGCGGTACCGCCCGGTTTCACCACCATCTCGAGCATATCGCGCACCTCGCGCACGGTATGTTCCGAAAACACCTTCCTGCCTATCGGCGGCGCATCCAGCTTGAGCAGTGAAATCGGGTCCAATTCGCCGTTGTTCGCAAAAATGGTATACGCCCGAGCGAGCTGCAGCAGGTTAACCGAGACGCCGTGGCCGTAGGCCATCGTCGCCTGCTCGATGGGGCGCCAGGTCCTCGGGTCGCGCAACTTGCCCAGCGCCTCGCCGGGGAAGTTGCTGCCGGTCTGCTCGCCGAAACCGCTGTCCGACAAGCCCTGCCACATCATTTCGGGTTTCATCGACAGCGCTATTTTGGCTGCGCCGATGTTGCTGGATTTCTGGATGATCTGCGCGACCGTCAGCACCGACTCCGGTTCGGCATCATGGATCTTCCTGTTGCCCACCGCGTAGACACCATGGTCGGTATTGAAAACGCTGTTCGGGGTCACCTTGCCGTTTTCGATCGCGGTCGCAATCGTGAACGGTTTCATGGTCGAGCCGGGTTCGAACTCGTCGGTAATCGCGCGGTTGCGCATGGCCTGGCTGCTCGTGTTACCGCGATTGTTCGGGTTGTAGCTGGGATAATTCGCGAGCGCCAGCACTTCACCGGTGCGCGAATCGAGTATCACGACCGCGCCCGACTTGGCCTGATGCGCCCGGACCGCGTTTTCCAGCTCGCGATAGGCGATATGCTGCAAATTGCTGTCGAGACTGAGGGTGATGTCGCTGCCCGGTTTGGGGAGGTGGAGACTTCCGGCATCTTCGACGATGTATCCGCGGTTATCCTTGATCACGCGCTGGCTGCCGGGTTTTCCGGCAAGCTGTTGCTGCAGCGCCAGCTCCATTCCCTCCTGCCCGATGTCATCCTGTCCGGTAAAGCCCAGGGTCTGGGCGGCCTCTTCGCCGGCCGGATAGTAGCGGCGGTATTCGCGCTGCAGCGAAATCCCGGGAAGGTGAAGATTCACCACCTTCTCGACCTGGTCTGGCGGCAGCAGCCGTTTGAGATAGACAAAATCGCGTGACGTGTCGGACAGGCGGCTCTTCACTTCATCCAGTTTCATGCCGAGTATCTGCGCCAGCTTTTTTTCCTGCTGACGATTCGCCTCCACGTCGGGCGGGCTTGCCCACACCGATTCGACCGGCGTGCTGACCGCTAGCGGCTCTCCGTTGCGGTCTGAGATGTTGCCGCGGTGCGCGCTGACCTCGATCACGCGGCTGTAGCGCTCCTTGCCTTTTTCCTGAAGGAAGTCATCGTGTATCCCCTGCAAATACACGCCGCGGCCGAACAGCCCCGCAAGTACGGCCAGCAACAGCGCAAACAGGATAGTGGCGCGCCATCCCGGCAAGCTCGCCGTTATCTCCGATTGTGCATTGGCAGCGTAATTCATTGTTTTGGCGTTGTCCCGCTAACAGGTCTTACCTGTATGAATTGAACCTGTCCGCTTTTGGGCAAATGCATCTGCAGCTTTTTCACGGCAATTTCCTCCACCCTTGCCGGCGTGGCCCAGGTGCTTTGCTCAAGCTGCAACTGTCCCCACTCGACATCCATCTGCTGCGCCTGGTCCTTGTCCCTCTGCAATTCGACGAACAGCTTGCGTGCCTGGTACTGCGAGGTCACCACACTCAGCGCGCACAGCACCACCACCACGAGCAGCAAACCCTGGTAGACCGGGCTGAGCCTGTCGACCCTGCCGATGACCTGCAACTGAATGCGACCGATCGCAGATTTCATCCGTGTCCCGCTCCTGTAGTGCCGCTATGCAGCATGGCTTCGCTCCGCGACACGCATCACCGCGCTGCGCGCACGCGGATTGGCCTTCAGCTCAGCCGTACCGGCACGAACCGCCTTGCCAACCAGCTTCAGCTTTCCCGGCGGCACTTCGCTGGCGCGGATCGGTACACTGCGCGGCAATTTGTCCCCCTGAGCCATCTCACGCATATAGTGCTTCACGATGCGGTCTTCCAGCGAATGAAAACTGATCACAACAAGCCGTCCCCCGTTTTTCAAAAGCGTCATGCACTGCGGCAAGACCCGCGCAAGCTCTTCGAGCTCCTGGTTGAGATAAATCCGTATAGCCTGAAAGGTGCGTGTCGCCGGATTCTGCCCTGGTTCACGGGTGCGCACCGCCTTACCAACCAGCTCGACGAGTTGCCGCGTGGTGTGGATGGGTTCGATTGCGCGCGCCTCAACAATCGCTCTTGCAATCTGCTTAGCAAACCGTTCTTCGCCGTAATCACGTATCACCTCCGTTAACAGGCCTTCGTCCACTGCTGCCAGCCACTGCGCCGCGGTCAGCCCGCTGCTGGTATCCATGCGCATATCAAGCGGCGCATCAAAGCGAAAACTGAATCCGCGCGCCGCTTCATCCAGCTGCGGTGACGACACCCCCAGGTCAAGCAGGATGCCGTCCACCCGCTCAACGCCCTGCTCTCGCAGGACTTCCGCAATATGCGCAAAACCGCGATGCGCCATGCAGAACCGTGCATCGCGCCACGCTTTGCCGACCGCCACGGCTGCCGTATCCTTGTCCAGCGCGATCAATTTTCCGGTGCTGCCCAACCGCTCCAGTATCTTTGCGCTGTGCCCGCCGCGACCGAACGTGCCGTCAACATAGACGCCATCCGGCTTGATCGCGAGCGCTTCTACGGCCTCATGCAACAAAACCGTCGTGTGGGCCAGGCCCCCGTTCACAAGCACCCCTGCATAACTGCTGTGTTTGCTGAAGCTGCGCCAAACAACAGCTCTTCGTCCTCATGTGCAAATCGCACGATCCGGCCCTTCCCAATTTTTTGCCTTGCCTCAGCTTCGCACGCTACTTTCTGCATCGGTTTCTACAAGGAAAAACCTTCCAGTTCCGGAGGCAGTTCGCCATCCATGAACAACGGCGCGGTTTCCTGCTGCATCAGCCATTTCGCTTCGTCCCACAATTCGAATTTGTTGCCCTGACCGACCAGCATCACGCGCTTGTCGAGTACCGCGTAGCCGCGCAACGTGGGGGAGATAAGCACACGCCCGGCGCCATCCATCGTCACGTCTTCGGCATAACCGATCAGGCGGCGCTGCAATGCGCGGATTTTCGGGTTGAGCGCGGAAAGCTTGAGCAGTTTGTCGCGTATCGGCTGCCACTCCGGTTGCGGGTAGATCAGCAGGCAGCCGTCAGCATCAGCGGTCAGCACCAGGCTGCCGGTGCAATCCGCAAGCAACATGTCGCGATACCGCGCCGGTATCGCGAGTCTGCCCTTACTATCCAGATTGAGTTGTGCCGCTCCCTGAAACATCCGATCCCCCACTTTTTCCCACTTTTCTCCACTCAAACCCACTATATTGAAAAAAAACTGAATGGTCAAGCGGAAAAAGGGGATTTATCTTTACAGGACAAGGAGTTAGAGCGGAAACTTAATGAAAATTAAATATGCTTAATAAATAAGATATTGCGCAGGCAAGCTAATGCTGTTTGTAATGAGCGGCTGGCGGGTTCAGGGCAAGGGTGAAAGCGGGTTGCAGACTGATAAAAAACTGCGGCGGGTCAGATGACAAAGTTTCATTGCATCATGCAGGCATACAAGCCCGCATCGATCAAACAGGTGAAGCTGGCCGGTAAGCCGGGTTCTGTCGTGGACAGTCATTCCTCTAGGCGTTTCGTTGCCTTACGCTCAAGCGACCTACCCGCTGACGACGCGAGCCACGCCATGGTCAGCCTATTTGGTCTTGCTCCGGATGGGGTTTACCCTGCCGCTGTTGTTGCCAGCAGCGCGGTGAGCTCTTACCTCGCCATTTCAACCTTGCCTGATCCCTTCCCAATATTTTCAGGGACCTTCGCCCCTGCTCTTCTTGGGTGACTTTGCCTCGCTTGCGGTCGGCGAAGTCGGGCCATCGGCGGTATATTTTCTGTGGCACTTTCCATCGCCTCTCGGCGTCCGGCCGTTAGCCGGCATCCCGCTCTGTGGAGCCCGGACTTTCCTCTCCGTCCTTGCGGACGCAGCGACTGCCTGGCCAGCTTCGGAATGGAGTTTACCACGGTGGCGTCAGCCCCTAAGAAACAAATACACCCGCATGATGCGCCTGCTCGTCGGCGAAATAGCTGCTGCGCACCATCGGGCCGCAGGCCGCATGGCTGAAGCCCATCTCCTTTGCAGCCTGTTCGAACATCGTGAACGATTCCAGCGGCGCGTAGCGCAACACCGGCAGGTGGCCGTCGGAGGGTTGCAGATACTGGCCGATGGTCAGCAAGTCCACATCGTGCGCGCGCAGGTCGCGCATTACCGCCAGCACCTCCTCGTCGGTTTCGCCCAGGCCCAGCATCAAACCGGACTTGGTCGGAATGTGCGGAAAGCGCGTCTTGAAATCTTTCAGCAGTTTCAATGAATGCGCATAATCCGCGCCGGGGCGTGCAAGCTTGTACAGGCGGGGCACGGTCTCGAGGTTGTGGTTCAGCACGTCGGGCAGGCTCGCTGAAAGTGCATCAAGCGCATCGTCCAGGCGGCCGCGAAAATCCGGGACGAGGATTTCAAGGCGAGTCGCGGGCGAGTTCGCGCGTATCGCGCGCAGGCAGTCGGCAAAATGTTTTGCACCGCCATCGCGCAGGTCGTCGCGATCCACACTGGTGATGACCACGTATTTCAGCTTGAGCAGGCTGATCGAGCGTGCCAGGTTATCCGGCTCGCTCGAATCCGGCGCAAGCGGTTTGCCGTGCGCGACGTCGCAGAACGGACAGCGTCGTGTGCACACATCGCCCAGGATCATGAACGTCGCGTTGCCCTTGCCGAAGCATTCCCCGATGTTCGGACACGACGCCTCCTCGCACACCGTGTGCAGCTTGTGCTCGCGCAGCATGCGTTTCACGTCGTGATAACCCTGCCCGCTGCCTGACTTCACGCGTATCCATTCCGGTTTGCGCAACCGCTCCTGCAGCGGAACGATCTTGATCGGGTTGCGCGCAGTCTTTTCTTTCCCGGTTTGTTTGGTTGCGGTCAAACTCTTTCTCCTTGTTTCAATCGATGCATCTGGCTGTCGTGCAGCCGCGACATTATAATCAAAGCGGTCGTCGCGCCGATAAAAGCGAAGAACATGTCGGACTGGGTATCCCACGGATCGCCCTGCGTGCCGAGAAATTCATCCGCTCCCTGGCCCATCGCCAGCGCCGACCACCACTCGATCAATTCATACCACGCGCTGATTGCCATCGCCACGCACAGCGACAGGAATGCGGCCATCTTGCGGCTGGTCAGGAAACCGTTGCGCAGCAGGATCTCGCGCGTGACCAGAAACGGCACGAAACCCTGCATGAAATGGCCGATCTTGTCGTAGGGATTGCGGCCCAGCAAAAAGGTATGCTCGATCCAGAACCCCAGCGGTACGCGTGCATAGGTGTAATGTCCGCCTGCGATCAGCACCAGCGCGTGGATAAAAATCAGCACATACAGCAGCGTGCTCAGCGGAAAGCGGCGAAACGTAGCGATCAGGACCGGCAGCGCAATGAAGATTGGTGCGACTTCCATGAACCAGGTGGTGCGGTCGTAGGGATGGATCGCTGAAAGCGCCAGAATCAGCAGCAGCACCAGCATCGCGAGGAGCAGCGACCTTTCCCGGGTAACTATCATGCAATTGCTCCTTGGTGCCGCCTGGCCCCAAGATGACGCTGCAGTCCATGAACCAGATTTTGAGCCAGCTCGGCCTGCAGTTCGTTGATCGGAACCGTAATGCCCAATTCGCATGCCTGGGTCACGCGCAGCCCGGCATAACCGCACGGGTTGATGTTGGCGAACGGGGCCAGGTCCATGTCAACGTTGAAAGACAGGCCGTGGTAACAGCAGCCGTTCTTGATTTTCAGGCCGAGCGCGGCGATCTTCGCCCCGTCGATATACACGCCGGGGGCATCCTCTCGGCCTTGCGCGGCCACGCCGTATTCGGCCAGCATGTCGATCACCGCCTGCTCCATCAGACGCACCAGTTCGCGCACGCCGATCTTCCATCGGCGCATATCGAACAGCACATACGCAACGATCTGGCCGGGACCGTGATAGGTGATCTGGCCGCCGCGATCGATCTTGATCACTGGAATGTTCGTGCTGTGCAGGAGGTGTTGGGGTTTGCCGGCCAGCCCCAGGGTATATACGGGCGGATGCTGAACCAGCCAGATTTCATCGCGTGTTCCGCCATCCCTTTCGGCGGTGAATTTTTTCATCGCATCCCAGGTGGGCTGGTATTCGACCAGCCCCAACGAATGGACGGCGGGCGGCGACACGTGGATAAGGCTGGAAGGTTGATCTTGCACCTTGTCCCTAGTCCCTTGCGCCTGATTCGTCACAACACCATCACGATGGAGGGATGGTCGCACAAGTCCTGGTACAGCGCGTCGAGCTGCTCGCGCGAAGTGGCGCGCACCGTGCAGGTCAGACTGATGTAGCGCGCGTTGCGGCTGGCGCGCATTTCCATCGTGGAGGCAAGAAATCCCGGGTCGTGCCGGTTGACCACTTCCAGCACGGCTTGCGCGAAACCGGCCTGCTGTTGCCCGAATATTTTGATCGGGAAGTCGCAGGGATATTCGATCAGGCTGTCGCTCAATTCGATTTTAGGCAGTTCTTTCATCGTTGCGATCTCATCCGGCGCGCATCACGTCGCGCTTGAAATTCTGGTACAGACCGAGCAGGCGGGCGAACATCGGGCCAGGCTTGCCGTCACCGACCGGCTTTCCGTCGAGCCGGGTGATCGCCAATACTTCTTTGGTGCTTGATGTGAGCAACAGTTCATCTGCCGCGAATACTTCCGCTATGGCTATCCGGCGCAGCTCAAACGGGATACCGTTCGCGGCAGCCATCTCCAGTATCACGTCGTAGGTGATGCCTGGCAGCATCAGGTTGTCCTTGGGCGGCGCAAGCAATTTCCCACCCTTTGCCACAAAGATATTACTGGCCGCGCCCTCGGTCAAGAATGTATTTTCACGGATCAGTATCGTCTCCGCGCACCCTGCATCCACCGCCATCTGGCGCAGCAGCACGTTGGGCAGCAGCGCGATGGACTTGATATCGCAGCGCAGCCAGCGGTTGTCCTGGGCGGTCACTGCACACACACCGCTTCGCAGCTGCGCCGCGGGCGGTGCAAGCAGCGGGCTGCTCATCATGAACACCGTGGGACTGACCGGCGGATTAGGGAACGCGTGGTCGCGTTTCGCCACACCGCGCGTGATATGCAGATACAGATACTGGTCATCGCCGGAATTGCGCTCGATGAGCCCGTTGATCAGTCCGGTCCATTCCTCGTCGCGATGCGGATTCGGCAAGCGTATCCCGTCCAGGCTGTGCTGCAAACGGCGCAGGTGTTCCGCAAGGCGGAACGCTTTGCGCGAATACACCGGGATCACTTCGTACACGCCGTCGCCAAAGATGAAGCCTCGGTCCAGCACGGAGATCCTGGCTTCATCGAGAGGCAAGTACTCGCCGTTCAGATAGATCGTCATGGCCAGATTCGCTACGGAAACATAAGTCGGATACTGTCCCAACCGCGCGAGAACACGTTCGCCAGCGGCACACCCTCCAGCGCCACCAGCGGGAATTCGGCATAGGGTTTGCCGGCCAGCATCAGCTTGAGCACGCCCAGTTGTTGTCCGCCCAGTACAGGGGCAAGGATGGGCTGGTACGTTTCTATCTTTGCACTGAGCTGGGAGAACGTCCCTTTGGGAATGGTCAGGAACAGGTCTCGGCGAAACCCGACATCAAGCCGCCTCTCGCTGCCTTTCCAGATCGGCAGCCGGGTGACCGGCTGGCCCTTCTGATACAAACGTACGGAATCGAAATGCTGGAAGCCGTAATTCAGCAGCTTCTGGCTTTCGGCGGCACGCAAACGGCTGGTATTCGCGCCGAACAACACCGAGATCAGGCGGTGCTTATCCCGCTGTGCCGACGCAACCAGGCAATAACCTTCCGATTCGGTGTAGCCGGTTTTGATACCGTCCACATAGGGATCGATCCACAGCAGCCGGTTGGGATTGGACTGTGTAACGCTGCTGAACGTGTAACTGCGCAGCGAGAACAGCGGATAATACTGCGGATAATCGCGGATCATTGCTGCCGCGAGCACGGCCAGGTCGGATGCGGTGCTGTAATGTTCGGCATCTGGAAGTCCTGCCGGATCGGCAAAATGCGTATTCTTCATACCCAGGTGTTTCGCTTCCTGGTTCATCATGTCGACAAAGCCTGCCTGGCTGCCCGCTATATTTTCAGCCAGCATGATCGCCGCATCGTTGCCCGAGTCGACGATCAATCCGCGCAACAGTTCGTCCACGGTGACAGTTTGTCCCGCCTTCAGGAGCATGCGCGAATCCTGAAGTGGATTCCTAACAGCAATGGATGGAACATTCAGTTTCTGATTGATTGAAAGGGTGCCGTGCCTGATCGCATCGAATGTCAGGTAGGCGGTCATCAGCTTGGTCAGCGAGGCAGGCTCCATGCGCGCATTGCCGTCCTGATCCACCAAGATCTGGTTGCTGTTGTAATCGAACAGCACATATGACCTGGCAGCAATCTGGGGCGCCGACGGCAATGGACCGGTTTGCGCGGATGCGAACACAGGCGCGAGGCAAAGAAGCAATAAAATGTGTTTCATTATTCTGGGCGAATATCCGAATGTGCAATTATAGTCGGGCGCCCTGGGCAGGGGTAACTATCCGCTGTTTTCGCATGCCGGTTATAATCAGCGGCTGAAATTAACCATCGGAAGGCAATCATGATCAATTTGTTTCGGTTTGGCGGGTTGCTGGCGACCCTGTTCCTGTGCTCCAGCGCTTACGCCGGCGATATCCAGATACAGAATGCGTGGGCTCGCGCGACCGCACCGGGACAGGATGCGGCAAGCGTGGACCTGACCATCACCAGCAAACATGCCGCGGTCCTGGCCGGTGTATCCAGCCCGGTTGCGGGAGCGGCCGCGCTGCACAGCATGGCGATGGAGGGCGGCATGATGAGAATGCGGGAAGTTGCGTCGATCGAGCTCCCCCCCGGAAAAACCGTGAACCTGGGTGCAAGCGGCTATCACCTGATGCTGATGGGGCTGAAAGCACCGCTCAAGGAAGGTCAGACCGTGCCATTGACGCTGAAAATCAGGGTGAGCAAGCTGGGCACGATGAAGTTGAAGACCCAAGCCAAAGTGATTTCGCTGACCGCGTCCGCACCCGTTCAGGGCAATTCCGGTAACCAGCAGATGAACATGCAGATGCGCTGAGTGAGTGTTGGCTTCGCCGAATGATCAGGCGGTGCGTGCCGCATGCATCGCGAAACAACCCTGATATATTGCTACTGGTGTAGAATTCGCGGCATAGTTTTGCATTCTTTCGCAAGTTGGCTGTTTGCCTGCCTACCCGAATTTTAACGGAACATAGAGAACATCATGCCGCTTTCCGCTACCAGCGTTGCGCAAAAAGCCCGCACCCTGTCCGAGGCACTGCCCTATATCCAGCGATTTTCCGACAAGACCATCGTGATCAAATACGGCGGCAACGCGATGACCGATCCGGCATTGCAGGAAAGCTTTGCACGCGATGTGGTGCTGCTGAAACTGGTCGGGATGAATCCGGTGGTGGTGCACGGCGGCGGTCCGCAGATCAACGAATTGCTCAAGAAAGTCGGCAAACAGGGCGAGTTCATACAGGGCATGCGCGTGACCGATGAAGAGACCATGGATGTGGTCGAGATGGTGCTGGGCAAGGTGAACAAAGACATCGTCAACCTGATCAACCGTTTTGGCGGCAAGGCGGTGGGTCTGACCGGTCAGGACGGCGCGTTCATCCGCGCCGAAAAACTGCTGCTGGAGAGCAACACCGAGCCGGGCAAGATGCTGGATATCGGCCTGGTCGGCGATATCAACAAGATCGACCCGTCCATCATCACCTTTCTGGATTCGGGCGATTTCATCCCGGTCATCGCGCCGATCGGGGTATCGCCAGACGGCGAAACCCTGAACATCAATGCCGATGTGGTGGCAGGCAAACTCGCTGAAGTGCTTCGAGCGGAAAAACTGGTTCTGCTCACCAATACGCCGGGTGTGCTGGACAAGGACGGCAAACTGCTGACCGGCCTGACGCCGAAACAAATCGACGGTCTGGTCGCGGACGGCACGCTGTCCGGCGGAATGCTGCCCAAGATTGGTTCTGCGCTGGATGCCGCGCGTGGCGGTGTGCGCGCCGTGCACATCATCGACGGACGGGTGCAGCATGCGCTGCTGCTGGAGATATTGACCGATGAAGGTGTCGGAACTCTGATAAAAAGCAAGTAACTTTGCATTCGAAGCGCGGAAAATTAAAATTTCCAAGCCAGGCAATGCGGGCGAGAAAATCGCAGCGCAGCCTATGCTGGATATGCAAGCAAAATCTTATGAGCGCATCAACGCATGGCAACAAAATTTTGGATTTTTGACCTAGACAATACGTTGCATAACGCGTCGCCGCATATATTTCCGCACATCAATCGCAGCATGACGGCTTACCTTCAGGAACACCTGCAAATGGAAGAGGCGGAAGCAAACGATTTGCGCATACATTACTGGCGCAGGTACGGCGCAACATTGAGCGGCCTGATGCGCCACCACGGTACGAATCCAGGCCATTTCCTGTGGCATACGCACCAGTTTCCCGAGCTGGACCGGATGGTGCTCAGGACGCCGCGGCTGCGCCATGTACTGAATGCACTGCCGGGCAGGAAAGTGGTATTCTCGAACGCGCCGCAACACTATGCGCATGCCGTGCTGAAGCTTTTGCGTGTGGACGACCTGTTCAACGATGTGATGGCGGTTGAACATACCCGCTATCGCCCCAAACCGGATATTTTCGGCTTCATGCGGCTAATGAAACTGCATCGCGTGAGGGCGCCACAATGCATCATGGTCGAGGATAGCCTGGAGAACCTGCATACTGCAAAACGGCTGGGCATGTGTACCGTATGGGTGAACGCCGGCAGCAAAAACGCGCCATGCGTGGACGCAAAAATACGCGACGTAATGCAACTGCCTGACGTGCTGCATCGCTTGGCCTGACATCGATCAATGACGGGAGCAATGCTCCTGGCAGGGTCCGGGATTTTTTTGAAAACAAATGGGGGGATAATCATGGCTGCAGCCAAGCCGGGCGAAAGAAAATTGCAGATTCTTCAGGCCGTTGCCGGGATGCTGGAACAACCCAAAGGGGAAAAAATCACCACGGCAGCACTTGCGGCGCGCCTGGAACTTTCCGAAGCGGCGTTATACAGGCACTTCGCCAGCAAGGCACAGATGTTCGAAGGCCTGATCGAATTCATCGAGCAGACCGTGTTCGGCCTTATCAACAAGATCACCCTGGAAGAAAAGAGCGGACTGAAGCAGATCGAGGCGACCGTGTCGATGTTGCTCGGTTTCGCGCAGAAGAACCGCGGCATGACGCGCGTTCTGATCGGCGATGCGCTGGTTAACGAGGATGAACGCCTGCAACAGCGTGTCAACCAGCTGCTGGACCGCATTGAGGCCACGCTCAAACAATCGCTGCGCATGGCAGCGACGCAGGGCGAAATGGGCGAGTCCGTGGATGTGGGCGCGTATTCCAACCTGTTGGTCTGCTATGTGGTCGGCCGTTGGACGCAATTCGCAAAGAGCGGTTTTGCACGCGAACCGATGGCGCTTTGGCCTGCGCAGATGGCAATTTTGTTGCACAAATGAACGGGAAGAAAAATGATACTGATACTTGATTCAAAAGTCGGCGAACAATCTCAGGAATACAAACAGTTGCTGGGACATCTCGCCTCTTTGCCTGGTATCCAGACACGTATTCATGTAGAGCGCGGCAGCGAAAAGACGCTGACCGAGATCTACCTGATCGGCAATACCAAGGCGTTGGAAATCGAGGAAATGCAAAATCTGCCCGGTGTCGAACGCGCGGTGCGCGTTTCCGAAGAATATCGCATCCTGGGACGGCACAAGGACGACCAGCGCCCCACCCATTTCGAATACAACGGAGTGCGCTTCGGGCAGGACACACTGAACGTGTTTGCCGGTTTGTGCGCGGTGGACAACCGCGAGCATGTCGAGATCATGATGAAGGCGGTGCATGACAACGGCCAAATGTGCACAAGAATGGGCGCATACAAACCGCGCACCAGCCCGTATGCCTTCCAGGGCCACGGCAAGTTGTGCCTGCCGTATGTGTTCGAGCTAGCGGGCAAATACGGCATCAAGGTGATCGCGATGGAGATCACGCACGAATCGCACCTCAACGAAATCAGGGAAGCGTTGCATGCGACCGGCAACCCGACCGGCGTGATGTTGCAGATCGGCACGCGCAACACGCAGAACTTCGAATTGCTGAAGATCGTCGGGCGGCAGACCGAGATGCCGATTTTGCTCAAGCGCGGCTTCGGCATCACGCTGGACGAATCACTGAATGCGGCGGAATACCTGGCATCCGAGGGAAATCGCAACGTGGTGTTCGGGCTTCGCGGGATGAAAACCAACATGGGCGACCCGCACCGCAACTTCGTCGATTTCTCGCACGTGCCGGTGGTCAAGCGCCTGACGCGCATGCCGGTGTGCATCGACCCGTCGCACTCGGTGGGTTCGCGGGCCGCCGCTCCAGACGGCATACTCGACATGATGCATGTCACGGCACAGGGCGTGATTGCAGGCGCGAACATGGTGCTGGTGGATTTCCATCCCGCCCCGCCCAAGGCACTTGTCGATGGACCGCAGGCCATGCTGCTCAAGGAACTGCCCTATTTTCTCGAGGATGTGCAGATCGCACGGGAGGCTTACCTGAAGCGCGCCGCGCTCAGAAAAAGTCAGGGATAGCTCTTGAATCTTCCGCTGGTGCTGACAACAGTAAAATTCTGCGTTCCCACCGAGAACGTTCTGGAACCTTCGTGACCGGCTTGATCATCCTCGAGACGTGACCCGAATCTGTCCGGGAACTGCCCGTTCAGCCACTTCAGGATGGGCATCAGTTCCTGTCTTTCCGCTACGGTCGCGGACTTGTCCATTTCAAATACACCAAGGCCCTTTTCCGATGCATACAGATAATTTTCAGAATCGTGAATGCTGGTAAGAAATGGAAGTTTCAGGGAATTTAGAAATCGCTGCAGCGCTTCATAGACCGAAGATGAGGAATTGCGGACCCGGTTTGCAACCACTGCAATCCTAGCTCCGGAGGTGCGCGCACCACCAAACAGGAATAACTCCTTGATGAAATCCGCCGTGGCATGGATATCGATGGGGGAAGGCGCAACCGGAATCACGATATAGTTCGATTTGCGCACCAGATCCTGCAACAACAAACCTTTCGTTCCGGCCGGCGCATCGATGATCGTGATTTCAGTATCCTGCGGAACCCAGGCATGCGTGCTGCGCAATGGAATGGCTCCCTTTGCCGGCGCAGCATTTGCCCCATAGATTTTTATCGCCTCGTCGGGCCGCACCCTCAACCATTGTATGCTCGAGCCCTGCGGATCGTAGTCCATGATTGCGGTCTGGATCTTCTTGGTGGCATAGTAACTGGCCAGATTGGTGGTCAGAGTCGTTTTTCCCGAACCACCTTTTGAGTTTATCACCAGTATCGTC
>JBAUQH010000026.1:0-3220 GCA_049580605.1 Gallionella sp. | reverse complement strand
GCGCTGCATCGTCGACCACGCTGCCGCGGGCGGTGTTCACCACGATCGCGCCGTCGGGCAGCAGCGCAATGCGCTCGGCATTGAGCAGGTGGTGCGTTTCGGGCGTGGCCGGGCAATGCAGGGCCAGGTAATCGCAGTGCGGCAGCAGCGCCTCGACGGTGTCGAACCAGGTCGCGTCTTTTTCAAGTGCGGGTGCGAGGCGGCTGCGGTTCGAATACAGGATGGTCATGTCGAAGCCGCGGGCGCGCTCGGCGGTGGCCTGTCCAACCCGCCCCATGCCGATGATGCCGAGCCGTTTGCCGGTTACCTGCCTCCCGATCATGAAGGTCGGGCTCCACGATTTCCATTTCCCCGCGCGTATCAGGCGTTCGCCCTCGCTGGCGCGCCTCGCGGCGCCGAGCATCAGCAGCATCGCGATCTCCGCGGTCGCGTCGGTCAGCACATCGGGGGTGTTGGTCACGATGATGTTGCGCGCCTTCGCCGCGGCGAGATCGACGTAGTCGATGCCGACCGAAAAACAGACGATGGCCTTCACGGATGCCGGCAGGCGTGCGATCACGTCGGCGGAAAATTTTTCGGTATGGCAGGGAAGGATGATGTCGGCACCCTGCGCCAGCGCGATCAACTCGTCGGCGCTGTAGAGCCGGTCTTCCGGGTTGAAACGCGGCTGGTAATCGCGGCGCAGCCGTTCTTCAACGGCTTGGGGAAGTTTGCGGGTGACCAGTACGGTTAATTTGTCGTTCATCGATAGTCCTTTGCGCGGCGGTCGGGCAGAGCCGCAATATTAGCAACAATAGCGCGCCGAACACAGCGCCGCAAAGTTATGTTTAAATGCTTTTCTATTTTTCTATTAATTTCTTTGGGGGAATTCACCATGCCAAATGCAATCAGGGTTCATCAGACCGGCGGTCCCGAGGTATTGAAATGGGAAGCGGTCGACGTCGGCGCGCCCGGTCCCGGACAGGTCAGGCTGAAGCATACCGCGGTGGGGCTGAACTACATCGATGTCTATCACCGCACCGGGCTTTACCCGCTGCCGCTGCCGTTCGTGCCGGGCATGGAAGCGGCCGGCATCGTGGAAGCGGTCGGCGACGGCGTCAGCCACCTGAAGACGGGAGACCGGGTCGCCTACGCATCGGCGATCGGTGCCTATGCCGAAGCCAGCCTGATCCCCGAAGACAAAGTGGTCAAACTGCCGGACAACATCGACGACCGCACCGCGGCTGCGATGATGCTGCAGGGCATGACCGCGCGCTACCTGATCCGCGACATCTACAAGGTCGGACCGGACGACACGATACTGATACACGCCGCAGCCGGCGGGGTCGGCCTGATCGTCTGCCAGTGGGCCGCCGCACTGGGCGCGACCGTGATCGGCACCGTGTCCAGCGACGAGAAGGCCGCGCTGGCCAATGCCAACGGCTGCCGCTATCCGATCGTCTATACCCGCGAGGATTTCCAGACACGGCTGCTCGAAATCACCGGCGGCGAAAAACTGTCCGTGGTTTACGATTCGGTCGGCAAGGACACCTTCATGAAATCGCTGGATTGCCTGCGGCCGCGCGGCCTGATGGTGCTGTTCGGCTCGTCGTCGGGGCCGGTCCCGCCGTTCGACCTGACGCTGCTGTCGCAAAAGGGTTCGTTGATGGTCACCCGGCCGACGCTCGCGACCTTCGTTGCAACCCGTCCCCTGCTCGAGGAAAATTCGGCCGACCTGTTCACCGTGGTCGGATCGGGCGAAGTGAAGATCAACGTCAACCAGACCTATCCGCTGAAGGATGCGGCGCAGGCGCACCGCGACCTCGAGGCGCGCAAGACGACCGGATCGACCGTGCTGACCGTCTGATTCATCACGCATCGACCAATCGGCAATTTGTTCCCGGACAACAGGGCGGAAACAAAGAACGTCCGGCATTAGTTCAAGTCGCCTGTATAAAGAGTTGAATAATGGGAGTTCCCGGTCTGAATCGATCGGGGCTTTTTTCTATCGAACGCCAGGAAGGCGAACGGTTGATCTTGGGGGGATAGCGGATATAAATGTTAGCGACTACCAACAGTCGCTTATCGACACAAAGCCGACATAGTGTTGAAAATAAATTTGTTAGCGAAGATGTCGCTTATCGACACATAAGAGTCATACAGCTTTGTAAATTCGCCGCTCCAAAGCAGACCCTTGCTGATTACCGCAACGTGCCCATATGCGACATTCAACTATGTAAATTTGTTGCCCAAAACCAGACGTTCACAAAGTTCTGAATGTAGTCCGCTTAAGAAGATGATAGAGATAATTGCGAGATTTTCCCTTTCGGCCAGTGCAGAAGTAAAGTGTGGCACCTTGTTATTTCGGCTTTGAACAAGAAAGCGGACACCGCATTTGACTGTCGATGCGTGTCCATTTATTACCTTTGACGACTGGCGGATACCGGGAATCAGTATCAATCTGGTGTGCATCCAAAGAAACAATCCTGCACACCGGTAAGAACCCGTATTATTTCTGCTCCGATTTACTCATAGCGGGCGTCTGGCGCCCAAAGACGGTTACAGGCGTTAAATATACTGAACAAAGAAAGGGCCGGATCGCTCCGGCTCCCTCGGCTTAACCATCCCTTGCAAGAATGTCTACCAATACAGTTCGCTGCTGGCAAGTATACCCGAACCCGACAACCCGCCGGTGACCAGCAGCTTGCCATTGGGCAGCAGGGTCGTGGTGTGGTTGTAGCGTGCCGTAATCACACTTCCGTTCACGGACCAGGTGCCCGTTGCCGGGTCGTACAGTTCGCTGCTGTCAACCCCACCGCCGACGACCATCACCTTGCCAGTGGGCAGCAATGTTGCGGAGTGGTAGGCGTTTGTCATAAGCATACTGCCGGTCGCGGACCAGGTGCCCGTCGCCGGGTCGTACAACTCGCTGCTGTCAGTTAAACCGGCCGTACCGAACCCACCGGTGACCAGCACCTTGCCATCGGGCAGCAGGGTCGCGGTGTGGTAGTAGCGTGCCGTAATCAGGCTGCCGGTCGCGGTCCAGGAGCCCGAGCCCGCGTTACCGGCCGGATCGTACAGTTCGCTGCTGCCCTCATATCCCGACGTTCCATTTCCATATCCTCCGCCCGTTACCAGCACCTTGCCATCGGCCAGCAGGGTCGCGGTATGGAACCTGCGCGCCGTTATCAGGGCGCCGGTCGCGGACCATGTGCCTGCCGCCGGGTCGTACAGTTCGCTG
>JBAUQH010000025.1:0-5357 GCA_049580605.1 Gallionella sp. | reverse complement strand
GCCGCATCCTTGACGCTGACCTTGATGACATCCCCGACAGAAGCATAGCGACGCTTGGAACCGCCCAGCACCTTGATGCACATTACGGAACGAGCGCCGGTATTGTCAGCCACATCCAAAACAGACTGCATTTGTATCATTATTTAATCTCCAACTTGTTCCGCTCACAGCGGCCAGTTTTGGAACCCGTTCGGGTTAGGTCGCCGCAAGCGGCGATGAAACGAAGCCGCGCATTATATGCAAATTCAGAAAAGACGCAAGCAGTTATTACAATTATTAATTGTTCGCCGCCTTTTCCAGCAGCTTTGCAACACGCCAACTCTTGGTCTTGGCAATCGGCCGGCACTCTTCAATGGTGACCACATCGCCGGCATGAAACTCGTTGGCTTCGTCATGCGCATGATATTTCTTCGAAACCCGGATGATCTTGCCAAGCAAAGGATGCTTTACTTTACGCTCGACCAACACCGTTACGGTCTTGTCCATCTTGTCGCTCGTCACCGTTCCGGTCAGGGTGCGTTTCATGCTTGATTCTGTCGTTGTTTTTGCTTCACTCATATCTGCGCACCCTTTTGCGTCAATACCGTCTTCACCCTGGCAATATCACGGCGTACCTTGCGAAATTCGCTGGTGTTGGTCAATTGTTGTGTTGCAGCCTGCATACGCAAACCAAACTGCGCCCTGGTCAGAGACAGCAACTCATTTTGCAAATCCGTTACGGATTTGGCGTTAAGTTCATCGGCTTTCATATTATGTACCCACCTGTCTGACTACAAAAGTCGTTGCCAGCGGCAATTTTGCCGCCGCAAGCAGAAATGCTTCACGAGCCAGCGTTTCGCTTACCCCGTCCATTTCATACAACATCTTTCCGGGCTGAATCTCGGCAACATAGTATTCCGGGTTACCCTTGCCATTGCCCATGCGGACCTCAGCCGGTTTTTTGGAAATCGGCTTATCCGGAAAGATACGTATCCAGATGCGCCCTCCGCGTTTGATGTGGCGTGTCATGGCTCGACGCGCGGCTTCAATCTGGCGTGCAGTCAAACGTCCGCGCACGACCGCCTTCAGGCCAAACTCGCCAAAACTGACTTTGTTGCCACGCGTGGCAATACCGGTGTTACGGCCCTTCTGTTCCTTGCGGAACTTTCTTCTAGCTGGCTGTAGCATGTTTCACTCCTGACTTTCTCGCTTTCTTTTCCGGTTCAGCGGCAACCGGAGCAACTGCTTCCTGGCTCGAAGTTTCACCCTTGAATACCCAAACTTTCACGCCAATAATTCCGTATGTGGTCTTCGCTTCCGAGGTGCCGTAATCGATGTCTGCGCGCAAAGTATGCAGCGGTACACGGCCTTCGCGGTACCATTCGGTTCGGGCAATTTCGATCCCGTTCAAACGTCCGGCACTCATGATTTTGATACCCTGCGCGCCAAGGCGCATTGCATTCTGCATTGCGCGCTTCATCGCACGGCGGAACATGATGCGCTTTTCCAGTTGCGCGGTGATGCTTTCGGCGATCAGCTGCGCGTCAATTTCCGGTTTGCGTACTTCCTCTATTGCGACATCGACCGATTGCAGTCCCATGCGTTTGCGCAACTCAGCACGCAATGATTCAATATCCTCGCCCTTCTTGCCAATGACCATTCCGGGGCGTGCGGTGTAAATCGTCACCTTGGCATTCTTTGCTGGGCGCTCGATGACCACCTTTGAAACACCGGCAGTAACCAGTTTCTTCTTCAGATAATCCCGCACCTCAATGTCCTTGAGAAGCAATGCAGCGAAATTTCCGCTGTTGGCGAACCATTTCGAGTCCCAGTTTTTACGAACGCACAACCGGAAGCCGGTTGGATGAATTTTTTGTCCCATAATTTACCCTTAGCTTCCTACGCTGACCGTAATGTGGCAAGTTTGCTTTTCAAGACGATTGCCCTGACCCTTGGCACGTGCCGAGAAACCTTTTCCCGATGCAGCCTTGTCAACGTGGATAACCTTTACTTTCAGTTCGTCGATGTCAGCTCCGTCGTTGTGTTCAGCGTTCGCAATCGCGGACTCTAGCGCCTTTTTGATGATCACCGCGGCCTTCTTCGGGCTGAAAGTCAGGATGTTGAGCGCTTGCGCAACCGGCAACCCGCGGATTTGGTCAGCCACCAAGCGGCCCTTTTGCGCTGACAGATGAATCCTTTTTGCAACTGCAGTAGTCGTTTTCATCATGCCTCCTTATTTCTTGACCGCTGCTTTTTTATCAGCGGAGTGGCCCTTGAAGGTGCGCGTCAGGGAAAATTCACCCAATTTGTGGCCCACCATGTTTTCGGATACGTACACCGGTATATGCTGCTTGCCGTTATGCACCGCAATCGTCAGACCGACAAACTCGGGAAGCACCGTTGAACGGCGCGACCAGGTTTTCACCGGACGCTTGTCATTCGTTGCGCGTACCGCCTCGACCTTCTTGAGCAGGTGAGCATCTACAAACGGACCTTTTTTTACTGAACGTGCCATATCTATCTACCCCTTAAACCTTGAAACGACGTCGCACGATCATGCCAGTGGTGCGCTTGTTGCGTCGTGTACGGAAACCCTTGGCAGGCACGCCCCACGGGCTGACCGGGTGGCGCCCAGCCGCTGTCTTGCCCTCGCCACCGCCATGCGGGTGATCGATCGGATTCATGACCACACCGCGGACAGTCGGGCGCACGCCGCGCCAGCGCATCGCGCCGGCCTTTCCAATGGAACGCAGGCTGTGTTCCGAATTGCCAACTTCGCCCAGAGTCGCCTTGCAATCAATGTGTACCTTGCGTATCTCGCCGGAGCGCAAACGCAACTGCGCATAACTGCCTTCGCGAGCCAGCAATTGCACCGAGGTTCCCGCGGAACGCGCCAGTTGCGCGCCTTTTCCGGGCAACATTTCAATGCAATGCACCGTCGAACCGACTGGCACGTTGCGTAACGGCAATGCATTGCCCGGTTTGATCGGCGCCTCGGAACCGCTCACCAGGGTTGCGCCCGTTGCCACGCCTTTTGGAGCGATGATGTAACGTCGCTCGCCATCCGCATAGCACAACAAAGCCAGATTGGCGCTGCGGTTCGGATCATATTCCAGACGCTCGACAGTGGCGGGAATACCATCCTTGTTGCGCTTGAAGTCCACCAGGCGATAATGCTGCTTGTGGCCGCCGCCTTTATGCCGGGTAGTGATATGGCCATTATTGTTGCGGCCTGCGGTACTGGACTGCTTTTCAAGCAGCGCCGCAACCGGCTTGCCCCTGTGCAGATCCCGATTGACGACACGCACGACGGCGCGCTGGCCCGGAGTAGTTGGTTTCAGTTTAATCAATGCCATGATGATTATCCTTGCTCGCTTGCAGCAAAATTGATTTCCTGGCCTGCAGCCAGACATACATATGCCTTCTTCCAGTCATTGCGACGGCCGATGAGACGGCCCATGCGCTTGGCCTTGCCCTTGACGCATGCGACCTGCACCTTCTTCACGCTAACCTTGAACATCATCTCCACGGCAGCTTTGATTTCTGGCTTGGTTGCATCCGTCGCGACGCGGAAGATGACCTGTTCATTTTTTTCGGCAACATGGGTCGCCTTTTCCGAAATCTGCGGGGCAAGAAGAACGTTCATCAAACGTTCCTTGCTGAATTTCTGGGCGTTTGTTTTTAGGGAACTCATGCGAACATCTCCTCGATTTTAGCGACCGCATTGCGTGTCACCAAAACATTGGGGAAACGCACCAGGCTGACAGGGTCGGCCTGATTGGCTTCCAGCACCAGCACATTGGACAGATTGCGGGAGGACAGGTAAAGATTTTCATCGATGCTGTCGGTGATGATCAACAGACGAAACCGGTTGGTATCGACACCCAGCCCCTTGATCTTCTGCGCCAGCAATTTTGTTTTCGGCGAATCAACCGTCAGGCTGTCCACGACGACCAGGCGGTTCTCGCTGACCAGTCTGGACAGGATCGACGCGTAACCGGCACGATACATCTTGCGGTTGACTTTTTGCGTGTAGTTTTCTTCAGCGGTGTTGGGGAAAATTTTCCCGCCCCCTCGCCACAAAGGACTTGATGCCATACCGGCACGCGCGCGTCCGGTACCCTTTTGCTTGAACGGCTTGCGGGTGCTCTTGGCGATTTCACTACGTCCCTTTTGCTTGCTGTTTCCGGCCCGGGCATTCGCCTGATAGGCGGTAATGAGCTGGTGGACCAGGTCTTCGTTGTATTCGCGGCCAAACAGTTCGTCTGAAGCTTTCAGGTTCGCGCTCGATTGACCCTTATCATTGATGACTTTAAGTTCCATTACACACCTGCCTTAACTGCGGGACGCACTATGATGCTGCTGTTGATGCTTCCTGGAACAGCACCCTTTACCAGCAACAATTGACGGGCAACATCAACACGCACCACCTGCAGATTTTGTACGGTCCGCTGCACATCACCCAAATGACCGGTCATTCGCTTGCCGGGGAATACGCGGCCGGGATCTTGCGCCATACCGATGGAACCGGGCACGTTGTGCGACTTGGAGTTGCCGTGTGAGGCACGGCCGGATTTGAAATGGTGGCGTTTGATGGTGCCGGCATAACCCTTACCCTTGGTTACACCCGTAACATCCACGAGTTGACCGACCTGGAATATATCGACGCTGACCGCGGATCCCGCCTGCAGCCCATCCAATTGTCCAGGTGATACGGTAAATTCCTTCAGTGCACTCCCGGCTTCCACACCCGCTTTTGCGTAATGTCCGGCGGCAGCCTTGCTGACCCGGCCGGGACGTCGCACCCCATGCGCCAACTGCACAGCAGTGTAGCCATCGGTGCCTGCGGATTTAACCTGAGTGACACGATTGTTGGACACGTCCAGCACAGTCACCGGCAACGAAGATCCGTCATCGGCAAAAACGCGTGTCATGCCAATCTTGCGACCGACAAGTCCTAAGCTCATTTTTATTTCCTCTTGTTAAGGGGCTGACTACAATTGGTCAACCGATATATTTCTATTGTTCATACCAGCAGAACCTTCCGGCAAAACCGGGGTAAAACTGTTACTGCAATTTGATTTCCACATCCACGCCGGCCGGAAGATCCAGTTTCATCAGCGCATCAACCGTCTTGTCGGTCGGATCCACGATATCCATCAAGCGCAGATGGGTGCGCATCTCGAACTGATCGCGCGAAGTCTTGTTGACATGCGGGGAACGCAGCACGTCGAAACGCTCGATCTTGGTCGGCAACGGCACCGGGCCATTCACCACCGCACCGGTACGCTTGGCAGTTTCGACAATTCGCGCAGCCGACTGGTCGATCAAACGATAATCAAACGCCTTGAGGCGTATGCGGATTTTTTGACTTTGCA